>CAYTGQ010000204.1:0-2570 GCA_964437345.1 uncultured Lachnoclostridium sp. | reverse complement strand
TGAATAAAACTAAATTCGAAAAATCAAATCAAAAGTCCCTAATTACCGCCCTCGGTGAAGTCACTTAGTTCGACAAACCGCAATTTGTCGAAATTACAAGACGAAAACCATGTCTGCGTTGGAAAATAATTGCATATAAATATTATTGACAAAATTTAAAGATACATCATAGAAAAAAGAGAGGAGTCATACAGATGACAGATAAAGTATTTGATAACAATCAGGTGAATATTGCAGGAAAGGTAGTAAGTCCATTTCAGTACAGCCATGAGGTGTTTGGAGAAGGATTTTACATACTTGAAGTGGAGGTTGAGAGATTAAGTGATTCTCATGATATTATTCCACTGATGATTTCTGAACGGTTGATTGACGTAACACAGGATTACAGAGGACAGGAAATTGAGGCAACAGGTCAGTTCCGTTCCTATAATCGACATGAGGAAACTAAAAACAGACTGGTACTTTCCGTATTTGTAAGGGAGATTAAAATCTGTGAACCAGATTACCAGAGCGAGCATCCAAATAGCATTTTTTTAGACGGATATATCTGTAAACCACCGGTATACCGTAAAACTCCTTTGGGAAGAGAGATTGCTGACTTGCTTTTAGCAGTGAACCGTCCATATGGAAAATCAGATTATATTCCTTGTATTTCGTGGGGAAGAAATGCAAGATTTGCTGAAAAATTTCAGGTAGGTGGACACCTTTATATATGGGGAAGAATTCAGAGTAGGGAGTATCAGAAAAAAGTATCAGAAACAGAGGTGGAAAAGAGAGTGGCTTACGAAGTGTCCGTAAGTAAACTTGAATACATGGCAGAATGAGCATTGCAAAGTGCTGTGCTTGCACAAAGCACTTTATAATGCGAAAGTAACATCGAGACGATAGTCGAGATGGCAGAATGAGCACTGCAAAGAAAAGAATAGATTTTTAAGGTAAATAGTGATATACTGTTTGGGAGAGTTGTGTTAAATCAAAGATTTAAAAAACTCTCCCTTTTTCAATAAGGCAGCTCGTAACCTGTGTTGCCGTTTGATGTAAGTGAGATTTTTCCTAAGGGTAGGAGGGAACAAGATGAATAACGGAGCCGTACAGGTTTACTATGGAATGGGATCAGGCAAGACAACAGCAGCACTGGGGCAGTGCATGAAAGAAGCTGGTAGCGGAGCACAGGTCATAGTAATACAGTTTTTAAAAGGTAAGGATTCTGAAGAATATAAATTTATGGAACGTCTGGAGCCGGAAATAAAGCTGTTTCGTTTTGAAAAGGAACCAGAATCCTACAAGGAATTAACAGAGGAACAGAAAAAAGATGAGAGAGCCAATATTCTTAATGGCTTTAATTTCGCAAAGAAAGTGTTAGAAACCAGAGAGTGTGATCTTTTACTTTTAGATGAAGTATTAGGACTTCTGGATTTGAATATTGTAACTGTAGAGGAATTAATCAGCCTGCTTCAGTTGAAGGCTGATGACTGCGGACTGATTCTTACAGGAAGAAGCTTTCCGGCAGAACTGGAAAAACATATGGATTCGATTTCAGAGATACGTCACATTAAAGGTTAGATAAATATAGAATCTTTGAATTGACAAGAGAAATATGAAGTGTTAGTATAGGCAGAAAAATAGGAGGATAAGAAAATGGCGATTTTTAAAGGTGCAGGTGTAGCAGTAGTAACACCAATGAATGAGGACGGAAGTGTTAATTTTGAGAAAGTTGAAGAGTTAGTAGAGTTTCATATTGCCAATGGAACTGATGCAATTATTGCCTGTGGAACAACAGGAGAATCTGCAACTCTTCCAATTGAAGAGCATTTACAGGTAGTGAAAAGATGCATTGAGGTATCCAATAAACGTATTCCAATTATTGCCGGAGCAGGCTCTAACTCCACAGCCAGTGCTCTTTATACGTCAACCCAGTCTGAGAAAATGGGAGCAGATGGTCTTTTATGGGTTACTCCATATTACAATAAGGCAACTCAGAATGGATTGATTAAGCATTTTACAACTCTTGCTGAGGCAGTTAAAATCCCTGCAATTCTTTATAATGTTGGAAGTCGTACCGGAGTAAATATGGCAGCGTCTACAACAGCTACATTATTTAAAAATGTTGATAATATTGTAGGTATCAAAGAAGCCAGCGGTAATATTTCACAGGTGGCAGAGATTATGAATCTGACAGATGGCAAGATTGATATGTATTCCGGCAATGATGACCAGATTGTTCCGGTTTTATCTCTTGGTGGTATTGGTGTTATTTCCGTATTATCCAATGTAGCACCAAAGGAAACCCATGATATTGTAGCAAAATATTTAGATGGCGATGTAACTGGAAGCCGTGAACTTCAGTTAAAAATGCTTCCATTAGTAAAAGCACTTTTCTGTGAGGTAAATCCAATTCCTGTAAAAGCAGCTATGAACATGATGGGAATGAATGTAGGATCATTAAGACTTCCACTGACAGAAATGGAAGACCAGAATAAAGCAGTATTAGAGCAAGAATTAAGAAAAGTAGGATTGCTCAAATAACCTTATATTTTTATATCCTGCAACTTCTCATAACAATGGTTATA
>CAYTGQ010000203.1:0-2590 GCA_964437345.1 uncultured Lachnoclostridium sp. | reverse complement strand
AAAAGTCAAAAGCATTAGTGCTTCTTAAAGTCCGTAAGGTCGCAAGAAAAATTATAGGGTATAGTACCTCTTTTTATAAACCTAGATTGAAAAATCAAAATAAAGATAAAATATTCATAACCCCTATTATGCGAAGTTATAAACTGCAAAAATGCAGGATGTTTTAATTTTTATTGATGAGTGCATATTTTATATGGTCTTCCCAGCGGTCATTTAAAAATGCAAAATCTTTTGCGATTCCTTCTTTTTCAAAATGCAATTTTTCCATAATACGGAGAGATGGAATGTTTGCCGGATGAACGGCGGCTTCAATTCGGTGGAGACCGTATTCTTTGAAAATGATTTTGTGAATTGCAAAGTCTAAGGCTTCGGTTGTATAGCCTTTTCCTTCAAAACGGTAATCAATTTTATAACCGAGGTTGCAGCTTAAAAAGCTGCCGGAACGGATATTGCTAAAGCAGATAGAACCGATAATGCGGTCTGGGTGATTCTGCTCGAACAGATACAATCTCAGATAATGAAAATGAAGAAATTCATTATATTCATAAGAGAGATTGGCACTATGAAAATCCAAGGTATAAAAATTAGGTACTCGTTTTGGTTCAAAGGGTTCAAAGTGGTCTTTGTTTTCTTTGTAAAAGGCACATACCTTTGATGCCCAGGATGGGTCCAGTACCTTTAATATTAAGCGGTCGGTATAATGTGTTAACTGCATGCAGGTTCTCCTAAGTCAGATTTATTTAATGTTATTTTGAAAACAGTTCTAATATGATTAATATTATGAAATTTCTCTAAGTTCAACCCTATTAATATATTCTGATAAAATGGTCTTAAATTCCAACAAAGTTTCTTTTGAGTGAGCAGATAAACCCTCTTGCAAAATTTCACCGGAATCTACAAAGGATTGTAAAAATAAAGATGGTGAACCTTTCAGCCATTTTCCTATATTATGCATGTCTTCATGGGTATGAAGCTCTTTTACAATAGTTGTGCGGAATTCGTAAGGGATACGGCTGTCTTTTAGTAATATGACAGACTTCTCCACAGCTTCAGTGGAATAGCCGGTGAAGACGGTTGGGGTTGAGTCACAATGAGAACCCGTATTGGCAAGCCCTACTGTAACCGGATATTTTTCTAAGCTGTTCTTAATATCCATGGCAACATAATCCAAAAGCTGTTGGTCTAAAAGATATTTTAACATATCTGGATGATTGCCATTGGTGTCTAATTTCACCTTTAATCCAAGGTTCTTGATATCTGCGATAAAATCTGGTAAATCTTTTTGGATAGTTGGCTCACCGCCGGTGATACAGACACCCTCCAGAATAGAGGAGCGTTTTTGCAGAAATGCCATGATTTCATCCACAGGAATCAGATCCGGATAGCGTTTGGGAAGAACAAGGGAACTGTTCTGGCAAAATGGACAGCGGAAATCACAGCCCCTTAAAAAAATAGTGGCTGCCAGATGTTCTGGATAATCAAGTAAAGTTGTTTTATTTAAACCGCAGATGTACATTTTGCAATTCCTTTCAATGGATGTTGTATATAAAAACTGTTTGTAACCATTTTATCTTCATGTTATCATGTCTGTAAGGAAAAACTACAAACATATTTGAAATTATAGCATAAAAGATAAAAAAAGAAAAATAAACTATTAAGTCAGATTTTGAATTAGGTAATTTGAAATAAAAAGCGAGGAATTAATCAGTGGATAAAGATAACATTTATATGAAAGAGGCTTTGAAGCAGGCACGGAAAGCCTATAAAATCAAAGAGGTTCCAATTGGCTGCATCATTGTTTGTGAGGATAAAATCATTGCCAGAGGGTACAATAAAAGAAATATCAAAAAGAATACTCTCGCCCATGCCGAGATACTTGCAATCAATAAAGCAAGTAAGGTATTAGGAGACTGGCGTTTGGAAGACTGCACCATGTATATCACTCTGGAACCATGTCAGATGTGTGCCGGAGCTATTGTGCAGGCAAGGGTGAAAAGAGTGGTAATTGGCAGTATGAACCCAAAGGCAGGATGTGGTGGTTCTATCTTAAACCTTTTGGAGATGGAGCAATTTAATCATCAGGTGGAGGTAGAGAGAGGTGTTTTGGAAGAAGAATGCAGCCAGATGATGACTGAGTTTTTTAAGGAGCTTCGGGAAGAGAAGAAGTTGATGAAAATGACAAGTATTTCTTGACTTTCTATTAAAAAAACGATATACTTGAAAACGCGCTATGTATTGGTGTGATAACCAATACACGGATTTCTTCGCATTTACATGCTCTTGAAATCCTAAAAACATTTGAAATTCGCCCTATTCGGGCTGCTTTCTCATGTTTTTGCGGGTCTTAAAGCTATGCTTTTTCATGCAAGCATGAAACGCATATCATTTTGACCCTTGTATTGTCATAACATTTCCGCACAGCTGGGGAGTTAGCGGTGCCCTGTACCTGCAATCCGCTATAGCAGGAGTGATGTCTTACCCCGGGTTTGTTTAATGAAGCTGCCCTTTGTAAGCGATGTTGAGGCTTGGGTCTTGCGCAATGGAAACCTATGAACCGTGTCAGGTCAGGAATGAAGCAGCACTAAGTAGG
>CAYTGQ010000202.1:0-2720 GCA_964437345.1 uncultured Lachnoclostridium sp. | reverse complement strand
TTCTGCACTTCAGGGTGATAAATTCGTAGAAACTCATAGTGAAGGTGAAGAGCCTTATAGAAGAGTTGTTGTAACTTTAAAGAAGGGTTACAGAGAATACAATAACAGAGGTAATGGAAAAAATTACAATCGTAATCATGGTAGAAGAAACTATGATAAGAAAAATACTTCTGCAGAAGTACAGACAGTAGAAACAAGCGTAGAAGAATAAAAAAAATGTTAAAAGGGTATCTGAAAGGTTTATTTTAGATACCCTCTCTTGTTATATAATAGATGAAATTAGTAAAAAGATAGTATATAATAAGTATGGTTAAGAAACTATGAAAGGATGTGGAATTTTGAAAACAGAAACAATTGCAGCAATTTCAACTGCTATGAATAATGCAGGAATCAGTATTGTAAGAATCAGTGGAGATGATGCATTTACAATTATAGATAAGATTTATAAATCTCCAAAAGGTAAGAAAATATTAAGTGAAAAAGAAAGCCACACCGTTCATTATGGATATATCAAAGATGGAGAAGAAGTTATTGATGAAGTTTTAGTGGTGATTATGAAAGCACCAAATACTTATACAAGAGAAAATATTGTAGAAATTAACTGTCATGGCGGTGTTGTTGTGACTAAAAAGGTATTAGAAACTGTAATTAAGTATGGTGCCCGTCCGGCTGAACCTGGTGAATTCACAAAAAGAGCTTTCTTAAACGGAAGAATTGATTTGTCCCAGGCAGAAGCAGTTATTGATATTATTAATGCCAAGAATGAGATGGCATTAAAGAGTTCTGTGAGCCAGTTAAAAGGCTCTGTTCATGAAAAAATTAAAGAAATCAGAGCAAATATCATTCGTGATATTGCTTTTATTGAAGCAGCTTTAGATGACCCTGAGCATATCAGCATAGATGGATTTGCAGATGAATTATCAGAGAGAGTAGAGCAGAATACAAAGGCTCTGGATAAGCTCTTAAAATCTGCGGATAATGGAAGAATTTTAAAAGAAGGAATCCGTACTGTTATTTTAGGAAAACCGAATGCAGGTAAATCTTCTTTATTAAATGTACTGGCCGGTGAAGAAAGAGCTATTGTAACTGAGATTGAAGGAACAACCAGAGATACTTTGGAAGAAAGTATTCATTTAGGTGAAGTGGTTCTTAATCTTATTGATACAGCCGGTATTCGCAGCACAGAGGATTATGTAGAAAAAATCGGTGTGGAAAAAGCAAGAACTTTTGCAAAAGAAGCAGATTTAATTGTTTATGTGGTAGACGCTTCTGTTCCATTAGATGAAAATGATAAAGAAATTATTGAATTAGTTCAGAATAGAAAAGCTATTGTCTTATTAAATAAAACTGATTTGGAAAAAGTTGTAACAGAAGAAGAATTAAAAGAAAAAACCGGAAAAACAGTAATTCCTATTTCTGCAAAGAAAGAACAGGGAATGGATGAACTGGAAAATGTCATTAAAGAAATGTTCTTTAGTGGAGAAATTAGTTTTAATGATGAGGTTTATATTACTAATGTACGTCATAAGACAGCCATTGCAGAGGGAATTAAAAGTCTTTATCAGGTGAAGGAAAGTATTGAAAACGGAATGCCGGAAGATTTCTATTCTATTGATCTTATGAATGCTTATGAGGTTCTTGGAGAAATAATTGGAGAAAGCGTTGGAGAAGATTTAGTTAATACAATATTCAGCGAATTTTGTATGGGCAAATAGAGTACCTGAAAAAAAGAAAGCGACTGCGAAGCAGGCATTTTCTTTTTTGGGTAAGATAACGACAGAATTAGAAATAGCATGAAATGCTATGATAGATGCGAACCATCTAAATTCTGGAGTTAGACAAAAGGAGAGGAGAAAAAGTATGTCTTATATATTCGAAAGTTATGATATAGCCGTAGTTGGTGCGGGACATGCAGGTTGTGAAGCAGCGCTGGCCTGTGCAAGACTTGGATATAATACAGTTATGTTTACTGTCAGTATGGATAGTGTAGCTTTAATGGCATGTAATCCAAATATTGGTGGAAGCTCTAAAGGTCATTTAGTAAAAGAAATTGACGCTTTAGGCGGCGAAATGGGAAAAAACATTGATAAGACATTTATTCAGTCTAAGATGCTTAATAAATCAAAAGGACCTGCAGTTCATTCTCTTCGTGCCCAGGCTGATAAAGAAGATTACACAAGAGAAATGAGAAAGGTTGTTGAAAATACAGACAATCTTACTTTAAAACAGGCAGAGATAACAAAGCTTTTAGTGGAAGATGGAAAGATTACCGGTGTTGAAACTTATTCAGGTACTGTATATCCATGTAAAGCAGTTGTTTTATGTACAGGAGTATTCTTAAATGCAAGATGTATCTATGGAGATGTTGTAAATTACACTGGTCCAAATGGTCTTCAGGCGGCAAATCAGTTATCCGACTCTTTAAAAGCACTTGGAATTGAGATGTATCGTTTCAAAACTGGTACTCCGGCTCGAATTGATAAACGTTCCATTGATTTTAGTAAAATGGAAGAGCAGAAGGGTGATGAAAAGTTAGTTCCATTTTCATTTACCAATACACCGGAAGATATTGAAAGAGAGCAGATTTCCTGCTGGCTTACTTATACTAACGAGGAAACTCATAAAATTATCCGTGATAATTTAGAACGTTCTCCACTTTATTCTGGAGATATTGAAGGAACAGGTCCAAGATACTGCCCATCCATTGAAGATAAGGTAGT
>CAYTGQ010000201.1:0-2736 GCA_964437345.1 uncultured Lachnoclostridium sp. | reverse complement strand
GAATTGGTTTTGGCATATCCTCACGAGGGTCACGACCTGGCTTTTCTAGTTCTTTTACAATATCTTCTAAGGTCATAACACCGATATTTAATTCCTCTGCCAGTTTTTCTTTGTTCTTAATCTTTTTGCTAAGACTTCCGACATTGCTGATTACTGTTTCTACTGCCTTTTCATTCACTACAGTATCCTCTGCCGCCTTTACACCACCAGCCATAGCCTGTGCCAGTGCTTGTCCAAAAGCAGTATTTTTCTGCTTTACAACAATGTTCTTTTCTTTTTTCTTAGCTGGTTTATTATCTTTTGCAGCTTTCTTTTCTTTGCCTTTGGAAGTCGCTGCTTCGGCCTGAGCTTTACGAACATCTTCCATTGTCCAGCCCAATTTTTCCATTAAACCTTCAGCTGCATCATAAGATTCCGGATGTACACTGGTTGCATCTAATGGATTATCTCCATCTGTAATACGCATAAATCCGGCACACTGTTCAAATGCTTTTGGCCCTAATTTAGCAACCTTTAAAAGCTGTTTTCTGTTAGTGAATTTACCATTTTCTTCTCTATAAGCTACAATATTTTTTGCAATTACTTTTGAAATACCGGAAACATACTCAAGAAGCGGAGCAGATGCTGTATTTAAATCAACACCAACTTTATTTACAGAATCTTCTACTACTCCAGATAATGCTTCACTTAACTTCTTCTGGTTCATATCATGCTGATACTGACCAACACCAATGGATTTTGGATCAATTTTAACTAATTCAGCCAATGGGTCCTGAATTCTTCGTGCAATGGATGCCGCGCTTCTCTGTCCCACGTCAAAGTTAGGGAACTCTTCTGTTGCAAGCTTACTTGCAGAATATACCGAAGCTCCGGCTTCATTAACAATAACATACTGAACCGGCTTGTCAATTTCCTTTAACATATCCACGATAATCATTTCTGATTCGCGGGAAGCAGTTCCATTACCTACGGAAATTAATGTGATTCCATATTTATCAATTAAACCTTTTACAATTTTCTTAGTTTCTGCAATCTTATTCTGTGGCTCTGTTGGATAAACAACGGTTGTATCCAGAACCTTTCCAGTTGCATCTACAACTGCAAGCTTACAGCCTGTACGGAATGCAGGGTCCCAGCCAAGTACAACCTGATTTGCAATTGGAGGCTGCATTAAAAGCTGTTCTAGGTTTTTACCAAATACCTTGATTGCACCATCTTCTGCCTTTTCTGTCAAATCATTTCTGATTTCACGTTCAATAGCTGGAGCAATTAATCTCTTATAGCTGTCCTCAATTGTATCCTTCAACACCTGTGTTGTGTTTGGATTGTCATTGATAATCACTTTCTTTTCTAAGAAACGAAGAATTCTTTCTTCAGGTGCATTTATTTTAACAGTTAAAACCTTTTCATTTTCACCACGATTTAAAGCAAGAACTCTGTGACCTGCAATTTTGCCAACTGCTTCTTCAAAGTTATAGTACATTTCATAAACAGACTGTACCTTTTCATCCTTGGCTGCAGAAGCAATGGTTCCCTCTTCCATAGTTGCTTCACGAATATATTTTCTATAATCTGCATCATCAGAAATCGTTTCTGCAATGATATCCATAGCTCCTGCAATGGCCTCTTTTGCATCCTTCACTTCTTTTTCTTCAGAAATGTAAGCAGCTGCCTCTTCTTCCAGAGATTTATCTGTAGTCTGAGCCAGAATAATTTCTGCTAATCCGTCTAAGCCTTTTTCCTTAGCAATAGTCGCTCTTGTTCTTCTCTTTGGACGATATGGGCGATATAAATCCTCGACTACTACCTGTGTTTCTGCAGCAAGAATCTGTGCTTTTAATTCTTCTGTTAATTTACCCTGTTCTTCAATACTTGCGAGAACCTGATTTTTCTTATCTTCCAAATTTCTTAAATATGTCAGTCTTTCACTTAAATTACGAAGTTGTTCATCATTTAATGCTCCATGCTTTTCCTTACGGTATCGGGCAATAAATGGAATTGTATTACCTTCATCAATAAGCTGTACAACTGCTTCTACCTGCCATAACTCAATCGAAAGTTCTTCTTTCAGCTTTTTTAAAATATCCATGATGATTTCCTCCAACTATATGTTTATATTTGCAAAACCATGTACTAACATAGAGGAAGTGGGCGCTGCATACAAAATAAAGACGGCTCAGCCACGCCTGAAGCCTATTTTGTGTGCTTCGCTCACTTCCATAAATTAATTTATACGTTTTGCAATTTTAGTTTTCTTTTCCTACTTCTACTAAAGACTTAGTTAGACCAGCAATTCCCTGAATATCAGATGGAATAATAATCTTAGTTGCCTTACCGTCAGCAGCTGCAGTAAACGCTTCTAAGCTCTTTAACTGGAGTACGTTATTGCCCGGATTTGCATCATTCAGGAAACGGATACCATCAGCATTAGCCTGCTGTACTGTTAAGATAGCCTGTGCCTGACCTTCTGCTTCACGGATAGTTGCTTCCTTCTTAGCTTCCGCACGAAGGATTGCTGCCTGTTTTTCTGCTTCCGCATCTAAAATAGCAGCTTCTTTCTTACCCTGTGCACGAAGGATTGCGGATTCTTTTTCACCCTGTGCGATAAGGATTGCTTCACGTTTTTCACGTTCTGCCTTCATCTGTTTTTCCATGGCTTCATTAATAGCTGCCGGTGGAATGATATTCTTTAATTCCACACGGTTTACTTTAATTCCCCATGGGTCTGTTGCTAAA
>CAYTGQ010000200.1:0-2778 GCA_964437345.1 uncultured Lachnoclostridium sp. | reverse complement strand
TGGTTGGGAGTGGTGCATAATCATAGACAAAAAGTCAAAAGCATTAGAAGTTCTTGAGCTCGTAAGGTTGCAAGAAAAATTCTGAGGCATAAGCTGACTTTTATAAAAGTTTAATGAAAAATCATACTCATATATTACAAGATAACGCCCCATTATGTGATGTGCAAAATACGGAAACTCAAGATAACCATATAGAACATGCTGCATATTAGCTTTTTTCTATCCCTCTTTTTGCAGGATTATCCAATAATTTTCCATTTTCTTCAAACCGGGAGCCGTGGCACGGACAGTCCCAGCTTTTTTCATCTGGATTCCACACCAGTTCACAGCCCATATGCGGACATCTTGGTGCCTTTTTGCAAAACAATCCTTTTGTAAGCCCTTTTACACTCATACCTGCATCGAGCATCAAATTTCCAATAGATGCCCTTAGATTTAATCTCTGTGGTGAAAATAATTTTGCATATGGATTCTCTATTCCGCATATTTCATCCCGTAAAATCAGAGCCGCAATCATAGATGATGTCATACCCCATTTTTGAAACCCCGTTGCAACATATAAATCTGGTGTAAACATAGAATATCTGCCGATAAATGGAATTCCATCATGGGGCATACAATCCTGTGCTGACCAACGGGCGACTTCTTTACATTCCGGAAAAAGTCTTTCTGCTGACTGTTCAAGAAATCTGTACGCTCCGCCACTTTTATTTTCACCTGTTCGATGAGAGCTTCCGCCTAACAGTAATACATCCCCTGCACTTCGGAAGGAAAGACCATTTTCATCAATTCCCAAATACATTCCTTTTAATTTTCCTTGTTTGAAATTTTCGCATCCAGAAAGTGCCAGCACATAACTCCGTTCCTGATGCTGACGAATAAAATAAAATCCTGGTACATTAATAATCGGATAATGGGTTGTTATTACAATTTTATCTGCTGTAAAAGCCTTATCATCTGCTATAACCTGATTGCCTTTTACTGCAGTTACTTTTGTATGCTCCAATATATCCAGTTCTTTGGAAATACATTTTATAAACTCTAAAGGCGAAAATTGTGCCTGATTATTAAAACATACTGCACCTTTTACTTCAAATGGCAATTCTGTTTCCGTTGTAAAAAAAGCATCAATTCCAAGAGAAGTTGCTGCTTTCACTTCTTCTTCCAATACCGATTTATCCTGCATGGTATACAGATATGCCGGACTTTTCTTAAACTGACACTCAATTCCATGTTTCTTAATAAGTTGTTCATATTCGCAAATAGCAGTTTCATTTGCCTTGGCATATATTCTGGCTTTCTCTATACCTACTGTTTTAATTAATTTACTATATTTCACATCATGCTGGCTGGTAATCTTTGCAGTTGTCCGTTCTGTCTGACCTGATGCAATAGTCTTAGCCTCAAGCACAAGAACACTTTTCCCTTGTTCCTTCAGATAATAAGCCGTCAAAAGCCCTGCCAGACCAGCTCCTACTACAATTACATCCCAATAGTTATCTTTATTGTTCCTTTTCTCTAAAACCTCTGTTACATCTGATTCTAATCTTATCTCTCCAGTCTGTTTTCTCCACAATGATTCCATAAAAAATCCTCGAATTCTTTTTATAATTACTAAACACTAAGTTATATTAACTTTAGTATTTACCAATTTTCCAAGAAAATTCGAGGATTCACTCATTCATCATTAATTTAATTAGTTTACTTCGAAGCCTATCATTAAGCCGCCTTTTTCTGCATAAAAGCTACACAAACCACAGGTTCTGTCAATAACAACATGTGCTTCTGGGAATTCTGCCAATACAGTCTCTTTTAAAGCTTCTGCTGCCTTTTCATTATAGCAGTGGTCAATGTAAAGCTTAGCACCTTTATATCCCAAACGTTTCATATTACGGAAAATTTCAGCTGTGGCTTTCTTTGCTCCACGACATTTGTCTGTTGGATGTAACTGTCCTTCTTCACTAACATCGCCTACCATTCTGATACCGATTAAGCTGGCAATCGTTGCTACTGCAGGGCTTACTCGTCCGTTATTAGCAAGATTACGCAAGGATTCAAGACAGAATACAAGAGAAGTATGCTGTTCTTTATATTCCTGAATCTCTTTGCAGATTGTATCATAATCTTTACCTTCCAGTACCAAATCTCTGAACTTTTCGATATGAAGCTTCATCTCTGCTCCTGCTGTATAAGAATCCAATACAAAAACATGCTTTCCTGGATTTTCTTCTTCATACTGCTGTTTAGCAGTCATTGCTGCATTATAGCTACCTGAAAGTGTACTAATGATAGTAACACAGTAAACAATATCGTAGCCCTCAAATGCATTGAGGTAATCACCTACACCCGGACAGGCAGTACAGGATTTACCTTTATATGTGCTTAAGTCATTTACCATTCCTTCTACATCTAAATCTGCTGTATCTACATATTCTTTATCATTAGTTGTAATTTTTAATGGAACGGATTCAAAATCAACTCCATCAAGTGCCAGCATATTAGATGCTGAATCTGTTACAATTTTAATCTTCATCTGTAATTGTCCCTTTCTCTATCTTGTTTTGTCAAAAAAACTTTTCTATGTAGTTTTAAAAACTATCTTTTCTGTCATAATATACCATTTTGCTTCCACTGTGTCAATACCAATCTTTTCTTGAGCTTCCGCATTTTTTATACATCACATAATGGGGCGTTATCTTGTAATATATGAGTATGATTTTTCATTGAACTTTTATAAAAGTCAGCTTATGCCTCAGAATTTTTCTTGCAACCTTACGA
>CAYTGQ010000199.1:0-2817 GCA_964437345.1 uncultured Lachnoclostridium sp. | reverse complement strand
AAGATAACGCCCCATTATGTGATGTGCAAAATACGAAAACTCAAGAATTTTTACATTCCCCCGTTCAGCTTACCTCTAAGTCTGTCATAAAAGCTTGACTTCGTCAGCTTAATAATCTGTGTTTCTTTTTCACTGCACTGAATCTCCACTTTTTCTCCGGTTGTAAGCTCCAGCATATTAACACCATCTACATTAACTACAGCAAAATCATCCATAAAATCCTTACTTTTTCCAATTTGCACCGTAATCTTGTCTTTATAAGAAAGAACAAGGCTTCTCTTATTCAGGGAGTGTGGACAAATTGGTGTAATAATAAATGCCTTCACCTCCGGTGTCAGTACCGGTCCTCCTGCTGATAAATTATATGCCGTAGAACCTGTCGGAGTAGAGAAAATCAAACCATCACAGATATAAGTATCCATTAACTCATCATTTACATATACATGAAGAGTAATCAAACGACATTCGATGCTTTTATTCAGTACAAAGTCATTTAATGCAACTCCTCTGTAAATATCTCTGCCCTTCTCCCCATTCATACCTTCCAGCATAATCCGGTGCTCTATTTTATAGTTACCGGCATATATTTCTTCTAATGCATCTTCTATATTCTGTCTTTCTACTTCTGTGAGAAAACCAAGTGTTCCAAGATTTACTCCTAAAAGTGGAATTTCTCTTTCACAGAAGTCCTTTGCTGCCTGTATCATAGTGCCATCACCGCCTAAAATCAACAGACATTCTGCATCCGACGGGATATCTGCAGCATCAATATAACCTTCTTTTCTATCATTTCCAAAACGGTCATTAACCATGACACACTGCTTTCCTGCCTTTTCAATCAAACCTCTTATGTACTCAGCAGTCTCATAGTTTTTATCCTTTCCCGTATTGGCAATTACACAAAACTTATTCATCTCTCTTTAACCTTCTCCATATTTCCCCTAATCCAGACTATTGTGAGCAGCTTCAACTACTTCCTGAATTTTGGCCATTTCTTCCTCCGTTAAAGCAGCTTCAACACTAACCGCCGCTTCTTCCACGACCTCATCCGGCTCAGCATTTTCTATCTGTTCCACTTTTCTAATCTGCATCAAATATTCAATATTGCCTTCTGGTCCTTTAATTGGAGAATAATCCAGATTCAGAACCTCAAAGCCAATGGATTTTGCAAATGACATTACATTTACAATTACCTCAATGTGCACGCTCTTTTCACGTACAACCCCTTTTTTACCTACCTTTTCTCTTCCAGCCTCAAACTGTGGCTTGATAAGACACACAATTTCACCATTTTCTTCCAGCAAATCTCTTACCGGTCCCAGTACCTTTGTCAGAGAAATAAAGGAAACATCAATGGAAGCAAACTGGATATCATCATCAATCTGGTCTCTTGTCAGATAACGGATATTGGTCTTTTCCATAGAAACAACTCTTTCATCCTGTCTCAGCTTCCATGCCAGCTGATTTGTTCCAACATCTACAGAATATACCTTTACAGCCCCATTCTGAAGCATACAATCGGTAAATCCCCCTGTAGAAGAACCAACGTCCATACAGATTTTATCCTGCACAGAAACTCCATACTGTTCAATTGCCTTTTCTAATTTAAGACCACCACGGCTTACATACTTCAAGGTATTTCCTTTTACAGTAATCTCCACTGTCTCATCAAAGGTACTGCCAGCCTTATCTTCTCTGTTATTTCCAACAAAAACATTTCCAGCCATGATAATTGCCTTGGCCTTTTCTCTGGATTCTGCCAATCCACGCTTTACCAAAAGTACATCTAATCGTTCTTTCATTCTGAATCCTTTCTCAAAAATATTTGCTCAAATATCTTTACATGCTTTTCATTAAAATGTCTGTTCAGCAAATATCTTTGATACAATGCTTTTTGCATCCAAACCATATTTTTCCCTTAAAAGTCCAACTGTACCATGTTCAATGAAGGAATCTGGTAATGAAACAGGAATAAAGCGGATATCGCCTGCTCCTTCTTCTGAAAGGAAGCTTCCAATTATCTGTCCAAAACCGCCTGTCTTTACATTTTCTTCAATAGTAACAATTGTCTTGTGTTCTCTTAATAATTCACTTATCAGTTCTTTATCAAAAGGTTTTACAAATCGCGCATTAATTACTGTTGCATCAATGCCTTTTTCCTGCAGAAGTTCTCTTACTTCAAGAGCGGTTTCTGCCATGGTTCCAACTGCCAGAATTGCAATCTCACTACCTTTGTATACAACCTGCGCTTTACCAAGTGCGATTCCATGTTCTCCTTTAACATTTTCACCGGATAATTCTTCTCTTGTACATACCGCACCTCTTGGATAACGAACAACTACCGGACTTCCCAAATCCACGGCAAACTTCATCATAGCTGTCAGCTCATCTCCGCTTGCAGGAGACATAACAGTCAGATTTGGAATATTTGTTAAAAATGATGTATCAAACACACCCTGATGTGTTTCTCCGTCACTTCCAACCAGCCCGGAACGGTCAATAGCGAAAACAACCGGTAAATTCTCCAGACACACATCATGAAGTATCTGGTCATAGGCTCTCTGTAAAAATGTAGAATACAGTGCCACAACTGGTCTTAATCCGCCTGCTGCAAGACCTCCTGCAAAGGTAACTGCATGTTCTTCTGCAATTCCCACATCAAAATACCTCTGTGGAAATAATTCCCTGTATTCCATAAGTCCTGTACCGGAAGGCATAGCTGCACTAATTGCTACTACCCGGTCATCATCTGCCGCCAGATTTACAATAGTCTTTCCAAATACCTGAGTATATGTTTTTCCACTGCTTTTCTTTTTC
>CAYTGQ010000198.1:0-2844 GCA_964437345.1 uncultured Lachnoclostridium sp. | reverse complement strand
TATTCAGAGCTAAAATTTGCGTTATATTGGTAAATATGTTACTATTTGGGATAGCTGGATTAAATAAAGAAGCAGAATAGGAGAAGGGTATGAAAGCATTAAAAGTATTGGAAGTAAAAGCATTTATGTCACAGCTTTTTCTGGGAGAAGCTTTTGATTCCTTTTTACTTTACGAGTTGGAAATACAGACAGCCAATCAGTTTAAAATTAATGGACGCTTAAGCCATAAATGGTATGATAGTGACGAACTGGAAAGCATAGGGGATAGAGAGTATTCTTTCTGGAAGGAATTGAGAAACTTGACATTTCAGATTATAAAAGGAAACAAAAGCCCTCAGTCTATGAAGATTGTATTTTCACTTCCAAAAGAAAATGTAAAAAAGGTTTTGGAAAGAAGTGGTTCCAGCTTTCTTCCAGAGCAGGTGGAAGGCTTGTTTCTAAATATTAAGTATGAGAATGGCGGACTTCATCTAATAACAGGAAGCTCTGTAAAGATATTTTCAATGGATAAAACTTTGGAGCAGGAATGGGATACAGAAGTGATTGCATTTTTGAAAAAGTGTAATATTCCTTGTGAGGAGGCATAAAGAAAGTTTATGAAGAAGCTATGGAGAGTTCTGATATTTGCAATTCTTTTATCAGCAATGACAGGCTGCCAGAGAATAGAAGACAGATTAAAAGAACAGGAGCAGAATGCCCAAGCTATAGTTGAAGTGGAAACAGAAATGATAGAAAAAAAACCAGTAATTGTTGCATTTACCGGTGATGTGCTATTTTCTGATGGTGTGCTTGCAAATTATGATAATAGTGGTCTGACTGGAATTTTAGACCAGAACTTGATTTATGAGTTGCAAAGTGCAGATATTACTGTTATCAATAATGAATTTCCATTCAGCGAAAGAGGAATTCAGGCAGAGGATAAGCAATATACATTCAGAGTGTCCCCTGAAAGAGTTCAGATTTTACAGGAGATGGGTGTGGATATTGCAAGTCTTGCCAATAATCACAGCCTGGATTTTGGCATAGATGCCATGCTGGATAGTGTAGCTGCTTTGAAAGAAGCCGGAATTGTGCCATTAGGTGCCGGAAACGATATTACAGAGGCAAAGCAGATTGCCTACATTGAAAAAGAAGGAATGACCTTTGCATTTATTGCAGCATCCAGAGTGATTCCTGTGCCGGAGTGGACAGCCGATGAAAATCCAGGGCTTCTTACTACCTATGATCCAACTATATTATTAGAGCAGATTGAAGAAGCGAAATCCAATGCAGATGTGGTTATTGTGTATGTACATTGGGGATTGGAACGAGAGAACTATCCAGAGGATTATCAAAGAAATCTCGGGCAGATGTATATAGATGCCGGAGCAGATTTGGTCGTAGGAAGCCATTCCCATTGCTTGCAGGGAATTGAGTATTATAAGGATGTGCCAATTGTGTATAGCCTTGGTAACTTTGTATTTGGAAGTCAGATTCCAGACACAGCATTATTAAAAGTAGCTTTTGAAGAAGGAAAGGAGCTGGTTCTTTCAGTAGTTCCGGCTACAGGAGAGAACTTTTATACATCTACGATAACAGATGAAGGTAGGCTACGGGAGTTTTACGATTTTTATAAAGAAATATCCTTTGGAATTGGCTTTGAAAATGGAGTAGTGGTAAGAAAAAAATAAAATTTCTAAACAGAATATAAACAAAAGATTAATTATTAGCACTCAACGATGTTGAGTGCTAATTTTCTCTTGACAATCTATTTTTAGTGTCTTATCATACATTTATGATTAAAGTTTTTAAGAAGGAGTGATTAGAATGGCAAAAGAACAAGGTAGTTTGTCAATTAGTTCAGAAAATATTTTTCCAGTGATTAAAAAGTGGTTATATTCTGACCATGATATTTTTATTAGAGAATTAGTATCCAATGGTTGTGATGCAATTACCAAGTTAAAGAAATTAGAACTGATGGGTGAAGCTAGTATTCCAACGGATAATAAATTTAAAATTTTAGTAGAGGTAGACCCGGAAGAAAAGACAATCACTTTTACAGATAATGGTATTGGTATGACTGCCGATGAAGTAAAAGAATATATCAACCAGATTGCGTTTTCCGGTGCAACTGATTTCCTTGAGAAGTATAAAGATAAAGCAAGCGAAGACCAGATTATTGGTCATTTTGGTTTAGGTTTCTATTCTGCATTTATGGTAGCAGACAGAGTAACAATTGATACACTTTCTTATAAAGCTGATGCCAAGTCTGTACATTGGGAATCTGAAGGCGGTACCGAATTTGAGATGGAAGATGGAGATAAGGAAGCAGTTGGAACAGCTATTACATTGTATTTAAATGAAGACAGTTATGAGTTTTCTAACGAATATCGTGTGCGTGAAGTATTGAATAAATACTGCTCTTTCATGCCGATAGAAATCTTCCTTTCCAAAGCAAATGCAGAACAGGAATTTGAAACAATTGATGCTGCTGATGTAAGAGAAGATGACGTTGTTGTTGAAAATATCGTAGAAGAAGCAAAAACAGAAGAACGTGAAAATGAAAATGGAGAAAAAGAGGTAGTAGAAGTATCTCCAAGAAAAGAAAAAGCCAAAATCCATAAACGTCCGGTTTCTTTAAGTGATACAACACCACTTTGGACAAAACATCCAAATGAATGTACAGAAGAGGAATATAAGGAATTCTATCGCACGGTATTCCATGACTATAAAGAGCCATTATTCTGGATTCATTTAAATATGGACTATCCATTTAACTTAAAGGGTATTTTATATTTTCCAAGAATTAATACAGAATATGACAGCATTGAAGGAACAATTAAGTTATACAACAATCAGGTATTT
>CAYTGQ010000197.1:1487-2895 GCA_964437345.1 uncultured Lachnoclostridium sp. | reverse complement strand
AATATCTCCAATATAGCAGGAGCCAATTCCAAGACTCTCTGCTGCCATAACCGCATTCTGTGCAGCAATCAAAGCATCTGCCTGTGCCAAGAACAAATCTCCTTCTGCCGGTTTTCTTACTGTATCTTCATACTTGCAGAACACATCATACCAACGCTTATAATCTGCACAGAATATGAGCACCATCGGTGCCTTTGCAATAAAAGGCTGATTATCACAAGTTATGGCAAGTCGGTCTTTCTTAGCCTGATCTGTAATATCCAAAATGGTATATAAGGTCATATTTCCTGCAGTTGGAGCCTGTAAAGCTGCCTCCAGAATTGCCTGTTTTACTTCTGGTTCAATGTCACGTTCTTCATATACACGGACAGATTTACGACTAAATAATAATTCTATAGATTCATTTTTCTGCATAGGTATCAAATCCTTTCTCTAGTATATTTTATTACATATTCCCATCTTCATTTTCATATAAAAACTGAATATACTCATATATTTCATTAAAATCAATAATGCACTCATCTCTCCAGATACCTACAGGAATCTTAGCATCAAATCCATAAATAACGGGATATATGTCACTTTCAAAATTGTAGACAATTACCACCTTTCTCATAGGGTCAATCATCCAGTATTCCCTTACTCCAGCATTCATATATTTGTGAAGCTTAATAACAGAATCCTTCTTCTTTGTAGTCTTAGAAAGCACCTCTACAACAAAATCAGGCGCACCATATACACAACGCATGATAACCTTATCTCTGTTGCAGACAATCACCACATCTGGCTGCACCATAGTCTTATCATCACAATCAAGCTGTACATCAATCGGAGAAATCATTGGTACACATTTCCCCTTTTTTTGCATCACATAATTCATTAACTTTGTGTAAATTAATCCACCAATCATCTGATGAGCAGAAGTTGGAGCATTCATTGTATACAATACACCATCTATCAATTCTACACTGATATCATCTGGTATCTCATAATAATCTTCTAGCGTAAATTCACCTTGGCGTTTCTTGATTTCATATTCAGCCTGTGCTTCTCTTATCATATTATCCATACCACAAACATCTTTGCCAAGAACCTTTTCCAACGCCAATAACGTTTCGTAACGTGGAGATAAAGTCACACCCGTTAAAACTTTCTGAAGAGTTCCCAACGGTACACCAGAAAGTTCAGAAAGCCTCTCATAAGTAAGACCAAGTTCCCTTTTACGTTCTTTCATTTCTTTGATTGTCACATATCATTCCTCCTTTCATATATTCTGTTACGCTCTTTAATCTTTGTATTTTAAATCATATACAAAATATTACCATATAAAAAGCCAAATTTCAACCATTCAAATCATAAAACATCCGTTTTCTAACCATTTTATCAAATTACTACTTAACGAATTAAG
>CAYTGQ010000197.1:0-1387 GCA_964437345.1 uncultured Lachnoclostridium sp. | reverse complement strand
TCATAAAACATCCGTTTTCTAACCATTTTATCAAATTACTACTTAACGAATTAAGTAAGCTATTGAAAATATATTCAAAATATATTTTCAGACTTTAAATAAATTGTATCCATTGAAAATTCCTTTACTATATGATTATAATAGTCTCTAAATAATTACGAATACGAATTTGATAAATAGGAGGTATGTTATCAATGAAAGCAAAAAAATGTAATACAAACTCATCAATTGGTGTTTTTTCTTCCTCTTCTCCAATTTCATCAACTGTTCCCATAAGATATAATCGTGGAAAAGAATATTTACAAGCGAGGGGATTTAAAGTATTTGATGGAAACCTCTTTGGAAAGAAGGATTTTTACCGTTCTGGTAGTATTAAAGAACGTGCCGATGAATTTAATCAGCTTTTATACAACGATGATGTCCAAATTTTGATGGCAGCGATAGGTGGCAACAACAGTAATTCTATTTTGCCCTATATTGATTATGAATATCTGAAAACCCATCCAAAAATCATTATTGGCTATTCTGATACGACTGCACTGTTACTAGCAATATATGCAAAGACAGGTCTTGTTACATTTTATGGTCCTGCATTAGCATCTTCGTTTGGTGAATATCCTCCATTTGTGAATATGACATTTGATTATTTCAAATCAATGATATGTGATGGCGTGTCAATTCCTTACGAATATGAAATGCCTTCGGTATGGACAGATGAATTTATCGACTGGAGTCAGCAAGCCAGAGGAAAAGAAGAAAACGAAAACAATTGGGTATGTGTAACACCTGGTGTCTGCAAGGGCAGACTGATTGGAGGAAACTTAAATACAATGGAAGGTTTCTTTGGAACAGAATACATGCCTGAAATAAAAGAGGGAGATATTCTGTTTATTGAAGATTCTCTTAAAGATGCCTGCACAATTGAAAGAACATTTTCGTTATTGAAATTGGCTGGTGTATTTGAAAAAGTCAGTGGAATAATTTTAGGAAAACACGAGAAATTTGATGATAACGGAACTAACAGAAAACCCTATGAAATTTTATTAGAGGTATTGGATGATTGTTCCATTCCTTTTTTAGCAGAATTTGATTGCTGTCATACACACCCTATGTTTACAATACCTATTGGATGTCAGCTTCAATTAAATGCAACCGAAAAGAAAGTTATACTTTTAGAGGCGCCATTAGAGAAATAATCAGGGAAACGAAAGATTCCTAAATGGCAGATTGTAGTTTATCCAACTAATCAAACAACCTACTTTAACAGAAAAAAACGCTCTCCAGTAGGGTCTGAAATTCTGCGATACCCCTACTTATTAGTAAAACAACCAAATAAATCGGGTCAAAAAAATCGCACATACCCTACTAGAAAGCAAAAATAACATAA
>CAYTGQ010000196.1:0-2971 GCA_964437345.1 uncultured Lachnoclostridium sp. | reverse complement strand
TTAGTGCGACAAACCGCAATTTACGACAACATCATTCTGTCGTTTGCAAATTCACCGCCGCTTACTTCTCCAAACTTATCAAGTAAATCTGAAACCTTCAATTTTTTCTTTTCTTCCCCTGATACGTCATAAATAATTCTGCCTTCGTGCATCATAATCAGACGATTGCCAAGACGAATGGCATCTTTCATATTATGAGTAATCATAAGGGTTGTCAGGTTATCCTTTGCTACGATTTCTTCTGTGAGATCTAATACTTTCTTAGCTGTCTTAGGGTCTAATGCTGCTGTATGCTCATCTAACAAAAGTAACTTTGGTTTCTTAATGGAAGCCATTAAAAGTGTCAGTGCCTGTCTCTGTCCGCCAGACAATAAACCTACTTTTGCAGTCATACGGTTTTCCAGACCTAAATCCAAAGCTTTCAGACGTTCTTTGTATTCTTCTCTTTCTTTTGGCGTGATACCCCAGCCAAGGAAACGCTTCTGTCCCCTTCTTGCTGCAATTGCCAGATTCTCTTCAATAATCATATCTGCTGCTGTTCCTGTCATTGGGTCCTGAAATACTCTTCCCATATAAGCCGCTCTTTTATGCTCTGGCAATCTGGTAACATCTACATCATCTATAAAAATGCTCCCACTGCTCACCGGATATACTCCGGCTATCATATTAAGCATGGTAGATTTACCTGCGCCATTTCCACCAATTACAGTAACGAAATCACCTTCGTTTAAAACCAGATTTAATCCGTTCAGTGCCTTTTTCTCATTGATAGTTCCAGGATTGAAGGTCTTATATACATTCTCAATCTTAAGCATCTGCCTGACCTCCTTTTCTTCCCATACCAGAGAGATATTTATTTTTCAAATGAGGCAATGCCAAGAACAATGCCACAATCAAAGCCGAGAACAGCTTCAGGTCGTTGGTTGACAATCCAATCTGTACAACAATGGCTGTTGCAATAAAATAAATGATTGCTCCAATAACTGCTGAACACATACGAAGTGCAAAGTTCTGGAAAAACTTACTGAATAGCACCTCACCAATAATAACTGATGCCAGACCAATAACAATGGCACCACGCCCCATATTTACATCAGCACTGCCCTGATACTGTGCATACAGACAGCCGGCTATACCTACAAGTCCATTAGAAATCATCAGACCAAATACCTTCTGCATGCTGGTATTGATTCCCTGTGCTCTTGCCATTCTTTCATTACAACCGGTTGCACGAATGGCTGCTCCCATCTCTGTTCCGAAAAACCAATAGAGAAGTCCGATTACAACAACGCAGAACACAATACCTGTGAGACAAGCTTCCTTGATGTAACGAAGACTTACCAACATTTCATACTGGTCAACACTAATCGCCTGATTGGATTTACCAAGAATACGCATATTAATGGAATATAATCCAAGCTGGCTTAAAATACCTGAAAGAATTGCCGGAATACCAAATACAGTATGAAAAAGCCCAGTTACAAGTCCGGCTACCATACCAGCCAAAAATGCCATTATCAGTGCCAGATAAGGATTCATGCCATTTAACATGCACATAACTCCTACTGCACCACCTGTAGCAATGCTTCCGTCTACTGTCAAATCCGAATAATCCAGCACCTTATAAGTAATATATACTCCAATTGCCAGAAGTCCCCATATTAATCCCTGAGCTACTGAACCCGGAATTGCATTGATTAAAGAGCTCATCTTTTCCTCCATTTGTCATTTATTTTCTTTTTTTACTGTGCATTGCCATGGAAGTTTCCTCCCATGGCAATCCGTAAGCTTATTATTGAATTTTATGATTCATCATAAGTTATAATTTATTCTGCCTTTTCAATAGCCACCATGTCTTCAGGCATTGTCATACCAAGTGCTTCCGCAATTTCTACATTGTATTTTAATGTTACTTCATCAGCATACTGAATAGGCATTTCTGCAGGTTTTGCACCATTTACTAAAATTTCGTATGCCATAAGTCCTGCATTGTATCCAAGACTATAGTAAGAAATACTTAATGTTGCAAGTCCACCTACGGAACACATATTTTCTTCACCAACGATAACTGGTTTCTGTGCTGGAACTGTTACGTTCTTTACAATTTCCATGTTGTTAGCAAGAGTGTTATCAGTTGGAATAAAAATAGCATCATTTTCTTCTACTACTTTTGTTACTACCTGCTGAATATCATTGGAATCAGCTACTGTGTAACGTGTTACTGTGATTCCTGCTGCTTTTAACTGTTCTTCTGCCATATCAGCCTGAAATACAGAGTTAGATTCAGCAGAACAGTAAAGAATACCTACTGTTTTAGCTTCTGGAACTAATGTCTGTAATAATTCAATCTGTTTGTCGATTGGTGCTAAGTCAGATGTTCCGGTTACATTTCTTCCCGGAGCTTCGTTGCTGTTTACTACACCTGCAGATACGAAATCAGTAACAGATGTTCCAATAACAGGAATATCGGCTGTTGCTGCCGCACAAGCCTGAAGTGCAGTTGTTGCATTCGCCATAATTAAATCTACATCACTGTTTACAAACTTTGTTGCAATTGTTGCACAGTTTGTCTGTTCACCCTGTGCGTTCTGATAATCAAATTCTACATTGCCTTCACCTAATTTTTCTACTAAAGCAGCCTTAAAGCCTTCTGTTGCAGCATCTAAAGCCTGATGCTCTAACTGCTGGCAGATACCAATTTTGTATACTTTACCTTCTTCTGTAGCAGAACCAGCTTCACTGGAAGCATCTGTGCCTTCTGTTGCATCTGTCGTTGTCTGACTTTCATCTGTTGTGGATTCCTGACTTCCTCCTACAGTTCCACATGCTGTAAGAGACATTGCTGTCAATGTCATTACCATAAAAAGTGCTAATAATCTTTTTTTCATATGCATTTCCTCTTTTCTACTTTAACGCTTAAAAGCATTGATGTAGTATAGTATAACACCGTATATATCATTTGTCAAATTGC
>CAYTGQ010000195.1:0-2987 GCA_964437345.1 uncultured Lachnoclostridium sp. | reverse complement strand
TAACCCTACTGGAACACGAAAATCAGGAAATAAGTAGGAATGGCGTTTTGAGAATGACCCTAATGGAATACGAAAATTATAGAAAAGCAGGATAAATGAGGGTGTTAGCTCGTTTTGCCCATCTGCTCACTCGTCATGCCAGCTCGATTTCGCGTTGCTACATCTCGCTGCGTCCTGTCGGACTATAAGAAGGAGTGTAAATAGTACTGTTTGCAAACAAGCTTGCACAGTTCTATTTACACTCCTTCTTGCATTCCTCGTTATCTCGACAAACTGAAATTTGATTGTAAATCTATGAAATTCACTATATAATGTAAAATAGTAATATTTCAAAAGGAGAAGTGGGGCTATGAACGCAAATTTTGAGAAAATTAAAAAGAACTTTGGCTTTGGGTGTATGCGTCTGCCGATGAATGGGGAAGAGGTAGATTATGAAGAGTTCACTAAGATGGTAGATGCTTATTTGGAGGCGGGTTTTAACTATTTTGATACTGCCCACGTGTACATAGACGGAAAGAGTGAAACAGCTATCCGTGACTGTCTTGTAAAGCGTCATCCACGAGAAAGTTACATTTTAGTAAATAAGCTGACGGATTACTGTTTTGATAAGGAAGAGGATATCAGACCATTATTTGAGGAGCAGCTAAAGGCCTGTGGTGTAGATTATTTTGATTTTTATTTAATGCATGCCCAGAGTGCAAAACGTCATGTAAAATATAAAAAAGAAACCAGAGCTTATGAAATCGTACAGGAATTAATTGATGAAGGTAAAGTACGTCATATGGGAATTTCTTTCCATGATACGGCAGAGGTTCTGGATATGATTCTGACTGACTGCCCACAGATTGAAGTGGTACAGCTGCAGTTTAATTATGCTGATTATGAAAGCGCAAGAGTACAGAGCAGACTCTGCTATGAAGTGTGTGTAAAGCATGGTAAACCAGTCCTTGTTATGGAACCTGTAAAAGGTGGCAAGTTGGTTAATCTTCCAGATGAAGCACTCAGGGTTTTTGAAGAATTAAATGAAAATGGTGAAAATAAGGATAACAGTTCTGTAAGTAATAGCGCTGCAAGTAAAAGTCCTGCAAGCTATGCAATTCGTTACGCAGCAAGCTTTGAAAATATTATGATGGTTCTGTCAGGTATGAGTGATATGGAGCAGATGAACGACAATTTAAGCTACATGAAAGAATTCAAGCCATTGGATGAAAAGGAAATGGAAGGGATTGCAAAGGTACAAAAGATTCTGAGAGAGCAGGATACCATTCCGTGTACTGGCTGTCGTTACTGTGTGGCAGGCTGTCCAAAGCAGATTGAGATTCCAGTGTTGTTTGACTATTATAATGAGAAAAAACAAAAGGATTTACCAAAGGATTTGGCTCATTATGAAGGACTTACAACTAATGTAGGAAAAGGTAAGGCTTCAGATTGTATACGTTGTGGCAAATGTGAAAAAGAATGTCCACAATACTTACAGATTCGTGAGTTGCTGGAAAAGGTGGCTGGGGAATTAGAAGAAGAGAAAAAGTAGGAAAATAAATTCAGGGTTGTCAAACTGGCTTGACAACCCTGAATTTATTTTAATGCTGTAATTTCATTTACAAAACGATTCTGAAGCTGTGCGGCAACCATATTAGATTGCTCTCTGGAAACTGGAACAAAGCCGGCAGCCATATGAGCATGTCCGCCACCATCGCCATAGCCGCTTAGCACATTTTTGATAATGTTTGCACAATTGTATTGTTCTAAAGCACTTCGAACGGAAAGCTTGATGCCATCCTCACGCAAGGAAAAGGTAACAATAAAATCAATTTCATTTAAAGTCAACAAGAAATCGGCTAAAGTACCCAAGATTGCGTCAGAAAGATTTTCACCAAGATTGGCAAAACCAATTCTTTGTTCTACCCAAAGATTTTCAAAGCCATGGATGAAGGCATCTAAGTCCTGTAAAGACAGCTTGTTGGCATCTAACTGGGTTAAAATATCATGACAGGCCTGTTTATACAGGTAAGAGAAAATGTCAATGTCCAAATTAGAAACTCCCCGTGTCAGATTCTCAGTGTCCATTTTGAGTCCGTAAAGAAGGGTTGTGGCCAGTTCTTTATCAATTGGAATTTCGTTTTCCAAAAAATAGCTGGCAATCAAAGTGGAACAGGCACCAGTAGAACGAATATCGTAGAAACGGTAACAATTGGTATCCTGCATTTTATGATGGTCGATACAGGCAATTTCGTTGCCTGCAAAGTCTTTTACATTATTATTTCCCTTTTGACAGTCAACCAGAATAATCTCATCATCCTCCCGAAGAGAAATAGTCTCTACCGGATGAATGTCAATGTGAAGTAAATCAATCATTTTAAGAGTATTCTGTTTGTCAACATGACCTGAAAAACAAATAGTAGAAGAAATGCCACAATGGGAAAGAAGCACCTGAAGACCCTTTGCACTGGCAAGTGCATCAGGGTCTGGATAGTTGTGTGGCTGTATATAAATGTGCTTTTTAGTAATGCTGCGTAATAATAAATCTAAATTATCTCTGTCCATATTGTTCAAGAATTGCGTGGATCTTGTCAGTTGGGCTCAGTAAGCTACTGATAGAACCATCGTGATTTAAGGTGTCAATTAATAAAGCAATATATTTACTCATATCAGCACTGATATAGTATTCTCTTTCAAGTAATTCTTTTGGCTGATATACTAAGTTGGTTGTAAGAACACGGTAAATCAAGCCATCTTCATAAGCCTTGTCAAATTTCTCAAGACCGTTTGTAAATAAACCAAAAGTAGAAGCTACGAATATTCTGCCCGCTTTACGACGTTTTAATTCTCTGGCAACATCTAACATACTTTCACCGGAGGAAATCATATCATCAATGATAAGCATATCTTTGCCTTCTACATCAGTTCCAAGGAATTCATGAGCTACGATTGGATTACGTCCATCTACAATCTGAGTGTAGTCACGGCGTTTGTAGAACATACCCATG
>CAYTGQ010000194.1:0-2997 GCA_964437345.1 uncultured Lachnoclostridium sp. | reverse complement strand
TCTTCGCGTAACTCTTATTTTGAGAAGTTAATAAAAATACGAAAACTCCAGCAATGACCTTTTCACTATTTTTCGAAATTTTTACGTTTTTAATTGAAAATTGACTAAAAATTAACTATACTAATTCTAAAGAATTATGACATTAGAGGAGGTCCTGATATGCATAGCTTTCAACCAATTCCAGCTGATTTATACGACTTAAACACTTTTCAAAAAATTGGTAAAGACTGGATGTTAATTACCGCAGAGAAACATGGAACGCCTAATACCATGACTGCTTCCTGGGGCGGTGCCGGTGTTATGTGGGGAAAGAACGTGGTATACATTGTTGTTCGTGAAAGCCGTTATACCAAGGAAATGATTGATGGTTCTGATACATTTTCCCTTTCCTTCTTAAAACATGATGAATATAAAAGCACATTAAAATATCTTGGCGTTGTTTCCGGACGAGATGAAGATAAAATTGCTAATGCCCGTTTACATGTAGATTATGACCATGGCACACCATTTATTGATGAAGCTGATACGGTCATTATCTGCAAAAAGCTATGTGCACAGCCAATTACACCAGACAGTTTTATTGATGCATCAATTGATGAAACATGGTATAAGGATAAAGATTATCACACTTTGTACATTGGAGAAATTGTAGAATTTCTTGCAAGATAGAATAAATATATAAAATATTTGAGCTTCCATTACGTGACGATACATAATGGAAGCTCAAGTTTACTCCTCTGTTTCAAGGTTTGGTTCAAATGGTATCATTGTGTCCCCAAAATATCCGATAACTATAAATCTTTTAACAAAAACAATATCAGCACAAAAACCCATGTACCTGCATCCTCGCAAGCACATGAGTTTCTACACTATTTCCTTATGATATTTGACATCTCTCTCCTTATTTCACTTTTCTTACTTTTAACACTTCATTCATGCTCTGCAATTTTTCAAAAGTCTGGTCGCTGATGCTTCCTTCAAAATCAAAAATAGTATATGCATACTGACCTCTGGATTTATTCAGCATATTCGCAATATTGATTCCATCTTCAGAAAGAATTGCTGTAAATCCTGCAATCATATTCGGTACATTTTTATGGCAGATTGCTATTCGCCCTTCTGACATACAAACACCTGCATCGCAGTTTGGATAATTAACAGAATTGCGGATATTTCCATTTTCCAGATAATCCATAATTTCCACAACTGCCATTTTAGCACAGTTATCTTCAGATTCTTCTGTGGAAGCACCTAAATGAGGAAAGGCAATGACACCTTCCATATTGGCAGTTTTGCTGTTAGGAAAATCAGTTACATATTTTGCAACCTTTCCATTCTTCAATGCTTCTGCCATATCGTCATCATTTACAAGAAGATCTCTTGCATAATTAAGAACAATAACACCATCTTTCATCATAGCAAGCGTATCCTTGTTAATCATTCCCTTTGTTGCATCCATAAGTGGAACATGAACTGTAATGTAATCACACTGACGGAAAATTTCTTCATTGCTCTTTACAAGCTTCACACTGCTGGAAAGCTGCAATGCATGTTCTACAGACATATAAGGATCGCAGCCATACACTTCCATTCCCAACGCATGACCTGCATTGGCAACCAAAACTCCAATTGCACCAAGACCAATAACGCCAAGCTTTTTACCCATAGCTTCTTTTCCCGCAAAGGCCTTTTTGGCTTTTTCCATTGTCTTGCTGATATTTTCGTCACTTTTATTAGCTTCTACCCATTTCATGCCTCCGGCCAAATCTCTGGAAGCTAACATAAGTCCTGCCACAACCAGCTCTTTTACACCATTAGCATTGGCACCTGGAGTGTTAAATACCACAATGCCTTTTTCCGCACAACTCTCTAATGGAATGTTGTTTACTCCTGCTCCTGCTCTTGCAACTGCAATCAGGTCATCAGGAAATTCCATCTCATGCATGGAAGCGCTACGAACTAAAACTGCCTGTGCTTCTGCCACATTATCAATTACTTCGTAATTATCATTTAACAAATCCATTCCATAATTAGAAATAGGATTTAAACAATTCACCTTAAACATAAGAACCATCCTCCTTATTACACATTTTCCTGAACCCTCGAATTATAAAATTATTCTGCGTAGTTCTCTTCCTCAAACTTCTTCATAAACGCCACCAATGCTTCTACTCCTGCCTTTGGCATTGCATTGTAAATGCTGGCTCTCATTCCGCCTACACTTCTGTGACCTTTTAGGTTTTCAAGTCCTGCTTCTTTTGCTTCTTTTACAAATTTTGCGTCTAAATCTGCATCGCCTGTTACAAATGGTACATTCATCAGAGAACGGTCTTCTTTTCTTACAGTTCCTTTGAACAATTTACTTTCATCGAGGAAGTCATAAAGAATCTTTGCCTTTTCTTCATTATGTTGCTTCATCGCCTCTAAGCCGCCTTGCTTCTTTAACCATTTAAATACTTTACCGCATATGTAAATGCCATATGCAGGTGGAGTATTATAAAGAGATGCAGCATCTGCATGAGTTTTATATTTAAGCATAGTTGGAGTACCCGGAAGAGTATCTTCTGTAATTAAATCTTCACGGATAATGACAATTACAACACCGGCCGGTCCAATATTTTTCTGAACACCACCATAGATAACACCGTATTTGCTTACATCTACTGGTTCAGAAAGGAAACAGGAGGATACGTCGGCTACCAATGTCTTTCCTTTTGTATTTGGAAGTGTCTTAAATTTTGTTCCGTAAATCGTATTATTTTCACAAATATAAACATAATCAGCGTCTTCACTGATTGGTAAGTCACTGCAATCTGGTATGTAGGAGAATGTCTTATCAGCAGAGGATGCAATGGCATTGGCTTTTCCATAAATAGCTGCTTCCTGATAAGCCTTCTTTGCCCACTGTCCTGTAATAATATAATCAGCCACCCCATTTTTCATTAAGTTCATTGGAATCATGGCAAACTGCTGTGAAGCCCCACCCTGTAAGAACAG
>CAYTGQ010000193.1:0-3011 GCA_964437345.1 uncultured Lachnoclostridium sp. | reverse complement strand
GTACCGCTGTAGTACGCAAGTGCAGCGGGAGCAGCCGCGAAAGGACCTGAGACCACCGACACCCTGTTCAGACAAGTTTCCGCGAGGCAATATGCAAAAAGTCCTAAAAGTATAAGTGCTTCTAGAAGTCCTAGTCGTCTGGCGAAAAATACTGTGCTATTGTTTTCTTATACTAAACATAGTGTGAAAAATCACACTGCCAAATTACACATAACTATAACTATGGAAGGTTTAAAATAGGGAATTATGTTGGCTTTACTTTTGGTTAACGTTATGTTACCATGTTTAGAGAAAAATGTTGAAAAGGAGAACTAATCATGCCTTGGTGTCCAAAATGTAAAAATGAGTATAGAGAAGGAATTACAGTCTGTGCAGACTGTGGTACACCTTTAGTTGATGATATTGTAGAAGAGGAAGTGCTGGCAGAGGTGTTTGCAACTCCAAAAGAAGAGATTGCCAGCCGTTTTGTGGAATTTTTGAAATATTCTGAAATCCAGTCCGGAACAATTACAACCGGAGAAGAAGGCGAATATATTGTTTCTGTAAAGGAAAGTGACTTAAAACAGGCAAAGAAGCTTTTTAAAGGTTTTGCTATTGCAGAAAGCGAAAATGCAGTAAAAAGAGAATTAGAGAAAATGGAGGCTGCCAACCAGGTACCAACACTGGAAGAAGGAGAAGAACTTACAGAAGAAGAACTGGCACAGCTGGCAGAAAGTACAGAATTCTCTGATGGAGATAATTCAGAAGAAAAAGATATAGAAGAAGAGACAAATCTTCGCGGTCCTGCCAAAGTGTACATGAAACAGGAAGACAAATACAAAGATTTGAATTCCACAGCCTATACTTTCTTAATTCTTGGTATTTTAGGTCTTATCTTTGTAGCATGTAATGCCCTTGGTATGATCGGATTTATAAAAAATATGATTGCTTATGTTCTGTATACTGTAATTTTTGCAGGCTGCATTTTTGTTGCATTTACTTCCTTCAAAGATGCAAAGAAGGCAAAAGCACAGATTAAGGATGAAGAAGACTTAACAGAACAGGTAAAGAAATGGATGGAAGCAAATATTACTGAGGAAACATTTGCAGAGGTAGTAGATGAAGAATTAGGAGATGAAGCTAACTACTTAAATAAGCTGGAACACATGAGCAAGCTTTTAACAAAAGAATTCCCACAACTGGATGTGGATTATGCAGACCAGTTATGTGAAGAGTTTTATGGGGAGAAGTTTGAGTAAAGAACTTAAAAAATCATGGAATAAGGTTTATTGTTTATAGAAGAGAGATATGGTATCAAAATAGATACTGTATCTCTTTTTGCATATAAATGAAAATTATGCTGTTAAAACAAAAAAATAGCTGTTAAACCTTAAAAATGAAAACCGAAAAAAGAATTTGATGTTATTATGAAATAATTGATAGGAGAAGAATGGAAGAAAGTCTCGCAGTAAAAGCATTTGTCGATAAAATTTACATATTTTAAGGTGTACAATTTTAGAAATTTACATTATACTATACATATATTAAGAATGACAGACAAACAATAAAATAAAGATGTAATAGATGATTACAGAGGTGATTTTATGTATTTCGTAAGAGATGTAGAGAATAGTTTAATGAAATGGAAAAACACACCTGAACATTTAGTAGCATATGTACAAGGGGCAAGACAGGTTGGGAAAACTACATTAATTGAACATTTTATTACTAATAACTACAAAAATATAATACAGGTAAAAACAGCAGAGGACAGAATTCAGTTAGAGCGTCGACTTGAGTGTTATGGGTCTGACGCAAGAACTGTTGTAACTGCGTATGCTGCGACAAAGGGAATAATTTACGAAGATAACGATAATACAGTTCTTTTTATTGACGAAATACAGGAAAGTAAACGTATTTATGAATTTATTAGGTTCTTTAATAGGGAGCTTAATTGCGATGTAATTGTCACTGGAAGTTACTTGTGGTTAGCAGCAAATTATTTTCATCCTGTCGGTGATGTAAATTATTTTACAGTATATCCATTGTCATTTCCCGAATTTTTAAATATTTTAGAAGTAAGAGAGATATATGAGAAAGTGGATATGACAAGTTTTAATGCTGATGATTTGCAAAAGCTTTGGAGTTTGTGGGAGGCTTATAGTGCAGTTGGAGGTTACCCAGCTGTTGTTAAGTCTTGGTTAACAGAGGGAGATTATTTGCAAGTTTTAGAAGAAATAAGTTTAGGAATTAAGGATGAGATTAGTGTTAGAGTAGGTGACTTGACTGATGGGTCTAAGTTAGACGATATTTTCCGTTCAGTACTTCAAATCGCTTCCCAAAACAAAAGGGGCGATTCAAGATTGATAGATACCCTTTCTAAAATAACTGCAAATTATGAAACAGGAAGAATAAATACAAAAGAGTTGTATTCTATGATTGCATGGGTGCACAAAGCAGGATTTGTACAGTACGCAGATAAGCACAATTTAGAAAATGGTGAGATTAAGTCTAGGGAAAAATTGTATTTCACAGACTTGGGGATGCTTACTTATATGTGTAAGAAATTTGCTATCCCGGATAGCACTTACAGTGGTATGTTGGCAGAGACGTTCGTGTTCAAGATTTTATCTGAACAGGGAATACAGCCAGAGTTTGGTATCTTCGGGGATTATGAATTAGATTTTGTGGTACGACGAGGTTTAAATCTCTATGGTGTTGAAGTCAAGATGAATAATGATATTGGTGCCTCTATTACAGAAGCTAATCGCCGTAAATTGATTACGGATGTAGTTTATTTTAAGAAATCTGGATATGGGAATGTTGATAATGTTACTACAGTTCCACTTCCATTGGCATGGCGATTCCAGTTTGAGGAGAAGAATAGCTCCATTTATGATACACCTTCTGTTAGCACGATTAAGGATGTGGCAAAGGAAATAAAAGTAAAAACTCTTGATGCATTTTAGAAGAGATTAGTTTAAAGACAGTCTTCGGTAGAGACTGTCTTTTCTAGCTGATAATGACTACTT
>CAYTGQ010000192.1:0-3058 GCA_964437345.1 uncultured Lachnoclostridium sp. | reverse complement strand
CATAAATATACACCTCGCCGTTTTTTTCAATACGAATAAATGATTCTTTGATACTACATTTTCCCATACGCAGGGATTTTACTTCTGTTCCATGAAGTGCAATCCCTGCCTCATAGGTATCTTCAATAAAATAATCAAATCTTGCTTTTTTATTGTTGGCTACTAATTTACGTTCTTCCTTTTTTGCCATAACAACTAGTTCCTTTCTATTACTTTCCATCCCATATCTTTACTAATATTCATACACTCTAAACAGATTTATTCCTCTATCTGCTCTTCCTCTTCATCAGCCAGCACAAAGTCAATTGTTCTTAAGATTTTATCCACGCTGTCTACCACAACCTTAACTTTTTCACCAAGCTTATAAGTTTTCTTTGTATTTTCTCCTACCATGATATAATGTTCTTCATCATAATAGTAATAGTCATCCTTTAAATTAGTTACACGAATCATACCTTCAATAGTATTTGGCAGCTCCACATAAATTCCCCATGTAGTAATTCCAGAAATAACACCTTCGAAGGCTTCTCCAATAAACTGTTTCATATATTCTGCTTTTTTCAGTTTTTCTACTTCTCGTTCTGACTCATCTGCACGTCGTTCCATGGCACTGGAATGAACAGCTACTTCCGGCAAAATCTTATTATAATGATTAAGACGCTTTTCTGTCAGACCACTTCGCAAATTTTCCTTAATAATACGATGAATCTGCAAATCCGGATAACGGCGGATTGGAGAAGTAAAATGGCAGTAATATCTGGTTGCCAATCCAAAATGTCCATCATTATCAGTTGTATACTTCGCCTGTTTCATGGAACGAAGGGTAAGACGGCTGATTAATGCTTCTTCCGGTGTCCCCTCAATTTTATCAATTAACTTCTGTAATTCCTTTGGATGAATCTCATCCTGTCCCATTTTGATGCTGTAACCAAAGTTATTGATGAATATACCAAGCTTCGTAATCTTTTCTTCATCCGGATTTTCATGGGTACGGTATACAAATGGAAGCTCCTGCCAGAAGTAATCTTCTGCAACGGTTTCATTTGCAATCAGCATAAAATCCTCAATAATCTTAGTAGCTGTATTTCTCTCATATGCCTTAACCTCAATTGGTTTCCCTTTAGCATCTAATAAAATCTTGCTTTCCGGGAAATCGAAATCAATTGAGCCGCGTTTTCTTCTCTTTTCTTTCAAAATCGCTGCCAGTTCTTCCATTAATTCAAACATTGGAACTAATTCTTTGTATTCTGCAATTTCGGCTTCGTCTTTATCCTCTAAAATCTTCTTTACACTGGTATAGGACATTCTACGGTTTACGTTGATAACAGATTCTGTAATTTTATGACTTACCACATTACCCTTTTTATCAATATCCATAAGACAGGAAAGTGCCAGACGGTCTTCTCCCTGATTCAAGGAACAGATTCCATTGGAAAGCTTGTGGGGAAGCATTGGAATAACACGGTCTACCAAATATACACTTGTTCCGCGTTTCAATGCTTCTTTATCCAATGGTGAATTCTCAGTTACATAATGGGATACATCTGCAATGTGTACTCCTAAATGATAAATATCATTTTCTTTACTAAGGGTAATGGCATCATCTAAATCTTTCGCATCCTCACCATCAATAGTTACGGTATCTAAATGACGCAAATCAGTTCTGCCGGCAATGTCTTCTGCTTCTACAGAATCCTGTATTTTTTCCACCTGCTTCATAACCTCATCCGGGAACTCTTCCGGAAGTCCATATCCCCTGATAATAGACATAATATCTACACCCGGATCATTAATATGTCCAAGAATCTCAATTACCTTTCCTTCCGGATTCTTGCCTTTTTCTCCATACTGAGTAATACGCACTACAACTTTATGCCCTGTCACTGCCCCCATAGAATCATTCTTAGAAATAAAAATATCACTTCCAAGCTTCTGATTATCTGCAATCACAAATCCAAAATTCTTACTCTTGGTAAAAGTTCCCACTACAACCTCATTACCTCGTTCCAGGATGGATACAACTCTGCCTTCTCTTCTCTTTCCTGTCTTCAGTTCTGTAATTTCAACCTGTACTTTATCCCCATTCATAGCACCTTTGGTTGCACTTTCCGGAATGAAAATATCTTCTTTTTCTCCTTCAATAATAACAAAACCAAAGCCTTTTGCAGTACCGGAAAAAGTTCCCACCTTAAGCTGGTCAGAAGAAGCTTTCAAAAGTCCTCTATTATCAATCATAATCTTTCCATCACTAATCAGACTGTCGATTACTTCATGAAAATCGCCCTTTTCTTTTCTTGGAACCTGTAGAATACCAGCCATCTCTTTTATCTTAACCGGCTTATATTCTTTGCTTGTCATATATTCGTATATTAATTTCTTTTTTTCTTCTAAAATAATCTTATCTAACATAAAATCCCCTCCTGTCTATAGTTAATTTGGTCCATAAGCATTCATCCTTAAATATATTTCCTTCTCATTACAGTGTACCACAATTTGTTATTATTTTACATAGAAATTAAAAGTTATATGATAAAATGATAAAAAAAGGTGCCTCTATATTCAAGGCACCTTTACTTACATTAACCAAAAATTTTCATATTTAATACGATTGAAAGAATAATAAAAGCGATTGCTAAATACTTTGTTGCTTTTTCTAAATTACCTTCCATAGAACGACCTTTGTTCTTACCCCAGTAAGAGTCAGCCGCACCACTAATTGCACCTGAAAGTCCTGCCTGCTTACCTTCCTGCATAATAACTACAACGGAAAGAGCAACACAGATGAGGATGTATACGATTAAAAGAATTGTATGCAATACTGCCATGATTCCACCTCCTAAGCCTATGCCTCGGTCATCCGAGTACACTCATAGAGTATATATTAACATAAGTTGTCAATTATTGCAAGCAGATTTATTCTTTAGTTTCCGTATTTTTTATACATCACATAATGGGGCGTTATCTTGCTGTGCAGAATATGATTTTTCATCAATATCTGTTAATTAAAAGTCAGCTTGTGCCTTAGAATTTTTCGCCAGACAACGTAGAGCTATAGAAC
>CAYTGQ010000191.1:0-3084 GCA_964437345.1 uncultured Lachnoclostridium sp. | reverse complement strand
ATAATGTCTAATTATCTGGTGTGCAAAAATACGAAACTCAAGCTTTTACAGATATCATTATGAATTATTTTTATTTCACCCTCTTATGCTGTGCATTTCGTTTTACTCTCTTCTTTTCTTTAATTTGCACATATCTGTCACGTAAGGCTTCTGCATTTTCATCTGTTATCAGCTTTACGATTTTGACTGCATAGGACCTGCCTTCCTTTGTTTTATATACGCGAATTTTTCCTTTTAAATATCCATGCTCACGGCACAACGCAAGACAATTATAGTTCTTCATATTATTACTGAACCAGCGGGTTTTCTTAACAGCACGCTTTCCACACTGACAACAGACCATATAATTAATATCTTTATCTGCCATCAACTCTTCCTTGGTATCATATTCACAGGAAATCCTCTTTGTATAGTTTCTATAGACAACGTAAACCTCTTCTTCTTTGGTTTTTGGATGATGATAATAATCCAGAGAATAATAATTGTCAATTATCTCTTTATCTATCCTTTGCAAAACCTTAGCAGTATACTCTGCATCCCAGATTGCTCTGTGAAAAGCAGACTCCTTTTCTATATTCCAGTAATCTACTGCATATTCCAAGGTTCTCGGATTTTTCTTGCCTTCCGTATCAATAGAAAATAACTTCTGCACGTCATAAAATACAAATGGACCCTCTGCAAGAGGAGACATCTGATAATACTCCATATTTCTTTGAAGCTCCATTAAATCACTGGTTCCCCATGTGGCAAAACAGTAATTCACACCGCACCATTTCAAGAAACGTTCCATAACTTCCGGAAAAGGAGCTCCTTTTTGAAGCTCCTTTATATCCATGTGAATAATCTCATTGGTTTTAGGGTGAATGTTGGTATATGCCTGTGGACAAACCAGTTCATTGAAGCTATCAATAATTTGTCTGTTTTCATCTAATTTTACTGCGCCAATTTCAATAATTTCAAAAGGGAAATCTTCTATCTCGGTTTCTCCTATTGGACACTGATTCCATTCAAGGTCTATTACAATATAATTCAAAATATATCCAACTTTCTTTCTAATCCATAGATGCGACCATAAATACAGTCCCCTAATTCATAGATGCAATTAATGCTGCTATTTCATCCGGTGTCATTGCCCGGTTCGGATCATCTATTACTGGTGCTTCTACTACAACTGGTTCCGGTTCTGGCTCTGGTTCCGGCATTGGTGCGCTACCGCCTCCATTTGCAGCTGCAAATAGTGCTGCAATCTCGTCTGCTGACATTGCTCGGTTCGGATCATCCATTACCGGTGCTTCTACTACAATTGGTTCCGGTTCTGGCTCTGGTTCCGGCATTGGTGCGCTACCGCCTCCATTTGCAGCTGCAAATAGTGCTGCAATCTCGTCTGCTGACATTGCCCGGTTCGGATCATCCATTACCGGTGCTTCTACCACTATTGGTTCCGGTTCTGGCTCTGGTATTGGCTCTGGTTCTGCTTCGATTTCCAATTCCGGCTCTGGAACTTCTTCCTCTGCCTCACTGCTTCCTCCTACTGACGCTATTAATGCCGCTATTTCATCCGGTGTCATTGCCCGGTTCGGGTCGTCTATTACTGGTGCTTCTACTACTATTGGTTCTGGTTCTATTTCTGGCTCTGGTATTTCCATTTCTTCTGGTTCCTGTACAAACATAATGTCTTCTTCTACAGGAACTTCCTCTTCATCATCTACTACTGCAAAGATATCCTCTGCTACATCTTCTTCTGTTACAGATTCAAAATCTTCTTCCGGAACATATGCTGTTGTTTCTTCTGTAGCTGTCGGTACTGCTGCCACAGAAACATTAATATTACCAGTGCTGCTTTCTAAAGCACTCAATTTATTACCCAAAATAGTTGTATTTTCTGTAATACTGTTATTAAGTTCCTCCGCTGCACTGAGCAAATGCTTCTGTGCAATGGCTACTACTCTCTGCACCTTAACAACTTCTTCGTTAATTGCAGATGTCATATTCTGGTTATCATCACGATTAAAAGCAATCATTACTTTAACTGCTTTTTCCTGTGTGCTTATAATTTCACTAGTTGCTGCCTGAAGCTGATTCTCTAATCTTTCGTAGGCAGCCTGTCTGTCTTCACGTTCCTGTTTAAGTATAGTATATACGGCTTTTTCTACTAATATTAACTCGTCCAGTTTCTTTTCAAAGCTTTCCTGTCTTGCCTTCTCAAACTCTAATCTTTCCTTCTCTAATTCCAGTCTTTCCTGTTCTAACTGAGTACGAAGCTGTACTGCTTCTAATTCTTTCTGAGCTTCCTCTGATTTTGATGAATTTTCAAAAAGCTTCATTTGTAAACCTCCCTGTGGCTAATCCCAAACTCTTCTTGCTTGCATCTTTATCACTTGGTTTTCTTCTTGCGTACATCCTTATTCGCAAACCCGCACTCCGTGCTTATTATCTGCTTCGCAAACTGTTTGCTCATTATCGCATCGAAAACCAAATGCCACTTCGTGTCGCTTGGTTTTCTTCTTGCGTACATTTTACCATACTTTATATAAAAAAGAGAAGAGAAACATGTGATTTCTCTTCTCTTTTTGCATATAATTTACTTCAATTATCTAATTTCTGTCTTTCCACCCATATATGGCTGTAAAGCTGTTGGAATCTTGATGCTTCCATCTGCCTGTAAATTGTTTTCTAAGAATGCAATTAACATTCTAGGAGGAGCAACTACAGTGTTATTTAATGTGTGAGCAAAGTATTTATTACCATCTTCACCTTTTACACGAATCTTTAATCTTCTAGCCTGTGCATCTCCTAAGTTAGAGCAGCTTCCAACTTCAAAGTATTTCTGCTGTCTTGGAGACCAAGCTTCAACGTCAACAGATTTTACTTTAAGGTCTGCTAAGTCACCGGAGCAACATTCTAATGTACGAACTGGTACATCTAAAGAACGGAATAAATCAACTGTGTATTTCCACATTTTTTCATACCATTCTGGACTTTCTTCTGGTTTACATACCACAATCATTTCCTGTTTTTCAAACTGGTGAATACGGTATACACCACGTTCTTCAATACCATGAGCACCTTTTTCCTTACGGAAGC
>CAYTGQ010000190.1:0-3102 GCA_964437345.1 uncultured Lachnoclostridium sp. | reverse complement strand
GGCAAAAATGCAGGACCAATAGAGCGGTACACCAGAGTATTTAATTATCCGGAGGTAGACAGTGTAAAATCCAAAAAGGATTTGGAACGCCTTGGAATTAAGACATATTTTTGCTCCAATGTGTGTGCGGTATACCGTAAAAGTGTCTATGAAGAAATGGGCGGTTTTGTATTAAAGACAATTTTCAATGAAGATATGATTATGGCATCTAAGATTATTAATGCCGGATATTCCATTGGATATGCGTCTAATGCAAGAGTAATCCATTCTCATAAGTATACTTACTGGCAGCAGTTTACAAGAAACTTTGACCTGGCAGTTTCTCAGGTTCAGTATAAGGAAATCTTTGCCGGTGTCAAATCAGAGTCTGAAGGAATTCGTCTTGTAAAGAATACAGCCAAGCATCTGATTAAAATTGGAAAATGGTATCTGATACCGGATTTAATTATGCAGAGTGGATTTAAGTTCTTAGGCTATAAGTTTGGACAGAATTATGAAAAGCTTCCTAAGAAACTGGTTATGAAGCTCAGTATGAATCCTTCTTACTGGAAAAACTAAAATAGCGAGGCCATTCAGCTGCTTTTAGGATAAAGTGGAGATTGTAAGAAAGAATTTAAAAGCAATAATAAATAGAAATGGAAGAGGAAAATGGCAGGAAAGAAGAAAAAGAGAAGAAGAAAGAAAATAGGGTGCCTGATACCTGTATTAATGGTATGCGCCGTATTGATTGGCCATCTGGCTGCCAGATTTTCCTATCAGTATAGTTATACTTTATCTTTGCTGGACCGAGCGTCCGGCATTGATTTAAGTGAAGTTGAGGTAGATGAAGACAGTCTGGCGTCTCAGCATAAGATTACTAATATTTTGCTGGTAGGAGCAGACAAAAGAGAATCCTGGAAGGAAGCAGGGCGTTCCGATTCGGTTATGATTTTAACCATTGATCAGGAGCACAAACAGTTAAAATTAACATCGCTCATGCGTGATTTGTACATACCGATACCGGGACATGGGGAAAACCGTTTTAATGCGGCATATTCCTATGGTGGGATTTCCCTTCTCTACCAGACAGTTGCCCAGAACTTTGGAATTAAAGTCGATGGATATGCCATTGTAGATTTCGCGGCATTTAAAGAAGTGGTAAATACCATTGGTGGAGTGGAAATTGAACTGACAGATGCAGAATATGAATATCTGACAACAGCTTATGCAAAAACCAAAGGTACAGTAAAGAAAGTAAAGCCGGGACTTAATAATATGAATGGAGAACAGGCACTGGCATATACAAGAATCCGTCAGGATGCAAAGGCAGACTTTGGAAGAACCCAGAGGCAGAGAACCGTGCTCCAGTCTATTTTTACTAAAGTAAAGGCAATGCCGATTGGAGAACTCTTAGAATTGGCAGAAGCAATTCTTCCTTCTATTACAACAGACTTAAGTAATGAAGAGATTACTTCTTATATCATGATAGTTCTGACTATGGGAACAACCGAGTTTGAGCAGTGTCGTATTCCGATTGATAATTCCTTTGAGAATCAGAAGATTGATGGAATGGCAGTGTTGGTGCCAGATATGCAGATGAATATTCAGGCATTGCATGAGTTTATTTTTGAAAAGGTTGGAGAAGAGTAGTTTTGCGAGTAAGCTCCCACACAGCTATTATATCATCTGTGCATGGCTAAACTGTCTGACAAAAAGAAAAATAAAATATGAATTGACAAATAGAAGTTCACTTGCTACAATAAATTTTAATTATTGTTTAGCACGTCATAGTGATGTAGTGATAACAAATGTGAGAAATTTATGTAGAATGGAGGATATAGTATGCGTAGAATGGTATTGTCCATTTTAGTAGATAACACAGCCGGTGTTTTAAGCCGAGTTTCTGGTTTATTCAGTCGAAGAGGATACAGTATCGACAGCTTGACTGTAGGCGAGACGGAGACTCCTGGAATCTCCAGAATGACAGTAGTAGCAACAGGAGATGAACAGATTTTAGACCAGATTAAAAAGCAGGTTGCCAAATTAGAAGATGTTAAATCTATTATTGAACTGGCAGACGGAGAATCTGTTTGCAGAGAATTGATTCTTGTTAAGGTTGCAGTAACTCAGAAGGACAGACAGGCAATCATTGCTGTAGCAGATATTTTCAGAGCAAAGATTGTAGATGTTTCTATGGAATCTATGATGGTAGAATTAACAGGTAATCAGGCGAAGCTGGATGCATTTATCAAACTGTTAGAAGGCTTTGAGATTATTGAACTGGTTAGAACCGGTATTACCGGATTAACAAGAGGTGCCGCAGACTTGGCACAGTATATTGATGACTAGGCTCTAAAGACATGATTTAGGGATTAAGCCATACATAAATGAATTTTTATTTTACGGAGGGAAAAGAAATGGCAAAGATTTATTATCAGGAAGACTGTAACTTATCATTACTGGAAGGAAAAACAATTGCAGTCATTGGCTATGGTAGTCAGGGACATGCTCATGCTTTAAATGCAAAGGAATCTGGATGTCATGTAATTATTGGTCTTTATGAAGGCTCCAAATCATGGAAGAGAGCAGAGGAACAGGGATTTGAAGTATATACAGCAGCAGAAGCAGCTAAAAAAGCTGATGTTATCATGATTCTTATCAATGATGAAAAACAGGCTGCAATGTACAAAAAAGACATCGAACCAAACCTTGAACCGGGTAACATGTTAATGTTCGCACATGGTTTTGCAATTCACTTTGGACAGATCGTTCCACCAGCAGATGTAGACGTTACTATGATCGCTCCTAAAGGACCTGGTCATACAGTAAGAAGCGAATATCAGGCAGGAAAAGGTGTTCCTTGTTTAGTAGCGGTTCATCAGGATGCAACAGGCAAAGCTTTAGACAAAGCTTTAGCATATGCTTTGGCAATCGGTGGAGCAAGAGCCGGTGTTCTTGAAACTAACTTCAGAACAGAAACAGAAACAGACCTTTTCGGTGAACAGGCTGTTTTATGTGGTGGTGTTTGTGCATTAATGCAGGCAGGTTTTGAAACATTAGTAGAAGCAGGATATGATCCAAGAAACGCTTACTTCGAATGTGTACATGAAATGAAACTTATCG
>CAYTGQ010000189.1:0-3172 GCA_964437345.1 uncultured Lachnoclostridium sp. | reverse complement strand
CTCCGCAAGGAAGCGCACTCGCGCGTAGGGAATATGTCGCAAAGGCGACCGCGCTCAGCGCGAGAGTTTCGCAAGCGAAACTCTTTGTTCCGTAGAAGGATTAAGTCAGGCAGGAATCCTTATATGAGAGTCTTGCAACAAGGAAAAGAAAGCAATATAATATAGAAGAAATCTGGCAGTCAGAAAGGACAAAGTGAGATGAAAGCGGAAAGGAAAATTACAAAGAGCGATATAATTAAAATGGGAAGAGTAATGACAGGTATGCTGGCATTTGCAATTGGTGTCAATGTTTTTATTGTACCAATTAATTTGTATAATGGCGGTTTCATGGGATTGGCCCAGATTATTCGTACTGTTCTGACAGATTATTTGCATATAAACTTTGGAACTTTGGATATTGCAGGTATTGTGTATTTCTTATTTAATATACCATTATTTATTTTGGCATATCGTGGCATGGGAAAGGCATCACTTATTACCAATTTGTTTGGAGCAGGGATGCTGTCCGCTTTCTTAACAATTGTTCCGGTACCAGATGTAATTATTATTGAAGATACTCTTACAGCTTGTATTATAGGTGGTGCTTTAGCGGGTTGGGGAACAGGAACTTATCTTAGAGAGGGTGTATCCTGTGGTGGACAGGACATTCTTGGTATTTATTTTACTCGTAGATATGCGGGATTTAGTGTAGGAAAGATGAATACCATTGTAAATGTGGCTGTGTTTATTATTTGTGCATTTCTTTTTGACCTTACAACAGTAATTTATTCCGTTATTTATGCATTAGTAACTTCAGTTGCTATTGATAAATTTCATTTGCAGAATATCTGTATTGAAGCAACCATCTTTACTAAGAGTGGTGTAGAAGAGATTAAGCAATATATTATGATAGACTTAGGAAGAGGCTGTAATATCTGGGAAGGAAAAGGCGGATATACAGAAGAAAATACCACTATTATCTATACTATCATAGATAAAGACCAGATGCCTCAGTTAAAGCAGTTTGTACACTCGGTTGATGAAAAGGCCTTTGTTGTATGCAAGGAAGATATTTCAGTAGTAGGTAATTTTATTAAAAAGGTTTAAAAGAGTTGGAAAACCATATATGGAAGTTTTCCAACTCTGTGAAATTTGCTTATGAGCAAATTTCCGGAGGAAATGTGTTATGAAGCAGAAACTTATATTTCACATTGATGTAAATAGTGCATTCTTAAGTTGGGAAGCGGTATACAGGATAAAGGTTCTTGGTGAAACAGAGGATCTTCGTCTGGTTCCATCCATTGTAGGCGGCAGCAGAGAAAAAAGACACGGAATTGTTCTGGCAAAGTCCATTCCGGCAAAAGCATATGGAATTCATACAGCGGAGACAATTGTTTCCGCTTTAAATAAATGTCCTAATTTAGAGATTGTTCCACCTAGATTCGAAGTATATGAGGAATATTCTGGTAAATTTATAGAGATTTTGGAGCGGTATTCACCAGATATTCAAAAGGTAAGTATTGATGAGGCATTTGTGGACATGACAGAAACATGCCATTTGTTTGGAGAACCAATGGAAGTGGCAGAAAAGATAAAAAATCAGATTCGCGATGAGCTGGGATTTACAGTAAATGTAGGAGTTTCGGTAAATAAACTGTTGGCAAAAATGGCATCTGATTTTAGAAAGCCTGATTTGTGCCATTCTCTGTTTCCACATGAAATAGAAGAAAAAATGTGGGGACTACCGGTGAGAGAACTATACTTTGTTGGAAAGTCAGCCGGAAAGAAAATGGAACTTCTAGGGATTAGAACCATTGGTGATTTAGCAAAGACAGATGTGAAGCTGCTGCAATCCCATTTGGGTGAAAAATACGGGCAGCAGATTTATGAATATGCCAACGGAATTGCAGATGATAATGTGGAAGAGGAAGAACCGGTTACGAAAAGCTACGGAAACAGTACAACCTTGTCCCATGACGTTGATGATTATGAGACTGCAAGACAGGTTCTCCTTGCGCTCAGTGAGACAGTGGGAAGCCGTCTTCGTGCTGCAAAGGTAAAATGTAACAGTGTAACTGTAGAAATTAAAGATACGGATTTTAAACGGTTTTCTCACCAGACAACATTAGAGGAAGCTACAGATTCCACAGGAATTATATATGAAACAGCGTGCAGGCTGTTTCAGGAATTCTGGGATGGAAGGGCAGTGCGGCTTATTGGAGTCAGCACATCTAAGGTTTCAGAGGATGATTTTGCCCAGTTGAGTCTGTTCCCAAAAGAAAAGAATCTAAAATTAGAAAAATTAGACACAGCAATTGACAAAATTCGAGAAAAATATGGAACTGACTCCATTAAGAGAGCAAGCTTTCTGGATGGGAATGCCATTTGTAATCATAAACTGGATAAAAAGAACCGGCATCAGTAGTAGTAGCATATATTATTTTGTGAGTAAATTCCCAAATGATATATTCCTTTTTCTATGCATGGCTAAATTGTGTGTAAAATTGTGGATAAACATTCCTCTTTTGGTGATAAAAAGTGAAAAAAATAACAATAACTTTGTCAGTTGTCTTTACTTTTTAGTTTAAAAGTGATAAAATTATATCGATAATGTGGCTTACCAGTGTGAGCCACGTTAATTAAGTCATAACTTGTATACAAGTTATAGCGTAAATTGGCAATACTCTCCACAAGGGGAGGTATAACCAGTAGTAAAACTGAGAAACCAGAGAGAGAGTTTCTCACAGTTTATAAAAGGAGGACAAGATAAATGGCAAGACAAATGAAAACTATGGATGGTAACCAGGCTGCCGCTCACGTGTCTTACGCGTTTACAGACGTAGCTGCTATCTATCCAATCACACCATCATCTCCAATGGCTGACTACACAGATATGTGGGCAACACAGGGAAGAAAGAACATTTTCGGACATGAAGTAATGCTTTCCGAAATGCAGTCTGAAGCAGGTGCTGCAGGTGCTGTACATGGTTCTTTGGAAGCTGGTGCTTTAACAACAACTTATACTGCATCTCAGGGATTATTGTTAATGATTCCTAATATGTATAAAATCGCTGGTGAATTATTACCAGGTGTAATCCACGTAACAGCTCGTGCGATTGCATCTCACGCATTATCTATTTTCGGTGATCACTCCGACGTTTACGCTTGCCGTCAGACAGGTTTCGCTATGCTT
>CAYTGQ010000188.1:0-3238 GCA_964437345.1 uncultured Lachnoclostridium sp. | reverse complement strand
TCAAATCAAAAATCCCTAATAACCGCCCTCGGCGAAGTCACTTAGTCCGACAAACTGCAATTTACAGTACCTTTCCCCCATTGACAGTTAAGCGGAATTTCATTCCAAGCATTTCTGCAGCCTGGCGGCACATCATCATACGCCCGAGGAAAATATCGAAGTACTCGTACATAGTGCAGATGCTTTCATCAACCTGTAAATTTAAAGCAATTTTCTGTTCTGCCACATCTACTTTTAATTTGGAGCCTGTAACAGCATAATTAACCCTGTCATGTATATCAAACTTATCCTTATCTTTTTCGCGAATTCGCTCGCGGCGGACATCAGATTTATCTGCAAGGATTAAAGCGGCTGAAATTGGATCTTTTGCCCCGCCGGTGGATTCGTCGTGATTACCAATAGCAGAAACAATCATAAGTCGGTCGGTTATGGATAAATCAGTTTCTTTTAAAATATCATTGGCAAGTATTGCACCATATTCCGCATGGTTTTTGCGGTTGATGGCATTTCCTATATCATGCATACAGCCTGCAATACGGGCAAGCTCCTGATCGTGGTCAGAGTATCCAAGCTTTCTTAAAATATAGGCAGCACTTTCAGCAACGATGGTACAGTGTTCAATAGAGTGGTCAGTAAAACCAAGAACACCCAGATTTTGATTTCCTTTTTCAAGGAGTGCTAATACTTCAGGGTGATATTTAATAATTTCATAATTTGTCATATATATATTCTCCATTCAAAAAAATATCAGCAATATAATTCCCTTTTGATAATGAAATAATTTCAGTTGCATTTTAACATCAAGAGACAAGTCTTGTAAAGAAGTATACCTGATATCTGTGTAAAAAGTGAATAAATTAAAGGTAAAAAATATGAATGCAAAATATTTATAAATTGGTAAAAGCTTTATAGAAAACTAGACAATAATGGGGTAAAATAGAAGAGAAATAGTATTTTTTATATTAAGAGGAGGTTTTTTTATGGGAATGTATAAGGAAGCACTGGAAATGAAAGAAACTATTTTGGAAAATCGTAAATTTCTTCATCAGCATCCGGAGTTGGGACTTGATTTGCCAGTGACAGCAAAATATGTAGAAGACAAATTAATTGAAATGGGCTATACACCAAAGCGTATCGGTGATTGCGGAATCGTAGCTACAATTGGTAAAGAAGGTGGAAAATGCTTTATGCTTCGTGCTGATATGGATGCACTTCCAGTAGAAGAAAAGGCGGACGTTCCTTATAAGTCAACTAATGGAAATATGCATGCATGTGGTCATGACTGTCACACAGCGAATCTTCTTGGTGCTGCAAAGCTTTTAAAAGAGCACGAAGCTGAATTGGAAGGTATGGTAAAATTAATGTTCCAGCCGGCAGAAGAAACTATGGATGGCGGAAAAATGATGGTGGAAGCTGGTGTTTGCGATGGTGTTGATGCCGCTATGGGTATGCATGTATTTACATGTCTGCCAATGCCTCTGGGAACGGTTCTTATGACAGGAAGAAAGTCAAAGATGGCTGCAGTAGACTGGTTTACAATTAATATTACTGGAAAAGGCTGTCATGGAGCTTCGCCTAATACTGGCATTGACCCATTAAATGTAATGGCTCATATTCATACTGCATTACAGACAATCAATTCACGTGAAATGGATCCAGCTGATAATATTGTTTTAACAATTGGTCAGATGCATGGTGGACATACATCAAATGTTATTCCGAACGAAGCCTATATGACAGGTACAATCCGTACTATGAAAAACGAAACCCGTGCTATGGTGAAAGAAAGAATGAATGCCATTGTAAGCGGTATTGCAACTACATTTGGTGCAGAGGCAAGTGTAGAATATGGAAGCGGTTGTCCAGTTCTTTATCACAATACAGATGTTTATAATCAGGTAAAGGAAACCTTAAAGACATTAGAGGGTGTAACCATTGTTGATTTCGATGATATGGGTCAGGGATTTATGGCTATGGGTTCTGAGGACTTCTCGTATGTGGCGAATGAGGTGCCAAGCGTATTCCTTGGTCTTGCAGCAGGTAAGCCAGAAGATGGATATATTTATCCACAGCATCATCCAATGGCAAGATTTTCTGATGAGGCACTTCCAGCAGGAGCAGCAGCTTATGCACATGTTGCAATAGAATGGTTGAAAAGTAATAAATAAACAATAGATAACAAGGGATGAGGACTGTTGGATAGCAACGGTCCTTTTTTTGAATGATAAAGTAATTTATGAAGGGTGATGATACTTTGATGTATTGGATTACAAAAAAGACTTGCATTTTTATATGAGATAAAATATAATAATAGTAATTATTACTAATATATTTATTAAAAGGAGGTCTACTATGGCGACAATGAAATACAGCCGACAGCGTGAATCTATCCGCCAGTATCTTGCAGGTACCAAAAGTCATCCTACTGCAGATATGGTATATCAGGCAATCAGGGAAGAGTATCCTAATATTAGTTTAGGAACGGTATATCGTAATTTGAACCTTTTAGTAGAGCAGGGGGAAGCACAGAAAATATCCTGTGGAAATGGAATAGACCGCTTTGATTACGATACTTCCAACCATTATCATTTTATCTGTAAGAAGTGTAATTGTGTGTTGGATTTAGAAATGGAATCGATTTCACATATTAATACAATTGCAGGTGCAGGATTTGCAGGAGAGATAGAGGGAAGTACAACTTACTTTTATGGTGTATGTCCGGAATGTAAAGAAAGACATTAAATGTCAATAGGTTTCGCTAGTGGTTAGATTGATAAAAATGATAATAATTATCAAAAAAGTATTGACAATCTAAAAAATGCAATATATAATATCAATATCAGTAATGATTACTATTATTGAAAAGAAAAACATAAAATTATAGTAACTATTCAGCACATATTCTGATGAATTTGCTTGATAGGGAGTAGTTACAAATCACACACATATATCACACAGAAAAGGAGATTATCACTATGAAAAAATTTGTATGTCAGGTATGCGGTTACGTTCACGAAGGAGATGAAGCACCAGAATTTTGCCCACAGTGCAAGGTTCCAGCTTCTAAGTTTACAGAACAGGGCGAAGAAAAAGTATGGGCAGCTGAACATGTAGTAGGTGTAGCTCAGGGCGCTAGAGAAGATATCATTGAAGATTTAAGAGCAAACTACATGGGAGAATGTACAGAAGTAGGTATGTATCTTGCCATTGCAAGATACATACCTACTTCTGTACATTC
>CAYTGQ010000187.1:2195-3299 GCA_964437345.1 uncultured Lachnoclostridium sp. | reverse complement strand
ATATATATTTCCAGACTGCCTAATTATTATCGTTAGTGCGACAAACCGCAATTTATAAAAGTTTACAGTACAAGTACAACTTAAAAGAAATACCTTGATTTTTGGTAAAAATGACGAAAAACGGAGACTAAAATCGTCATTTTTACAAATTGTGTTTTTGAAAACGGTGTGTTATAGTAAGTAAAAGCATACATTTCTACTTATCTTGCTTGTAAAAGCGGTCTATATAATCTATATATACATTTCAGAAAGTCTATGCTTTATCAATTATTTCAGACAAAGCAGGAGATTTTGGGATGTAGGGACTCCTGCGGTATAAGGAGGAGTACGTATGGAAAATATTGTAGTGAACAAAAAGTATAAGGACAAATTGTTCCGAATGATTTTTAGAGAAAAGGATAAGCTTTTAAGCCTGTATAATGCTGTGAATAAGAGTAATTATACGAATTCGGATGATTTGGAGATTGTAACACTGGAGAATGCTATTTACATGAATATGAAAAATGATTTAGCATTTGTAATTGATGATATTTTAAGTATTTACGAGCATCAATCAACAATTAATCCTAATATGCCATTACGAGACTTAATTTATGTGGCGAAAGAGTATCGTAAGCTTGTAGCAGAAGAATCTTTGTATTCAGCTGAGTTGATAAAATTACCGACACCTAGATTTATTGTGTTTTACAATGGGACGGCAAAGCAGCCCGAAAAGCAGGTATTGAATTTGTCAGATGTGTATGCAATAATGCCAGAAGAAGCAGAGCTGGAATTAAAAGTGACAGTATTAAATGTCAATGTAGGGTACAATGCAGAGCTTTTAGAAGCATGTCAGACATTAAAAGAATATTCCCTTTATGTTAACAAAGTGAGAGAATATACTAAAGTGATGGATTTAGAAGATGCAGTAGATCGTGCGATCGATGAATGTATAAAAGAAAATGTTTTAAGAGATTTTTTGATAAAATACAGAGCGGAGGCGAGAGCAGTGTGTATTTTTGAATATGACGAAGAACGAGAAATGGAATTAATGAAAAAGGCAGAACGCCGAATAGCCCGAAGAGAAGGACTTGCAGAAGGTCGAGCAGAAGGTCGAGCAGAAGG
>CAYTGQ010000187.1:0-2095 GCA_964437345.1 uncultured Lachnoclostridium sp. | reverse complement strand
GCAGAAGGCCGAGCAGAAGGACGAGCAGAGGGACGTCTGAAGAATATAATAGAAATGGTCTATAAAAAGGTTCAAAAAGGGAAAGTATTAGAAGTGATTGTAGATGAGTTGGAAGGGGAGATAGCAGCGATTAGACCTATTTATGAAGCAGTAAAAGCAATGGGAGATGGGTTTGATTGTGATGAGGTATATAAGCAAATTAGCCAGAATAAATAGAGAGCAAAAATCAGAAGGGCAGAAGTAGTAATTACTTCTGTTCTATTTTTTACTTTAGACACTAAGTTCGTCATATAAAGCAAAAAACGCTCCGTGTGGAGGTGCACTTGCACATAGAGAATATGTCGCAAAAGCGACCGCGCTCGGCGCTAGATTTTTGCAAGCGAAAATCTTTCTTATGAAAATTACAGTATATGTAATAAAATATGTTGAATAAGTGAATGAATCAAAAGAAATGCAAGTAAAAATGGGAAATGTAACCATAAGTGTAACCAAAATAGGATATACTACCTACAGAGATAAGGGAAAAAGGGCTTGGGAGAGCCTTTTTTGTATGATAAGAGAAATTAGCTTAATTAAAAGGAGAAAGAAAAATGAATCAGCAGAGAAAGAATGCAAAGAGATTAGCAACTAAAGTGGCGGCTGGAACATTGGCAGCAACTTTAACATTTGGTAATATTGCAGCAGCTGGAACACCTGTTGTATATGCAGCAGAAACATTATCAGAAGATATTAATTTAGAAAGTTTTGATGCAGATGTTGAAGAAATAATTGCTTCATTACCATACGGCGGAGATGTTTCAGACACAGTGCAAGGTGTTATTGTCACAGTAGCTGGTGAAGATAAAATCATTGGTGTAATTGAAGATGCTGAAGAAAAAATCGAAGAGGAAGCTCTTTTAGATTCCGAAGAAACAGATGCGGCAACAAGCGAGATGGATAAAGCAGAAGAAAAAATTGAAGAAGTAAAAGATGTTGTTGCTGAAGCAGAAGATATATATGGTAATATTGATGGAATGGAGTTTGTTTCCAGTGAAGATGCAAAAGCAGCGGTTGAGGAACTTACAGTAGCTGAGCAGACAGCAAAAGCTGCATATGCAGAAGCAGAAGAAGCATTGGGAATAGCAAAAGAAAATCTTGATGAGGCACAGGCTGAATACGAAGCAGCAAAAGCTATTTCAGAAGAGGCAGCAGAAGAAGCGGCTGCTAAATTAGAAGCAGCAAAAGCTAAGTTAGCAAAAGCAGAAGAAGTAGCAAAAGCAGCAAATGATCATATAACAGAAGTTCAGGGACTTTTAAATAAAGTTTCTGACAGAGTATCAGAGTTTGAAGATAAGACAGATGCAGCATTGGAGGAAGCACAGGGTAAACTTGAAGAAAGCAAGGAAAACTTAGACAACGCTATTGAAAACGTTGAAACAGAAAACGAAGAATTCAATGCAGCAATTGATGAATTTAAAGAGAAATATGATTCATTTGTAGAAGCAGCAAATAACTTCTATGAAGCAATTGAAGATGCACAGGCAAAAGAAGAAGCATTAGAATCATTGTATGCTGAATACGAAGCAACACAGGCAGCTCTTGAAGCAGCAAAAGCGGCATACGCAGATGAGCAGGCTAAATGTGAAGAACTTGGATATGAATTTGAAGAAGATTACTTTGCAAACTTTGAAGCATATATTACTGAGTTAGAAGCAGCTATGGAATCTGCTGAAGAAACAATGAATACAGCAGAAACTGAAAAAGATAAAGCAGAAGACACAAAGGCGGCTTATGAAACAGAAGACGCAAAAGCTTATGAAGAAGTATTAAACGAATATCGTGATACACTTAAAGATGAGGAAGCATCTCAGGAAGACAAAGATGCAGCAGCTCTTGCGGCAGCAAAATTGATTATTGAAAAGGAACTTGCAGCTGGTCAGACAGTAGAATGGATTCCAGCAGGCGAAAGCGAATATGGTAAATCAGCAACAGGCTTCTATGTAGTATTAGATGCAGAAGGCAACCTTGTTGAGAGATATGGTTATAGATTAGAATCATCCTCTGTAGATATTTACCAGATGACAGGTAGTGGAGTTGTAAATTATGTAATATACAA
>CAYTGQ010000186.1:0-3353 GCA_964437345.1 uncultured Lachnoclostridium sp. | reverse complement strand
CGGCACTTCAAAATGTGAAGTGCCGTTAAATTATATTTGATTCATTTGCGATAAAACAGAACAATTTTTGAATTTACAGCTTCTGTCCGCAGTTAGAGCAGAAATTAGCTCCGCCTGTCTTTGTACCACAGTTAGGACAGAAGTTAGGTTTTGTTCCGTCAGATGCTGGGGTACCGCCACCAAAACCAGTGTTACCATTGTTATTGGAAGAACCCATATTATCCATGCTGTTCATCATCTTTTCAGCCATCTTCATGCCCATCATCATGCCAGCCATATCAGAGGCAGTTCCGCCACCCTGAGATTTGCCGGAAGCCATAGCATCTACCATAGAAACCTGAGTGTATTTGTCCATGTCGCCAACCATGCTGTGAGATGCAGTTTTTTCAAGCATTTTCTGAATTTCTTCTGGATAGTTGAAGCTCATTACGTTAAATCCAGTGATTGCAAGGCCTGTTTCGATGATTTCGCTGTTTAAATCATCCAGAATACCTTTGGAAATATCATAAGCATTAGCCTGAAGGTTGAACATATCTTTGCCTTCCTTGCTAATCCATTTCATCAGAAGCTGGTCCAAAACAGAAGTAATACGTTGTTTTACATTTTCTACTGTATAAACACTCTTTGTTCCAGCAATCTTGTCGATTAAAGTGATATAATCGTTTACTTTAAAAGTAAATGTTCCGTTAGCACGAATTGGCATACCGCCTGGAAGGTTAGGAGCAGGGATAGTAATAGGGCCTTTAGTTCCCCATTTTACCATGAATTCCTTTGTGTTTACGAAAAGTACCTCGGCACGCATACCACTGTTGAAGCCGAATTTAAATCCTTTCAAAGTAGAAAGGAAAGGAATAATTTCAGATTCGATGTCATATTCACCATCGTCCTTGAAAATACCTTCGATTTTACCATTGTTAAGGAAAATCGCATCCTGTCCTGGACGAATGATTAATTTACTTCCTTTTTTGATTTCTCGATTTGTCCATTTCCAGAAGATTGTATTTTCATTCCATTCTTCCCATTCTACTACGTTTGCAAATTGTCCTGAAAAAAGTCCCATAATAGTTATCCTCCATTCTGAGAATGTCTTGCATTCTCATACTAATTTAATATAGTAAAAAATCTAATTGTTTTAAGTTCTTAAAAGCCTCTTCCGCCACCGGAATGAGAGTGACCACCGCCGGAAATTCCACCGCCGCCAAAGCTTCCTCCGCCACCATGAAAGTGGTTGTTGTTTTCTGGCTTGCGTGTGCGGGTTGTCGTTGTTCTGATATATCGGTCCCAGTGTCCAAGTAATCTTGAATTCTTTTGGTCCCTATAAGTATTGCTGCTTACTGTAATTTTTCCTTTTGAATTAATCAGCATAACAGATACAGAAGCTACACCGACAATTACAGCAATTAAAAGATTGAGTAACGTTTTCTTTTTCAGAAGTTCACCTTTATCAGGATGTGCTTCTTCGTAATAATTTTCATTATAATTCAAGTTGTCCTGTTCCGTATGAACATAGTTGCTGGTAGCTTCTATGGACATATAATAATCTACCTCATTAATATAGGAAGAAAATGCTTCGTAGTAATCGCCATCAGACAGGTAAGGAACGATTTCGTCTAAAATTCGTTCAATTCTGTCGTCACTGATGGAAAATTCGCATTGTCCATAGCCCTGAATTTCTACACCGCGGTTATCTGGGTCCATATCAACAAGTACAAGAACAGCATCGCTAAGGATGTCGTCATGGGCATCGTAGAAATCTTCCAGGTAAAGCTTGCGTGTACCAGAAGTATAATCTGTTGTCAGAATGAAAATATCAATTTCGTTCAGTTCTCCGATAGAAATACATTCTTCACGAAGTGCTGTCTCTTCTTTATCAGTTAAAATATCAGCCAAGTCCTGTACATGGTTGATATCGGCAGCAGTGAATTTAACTACATGTTCTGTTCCGGCAGCGTATGCATTTGCCGAATGAAAGGCAAGGCACAGTACCATTGCAAATACAAATAGGAAAGCAGCAGGGAAAGTTCTTGATTTCAAAAGCTTCTTTATCATAACAGACCACCTCCTACTACAGTAATTAATTCGAGAACAGTAAATACAGCAGCGGTGATACCTGCAAACCAGCCGAAAACCTTGCCTTTACTGATAGGTGGCTTTCCGACTACTTTTCCGGTCTGTCCGTTCATAGCAAAGATGTGCTCGGATTGTTTATAATCATAGCAAATCATCCAGACAGGTAAAAGTGTATAGACAGCATTTCTCTGTTTTACATCGGTCCATTTGCGGCGGAATGTTGTAGTGGAATATCCATGAATGGTAGACTGGATATAATCATCTACATATCGTTCTGCACGCTTTTTCACGCGGGCAAATAAATCTTTATCTGTATAATTATATTTTTCAGCTATGTATCCGGCAAGATAAGGAGTATTGAAATCCTTTAATTCATTATAGTTAAATGGTTCCAAGCGATCCATCAGGTCATCGTTCATTTTCTCTGAAGCATCAGCAGGAATCTTTAAGAAATCCAAATCAACCTTTCGATATACGTGGTAGTGTTTGGTTTCGGTATAAATGTACTTGCTGTCGCTGTAAGTACGGACTCTCGTACAGTCAGCATCAGCTTCCCCTCTTCCATTCAGGTCATAAAGCCAGAATGGAACATATATACCGGTAATACTCTTAATTCTTTCTGCACTCATAAATCCTTTTGGAGTAAGGAGACCACCGCGGCACCATTTGCGGAAAGCTTCCTGTGCCTGCTCCTTGGAAATTTTAAAAGGAATTACCTTTGCAGGAGCCATCTGTCCGGAAAGTCGATCAGATAAAATCATCGGTGCACCACAGAAGCTACATGTAGTAGCAGTTGTGTCTGCTTCTGTAATCAGAATGGCACCACAGTTCTTGCATTGATATTGAGAAGCTTCATTATCTCCAAAAGTTGTGGTCTGAGTCATTTCCTCAAATTCTTCAAAGTCAGCAACAGGATATTCCTCTACTGCCATGGAATTGCCGCAACTTTCACAGGAGAGAGTTCCGCTTTCAGCATCAAATACCATATCGGCCCCACAGCCGGGGCATTTGTATTGTAGTATCATATGATTTCCCCTCTATAGTTTTTATTATCTTACAGTTTACCAGTTTTACAACGAAAAAGCAAATTGTCTTATTGTAATATCTTTGTGGCTAAACGGAAGATTTTTGATACTTTAAGATTATCATATCCATTCTTATATGTGTAGGGAAAATACTGCGAAATAGAGGGGGTTATTTTGCAGGTTTGTCGCACTAGATAAGATATTGGGAATTTCATAGATTTAGGTTATGAAGGAATTTTGATTTTTAAGAACGTTTTC
>CAYTGQ010000185.1:0-3354 GCA_964437345.1 uncultured Lachnoclostridium sp. | reverse complement strand
CCTGCCTATTATCAGGAACATTTTGAAATTATTGTAAAGGACAAGGCAATTCAGGTATTATCTGCTATGTAACAAATATTATGCAATGATATAATCGAATGAAAAAGCAGCCACACCAGGCAGGTGTAGCTGCTTTTTATTGTTCTTCATAACTTAAAATTATTCTGTTGTTGCCCAGCCGCCAGCCTCCGGGTCCTCCAAACCACCATCTGGAACTGTTTCAGAACTGCTGTCAGCTTCTCCTCCGCTTTCTGTTTCACTTCCCGTTACCGACTGTTCATCTTCTGTAGAAACATCTTCGTTTACGTCCTCGAATTCTTCGTCAAAAAATTCCTCATCATCGTAATATTCTTCATCATCGATGAAATCCTCTTCCTCGTCGTCGAATTCCATATCTTCTTCAAAGTCATCAGAAAATTCATCAAATTCTGTTTGGTCTTCGTCTTCAAACGTAGCTGGTACATTATCAATCACGTCCTCTTCTCTTACGCTTTCTACTTTGTCCTGTTTTACTGGTTTTTGTACTTGTGTTTCTTCTTCTTCATATTGGGCAAATTTTTTATATTTTAAACCTTCATGTAACTCTTCCATGAAATTATGCCAGATTTTCCCCGGATAGGAAGCACCAGACAGGCTGTTCAGCGTCTTAGGAATATCATATCCTACCCATACACTGGTTGTATAATATGGTGTATAACCTACAAACCAGCCGTCTTTTTTATCATCGGTAGTTCCTGTTTTTCCGGCTGCTGCCATATTAGAGAGCCCAAGTCCCCTTCCTGTTCCTCTTGTAAATACACCCTGCAATACATCTGTCATCATTCTGGCTGCATTTTTCTCATATACAATCCAGCTGGCTGTTTCTTTTTCTACAATAGTCAGACCATTGGAATCCATAATTTTCACAATACAGTTTGGCTCTCTGTAAATACCGTCATTTTCCAGTGTAGCAAAAGCAGATGCCATTTCCACTGTGCTGACACCATTTGTAAAACCACCTAATGAGGTTGCCGGATAATAGTCATTATCATCAATTCTGGCAAAATTCATATTTAACAGATATTGAAGTCCTACCGCTGGCGACAGTTCTTGATATATCTTCCATGCAATAGTATTTTTTGAACTTTCCACGGCACTTCTTACAGTTATCTTACCAGCGTATTTGTTATTGGCATTTTTGGGTCCGTCTTTAAACGGTGCATCATCTACGATAGTATCTGGTGTATAACCTCTTTCAAAAGCCGGAGTATACACAATCAAGGGTTTAATCGAGCTTCCCGGCTGACGATAGCTTTGATATGCACGATTCAATGTGTATCCTGTTGTTTTCTGTGTACGCCCGCCTACAATGGCAACTACCCTTCCTGTTTTATTGTCAATGGTGGTTGCTGCTCCTTGAAGAGTATAGATACCTTCGCTATTTTTTTCTTTAAAGTCCTTTAAAGCCTCATCTACAGAATCCTGAAGCTGTGACTGGATATCCATATCTATGGATGTGTAAATTCGATATCCTGCACTGTATAAAGACTGCTGACAAATGGTATACATTTCATCATAAGCTTCCTGATATTCTGCCTGTTCTTCTTCATCCGTAAATACATAACGGAAATTAAATCCTCGTTTTTCCATTAATGCTTTAATCGCACAGTGGTATACATAAGTTTCTACATAGTTTTTCTTTTTTGTCTTCTTAACCTTTAATTCAATTTCTTCATAAATTGCATCATTTTTTTCCTCCAGGGTCAGCTTTCCGTCTTCATACATCTGGTTGATAATTCGATTTTTACGCTGAATTGTATTATCATAATTATCAATTGGATCATAAAGAGTCGGATTGTTTGGAATCGCACATAAAAAAGCAATTTCTCCCAAACTAAGCTTTTCTACCTCCCTGCTGAAATATCCCTTACTTGCTGCCTGAATTCCATAATACCCATTGCCAAAGTAAATATTATTCAGGTAAAATTCCATAATCTGTTCTTTGGTATATTTATTCTCTATTTCCAGAGCAATAAACATTTCTTTTATTTTTCGTTCCCAGCTTACCTCATGGGTTAAGAAAATATTACGGCTTAGCTGTTGAGTAATGGTACTTGCTCCCTGAGTAATTTCACCTTTATTTTCTATGTAAGCTAACAAAGCACGTACAATTGCTTTTAAATCAATTCCCGGATGACTTTCAAACTTTTTATCTTCAATGGAAATCATTGCTTCCTTTGCATAGTCTGGAATATCTTCATACTCAATATAGTAAACGTCTTTTTCACCCTTCAATGTCGCAATCTGCTTACCATTAGTATCATAAACCACACTGGTTTCTGTCTGACGAAAGGTTGCTGTTGTAGAAGCATAAATCAGTGCCTTGGCATCCTGCTGCCACTGCAAAAGCTGTTTACCATAAGTCATATAAAGAGAGGCTCCCACAAGAAAAAGGGTAATCAAAAACAGCAGAAGCACCAGCTTAAAAATCAGCTTAATCCAGTACTTCCGCGGAGTTGTTTTTTTATTAACTTTTTTTGTGTCATATGATCGTTTTTTCTGCTCTGTCTGTTTTGACCTTCCTGCCATTAAATACCCTTCTTTTGTCCCATTTCCACTCTCAAAGCCTGTTTTGCCACACTATTTTTCTATTCCCTGCACACTTACTCATGCATTAAATTTCTGTTTAATGATATTACTTAGCTGGGCAAATTGTTCCAATGTAAGTGCTTCTCCTCTGACAGACGGAGAAAGTTCCATTTCTTCAATTGCCTGTGCAATTACTTCTTTTGGCAGACTAATTTCAGATGAATTATTAAGTCCGTTTACCAGAGTTTTTCTCCTCTGATTGAAGGAAGCTCTGATTATACGGAACATAAGCTTTTCATCCTCGACCTTAACTGGTGGTTCTTCGTGACAAGTCAGGCGGATAACTGCAGAACCAACCTTTGGTCTTGGCATAAAGCAGTTTGGTGGTACATTTGCCACGATTTCCGGTTTTGCATAATATTGAACTGCCAGTGATAATGCACCATAATCTTTTGTTCCAGGACCTACCTGCATACGGTCTGCCACTTCCTTCTGAACCATAACCGTTATGCTGGCTACTGGTACATGACTTTCAAACAATCCCATAATAATTGGAGTTGTGATATAATAAGGGAGATTGGCAACTACCTTAATCGGCTTGCCGCCATTTTTCTCCTGTGCCAATTTATTCAAATCAACCTTTAAAATATCCTCGTTAATGACAGATACATTATCATATTCCGATAACGTATCCTCAAGGATTGGAATTAAATTCTTATCAATTTCTACTGCAACTACTTCTCTTGCATTTTCACAAAGATACTGTGTCATAGTTCCGATACCCGG
>CAYTGQ010000184.1:0-3367 GCA_964437345.1 uncultured Lachnoclostridium sp. | reverse complement strand
GCGACAGCCAGAGTTCGAAAAGTTCGAATCTGGTATCTAGTTATTATAAAAAATATAGGCGACAGCCAGATTCGAACTGGCGGTGAGGATTTTGCAGACCCTTGCCTTACCCCTTGGCTATGTCGCCTTACATTAAAATAATACAGGGGATACTCCCCTATACTACAAATAACAGATAAACCGTACTAACGATTTATCTGTTATTATTATATTACTGCATATTCTAAAATATGCATTCTCTATTAAATTAAAATGTTACATAATCTAAAGACTTACTCAGAGCAATTACCCTGTCTTTAAACTGTGGATATTCTTCTAAAAACTTATTGATTATCTCTGGCTGTTTCCAAAAATGCATTGGTATTATTTTCTCTGCTTTAGTTGTTTCCAGAAAATATGCCATGCCTCTTGCATAATATTCTTCCTGTCTTGGATCCAGTGGGACAAAGGCTACATCTATCTTCCTGTCTGTCAGTTTATCGATTTCTTTTCGATATTTTTCTGTCATCCTATGATTATCTGCCTCTGTTTCACCCTCCCAATACCAATCATTTAAATCTCCACCATGATAGATAACTTTATCTCCTACTGTTACAAGAAATGCAACTCCTGCATCCGTAGATTTCAAGGTTTCCACTTTCACACTTAATGGAAGCTCATAGGTCTGGCTATGCTTCACAAACCAACGTTCCATATTGTCAGGAGTTCTGCCTTTAAAGATTCCTTTATCGAAAATTCCATATACACATTTCTGTTCCTTTAATAGTTCAAATACTTGCGGATTGAAATGGTCTCCATGAAAGTGACTGGCAAACAGAAACAATGGTTTCTCCAAATTTCTTTGTGGCAGCTCACTTTCATAGTAATCAAAAAGCAGATAACACTTTGCCAGTTCCACCAAAAAACCACTATGGCCAATATAACTAATTTTCATCATGCTTTTCCACTAAAATACCACGTTTATAAGCATTTATCAGTTCCTTTAATTCTTCTGTCTGCTTAGTAAGTTCCTTTCCAATATCAGTATCACCTACCATAACACGCGGATTCATCGTTTCTATAACCTTTACCTTTGGCATCTGAACATGTTCGGAATATGGTCTGTGTTCAGCAAGACTCAATGTACGGGAATTATAAATCAATGTATATCCTGCAATTCCAGTCTTAGACTGATATGCCTTGGAAATACCACCATCAATGACAAAAAGCTTACCATTACCTTTAATTGGACTTTCTCCATCTTTAATTTTTACCGGCACGTGACCATTGATAATATGAGAGTTAGGACCACCCAGTCCAAATTCCTCTAATATCTTATCACAGATTTCTTCCTTTTTACTCAGCTCATAATATGGATTGTAAAGTTCTACCTTCAGTTTCTTGTCATCCACATAATACTGTTCAAAAGTAGACATCTTGTTCTTACCAAATAATGGAGACTGACAGCCACACCATAAATACCACATAAAATCAACAGCACGATGCTTTTCTGCGTCCCATACCTGTGAAAAATAAGCACGGTTTACCATTCCATTAATCTTATCCATCAAAGCTTTACCAGAATAAGGCTGACCGCCAATGTGAAGTGTATCAAACTCACCATCTTTTGTCATTGGAATGCAACCATGGAACAACAGATTATTATTAACACACTTATACATAGCACCATGAGAATAAATATATCTCATTTCTCTATGTAATTCCTTACTATGTTCAAAGGCTTTTTCCAAAATAGAAATAATCTCTTCTTCCCCTTTGCTCAGTTTTAATGGGTCCTTCGGATCAATAGTAGGGAAGTTAGTATCTCTTAAAGGATATTCCTTACCATCACAACAATATACACCTTTTTCATAATCTACATTCAAAAGACATAATCTGTCTTCCATATGATATGCCGGATGCTTCTGGATTAACTGTTCTTCCAGCTTAAACTGCATGATAGTAATTGCTTTATGCATTTTTGCAGCTAATTCCAGAGAAACTGGTGCATACTCATTCTCATCCCACACATTTGGAATGAAAAGCGTACAATCATCATCTCCATAAACCTCTGTTGCAAATGTTGCCAAAGAACGAAGACTAATTCCGTATCCGTCTTCAATCAAATCAAAGTTATTATAATGAATTGCCATTCGTACTACATTGGCAACCAAAGCACGATTACCACAGGCAGCACCCATCCAAGAAATATCATGATTTCCCCACTGAATATCTACATCACGAAAACGCATCATTTCATTAATGATAATATCCGGTCTTGGTCCTCTGTCATAAATATCCCCGATAATATGCAGACGGTCAACGCAAAGGTCTTTTATTAAAGAACAAATGGCAGTGATAAACTTAGGACCACTTTCCGTTTCAATAATAGAACGGATAATCTCCTGATAGTAATGTTCTTTATCAATGTCAACATCTGCATGAAGTAGCTCATCAATAATATACGCATATTCCTTTGGCATTTTCTTACGCACTTTAGAACGTGTATATTTAGTAGAGCATTCCTTACATACTTTAACCAGACGATAAATCATAATAGTCTGCCATTCTTTATCTTCTTTTTCAGAACGCTCACTATTCTTTAACACTTTTTCCGGATGATAAATCAGTTCTGCCAGATTCTCTCTTTCTTCTTTTGAAATAGTACAGCCATATAAATCTTCAATCTTTGCACGAATTACTCCAGATGCACTTCTGAGTAAATGTATAAATCCTTCGTATTCGCCGTGTAAGTCACTGAAGAAGTATTCAGTTCCCTTTGGCAGGCATTTAATTGCATTCAAATTAATTACTTCTGCAGTCGCAGCCTGTATATTAGGATACTGTCTTGCTAGTAACTCCAAACTTCTTAAATCCATAAACCCTTCCCCTTTACCTTCTCTAAATATCATAATATTCTCTAAATTGTAATGCATATCTATTTTTATTATAGCTTCTTTTACCGGATTTTACAACAATAGAAAGTATTTGACCAGCTTTTATATATAACAAAAAAGAACCAACACTTATGTGTTAGTTCCTTTTTAATCAGGCGACAACCAGATTTGAACTGGTGATCAGGGTGTTGCAGACCCGTGCCTTACCGCTTGGCTATGTCGCCATGGAGTGACTCCTACGGGAATCGAACCCGTGTTACCGCCGTGAAAGGGCGATGTCTTAACCGCTTGACCAAGGAGCCATATTTAATTAATTCTTAGTAACGGAAAATTCACGATTACCAATTGGTACGTGAATTTCATTACTGGGTATCTAAAAAGGTTGATACCTTCAAAATTACACACTGAATATTCAGACTATCTTTTGTTCCAACTTACCATTCAGATAAGCGGTCATCTCAAGACTTCGTCTTTCGATGCCTTTGCTCCGC
>CAYTGQ010000183.1:0-3373 GCA_964437345.1 uncultured Lachnoclostridium sp. | reverse complement strand
AAATTTAACACCACAAGGCTTGTTTATTATAAATGCAGTGATGAAAAATCATATAAAAATGTTTTCGCGTAACTCTTATTTTGGGAAGTTAATAAAATACGAAAGCTCAAGTGTTATAAAGTCTTGCATAGCATAGCTATTAGGTGCTATAATATTTATAACTAGACTTCTTTATTTGTGAGAATGAGAAGTTTGATACATGAAGTGTGAAAATGCATTTTGGAAAGAGTGAGGTTTCTATGGCAGTTAAGAAATTTCCTGATTATTATAAAATATTGCAGGTAGACCCTGAGGCGGCACCAGAAGTAATTAAGGCGGCGTATCGAAGACTGTCTGCCATTTATCATCCGGATAACAGCAATAACCGAAATGAAGATGCCAGAATGATGGCGATTAATGAGGCTTATCATACCTTATCTGATACAACAAAAAGAAGTGCATATCATAGACAGTGGCTGGAATACTTTTCGCCAAGAAATCAGTATGTACAGTCAATGGAGCAGTTTCGTACCCGCAGAGGAGATAACGGCTTTTATTCTGCCGCTGATGTTATGGATGATTTCTTCCATGCATTGAAGACTCGTAATTGGGACAGTGCTTATCTGAAATTAACAGAAGAGGACAGAGAACGTGTTACGTCTTATGAATTCAAGGAATGGAGAGAGTCTGTTAACCAGTGCTATGAAATGCAGGATTACAAAATTGTATTCTACAAAAGCTATATGAACTGCCGTATAGAAGATGTAGTGTATCAGAGAATTGCTGAATTCAAAGTAACCGTAACAGATATGGACGCAGCAACTGCACAAAGTTCAACAGAAACCTTACATAAATATGCAGCTTTCGATGGCGTTTCCTGGAAAGTTTGTCTGGGAGTATTATCGGTAAAGCAGGCAACGCTTAAATTTAAATTACTAGCAGACCGTAAGAAGAATTATGACCCAATGATGTTATATAAGAGTGCGGTTGGCAGACAGGATGCATTAACCGGTTTGTTAAGCCGTAAAGGATTTATGGAGGAAGCAGAACGAGAAGCTTATCGAAGCGGACGTTATGGCAATCGTTTTTCACTGCTGGTGTTACAGATTAAACCTCTTGTACCGGAAAAGGAAGCGGCATGTATCTGTAATCTTGCCAATGTGGTAAAGAACTCTATCCGAAAAAGTGATTTAGCCGGACATCTGGAGAATAATCAGATTATCTGTCTGTTGACAGAAACAACAAAAGAAAATGCAGTTCTTGCCGGAAGGAAAATTCTTAAAATGGCAGAGATGCGTCAGGTAGATAAATACCAGATTCGTGTTGGAATCGTAGAATATGCAGAATTCAGAAGCTTGGAGGAAGGCGTTTTTGCAGCCTGCTCTGCAGCCAGTGCAGCAGAAAGCAATATCTGGGTTAATGGGTATGCGTAGAGGGGAAATTTAAAATATTAAGAATTTAGAAAAGAGAATGAAATTTTTGCATAAGTATAGAATTTCATTCTCTTTCTGTACTATCTTAGAGAAAACGGAGATAAAAAGTAATGTATTTAATTTCTATATATTTTGATGAAGCAACGAATAAGACAATACAGAACCTTATAAAGCAGATTGCTAGAAACACTGGAAATACCTATATGTTAGATAGGGATGTACCACCACATATTACGATATCTTCTTTTGAAGCAAAATGTGAGAATAAGATAATCAACTGCTTAGAAGAATGTGTAAAGCATTTAAGACAAGGTGATATACAATGGGTATCCATTGGTGCATTTCTGCCGTATGTAATATACCTGGCACCAGTGTTAGACGAATATTTACATGGGATTTCCACAACAGTTTATAATAGCCTGTTAAATATAGAGGATATCTCAATTAGTAAATATTACCGTCCATTCCAATGGTTACCACATACAACAGTAGGAAAGAAACTGTTACAAAAAGAAATGCAGATAGCATTTGAAACCTTGCAAAAACAGTTCACACCATTTGTAGGAAGCATTACAAAAATCGGGCTTGCAAAGACAAATCCTTATAGAGATATAGCAGTATTTGAGTTGGAGGAGAGATAGAGATGGCGTTATATTATCTTGTACGACATGGTGAACCCGATTATGAAGCGGTTGCAAATATAGGTTTTTATGGTTTTGGACGAAGCTTTGCTCCATTATCTGAAAGAGGAGTTCAGCAAGTAGAAATAGTGGCAGAGGATAAAAGATTATTAGATGCTGATATTATTATCAGTTCTCCATATACAAGAGCATTGCAAACAGCAGCAATTATTTCCAGAAAAATAGATAAAGAGATAATTATAGAACCAGAATTACATGAGTGGATTGCAGATAAAACAAACTTATTATCATCTGGAGAAGAAGCAATGCTGTTATCTAAAGAATTTAATACATATAAGGGTATATATCCTGATAACAAACAAATGAGATGGGAGACATTATCATCTTTAAGAGAAAGGATAAAAAGAGTTGCTGATAAATATGTAGAATACGAAAAAGTAATTATGGTAGGACATGGAATGGCTTTTAGGACATTGGCATACATCGAAAAGATGGCATATGCTGAAATAATCGAGTGTAGGTATGAAAAAGATCAGATAGATTGCGAATATGTATTTCACTAACGAAGGATAAATGGCAGTTTGTCGAGGTAACAAAAAATCTATGCACCTGCCTTATTTGAATGAAAAGCGAGTCGATTTTATGTAAGTAGCCCTACTAGAACATGAAATTAAGAAATAGGTAGGAGTGGTATTTTGAGAATAACCCTACTGGAACACAAAAATTAAGAAATAAGTAGGAATAACGTTTTGAAAATGACCCTAATGGAATACGAAAATTATAGAAAAGCAGGATAAATGAGGGTGTTAGCTCGTTTTGCCCATCTGCTCACTCGTCATGCCAGCTCGATTTCGCGTTGCTACATCTCGCTGCGTCCTGTCGGACTATAAGAAGGAGTGTAAATAGTACTGTTTGCAAACAAGCTTGCACAGTTCTATTTACACTCCTTCTTGCATTCCTCGTTATCTCGACAACCTGCAATTTACAGATATTTCTTCAATGTCTCTACCTTATCAAGTTTTTCCCAAGGTAAATCTAAATCATTTCTTCCAAAGTGTCCATAAGCAGCTGTCTGTTTATAGATTGGACGACGAAGGTCTAACATCTTAATGATTCCGGCTGGACGAAGGTCGAAGTTTTCGCGAACGATTTCGATTAATTTTTCATCGGAAATCTTACCTGTTCCAAATGTATCAATCATAACAGATGTTGGCTGTGCTACACCGATTGCATAGGAAAGCTGAATTTCACATTTGTCTGCAAGTCCTGCTGCTACGATGTTCTTTGCAACGTAACGTGCTGCATAAGCTGCGGAACGGT
>CAYTGQ010000182.1:0-3541 GCA_964437345.1 uncultured Lachnoclostridium sp. | reverse complement strand
CCATTGTAATTTAAAAGATACCTAAAATCAAGGACTTTAGGTATCTTTTATATCTATCTTATTCTTTTTTTATAAATTCCTATGCTTCCTTTAAGAATGCAACATAACCCTTTTTAGCTTCGTATACGTCAACCTTGCTTGTAATTTCCCAAGGTGCATGCATGTTAAGAACTGCAACACCACTGTCGATTACTTCCATACCGTAGAGAGAAAGAATATATGCGATTGTTCCACCGCCACCCTGGTCTACTTTACCAAGCTCTGCTGTCTGGAATGCAACCTTATTCTTATCCATGATATTTCTTAAAGCACCAACATATTCTGCATTAGCATCATTAGAGCCGCCTTTTCCTCTGGAACCAGTGTATTTGTTAAATACAATACCTTTTCCAAAGTAAGCACTGTTTTTCTTTTCAAATGCACTTGCAAATAATGGATCGTAAGCAGCACTTACATCAGAAGATAACATTCTGCAGTTAGCAAGGCATCTTCTTAATTTAAGTTCTGAGTAACCTTCTACACGGTCTAAGATTTCTGCCATTGTATTTTCGAAGAATTTGGACTGCATGCCAGTTGCACCAACGCTTCCGATTTCTTCTTTATCTACAAGTACACAGCAGGTTGTCTTTTCCACTTTGTTCACTTCTAACATAGCTACTAAAGAAGTGTAGGCACATACTCTATCGTCCTGTCCGTATGCCATAATCATACTTCTGTCAAGACCAGCTTCTCTTGCCTTACCAGCTGGAACAACTTCGATTTCAGCAGATACAAAATCATCTTCTTCGATGTCATATTTATCTTTTAATAATTTTAATACATTAGCTTTTACAGCATCCTTTTCTTCACCCTTTAATGGTTTGTTACCTACGAGAACATCTAGAGCTTCTCCTTCGATAACCTTAGTTGCTGTCTTTCCTAACTGGTCTGCTGCCAGATGAACCAAAAGATCTGTAATACATAATACAGGATCATTTTCATCTTCACCAATTACAACATTAACAACTGTGCCATCTTTCTTTGCAACCACACCATGAAGAGCTAATGGAATTGTTACCCACTGATATTTCTTGATACCGCCATAGTAATGTGTATCAAGATAAGCAAAATTAGTATCTTCATATAATGGATTCTGTTTTAAATCTAATCTTGGGGAGTCAATGTGTGCTCCTAAGATATTCATACCTGTTTCTAATGGTTTTGTACCAATATTTACCATTACAATCGCCTTGTTCATGCATACAGCATAAACCTTGTCACCAGCCTTTAATTTCTTACCGGCACTGATAACATCTTTTAAATCCACATATCCGGCAGCCTTAGCCTGCTTAACAGTCTCTGTTACACATTCTCTTTCTGTTTTTCCAAGATCAAGGAATTCTCTATATCCGGCATTGAGAGCTTCAAGTTCTTTTAATTCCTTATCAGAATATACCTCCCAACCGCATTTCTTTTCATTCTTCTTGTCAGTCTTTTTTTCCTTCGCCATTTTTGTCCTCCTTGTTTTTCATAGAAAAAAATGCGAGCCCTTTGCGAGCAGAGGGCCTTTCCTCTTATCTAAAATATCTTTTATCGTACTATATGCAATTGCCTTATTTTGTTCCTCTTCCACTACAAAAAGCTTCCAATATCATAAGGAACCCACCGGCAAAAATACAGATATCTGCAAGGTTAAAAATCACCTTTTTAAGCTTTCCATAGTTAACCGTAAAGTAATCTACTACAAAACCTCGCTTCATACGGTCATACAAATTGCTAAGTCCTCCGCCTGTAATTAAGGAAAGTCCCAGCTTTGTAATTCCACGTCCTTCTTCGGATAATATCTGCTTTAACAAGATTATCACATACACAAATGTAATGCAAGCAACACCCAGAATAATATTAGGCTTTTTTTCCATAAAATTAAGTGCTGCGCCTTTATTGTGGTGCTTTGTTATGGAAATTCTGCCTCCTGCCACTGGTCTCTTTACATTCAACTCTTCATTCTCTTCTATATATTCTTTTATCCACTGATCGCCCATAAAAATACCAGCAATCATAAGCAAATACTTAATCATATATTCTCATCTCTTCCAGACTTTTGTGCCAAATTATCCCTGTATACTCCAATTTTCAGCCTGCTGTTCAAACTCCAGTGCCTTTTCTTCATTGCCAAGCTTCCGATAACACTCTGCCAATTTTTTCAACGGCCAGTCTCCGGAACAATGAAGATTTAAAATGCTTCCTGTCTCGTAAGCCGCATTGTAATACCAAATACTTGCTTCCATATAATCTTCTTTTACCATGTAATATTCCCCAAGCTCATAGCAGATTTCAGAAGAAGACTCTGTCGCCACTTCTTTAATGGCATTTTTGAAGAAATTAGCAACATCACCTTGTAACCGATATGCTTTTGCCAGTACACATGCTGCTTCCTTTACTTCCTCTATACTTCTGTCTGGATCTGTCATTGTCAGTTCAAATACTGGTAAAGCTTCTATAAAATCTTTATCTTCTCCTGCGATAAACAGTTCTCTGGCATACATATTATGTAGTTTCTTAGATAATCTCTCACCCTTTGCAAAAAGTCGCTGGAATGCCACAAAATCTCTTCCTGCATGGCTATTTAACGGTCTATGTTCAATACGGATATCGCTGTCAAAAATAATTGGCGAGGTACGAACTGTCTCATGGATTGGTTCTACCCATACAAATTCACGAAGTCTCTTATAAAGCTTCGGTCTGTATTCTTCATCAAAATTATAGGTAGTCCCAAATTCCAGCTGATTACAGTAAAGCATCTGAACCATTTCGATTTCCGGGAGCATTGCTTCCTTCAACATGCGAAACTTCTCATGATTCTCTGTATCAATAACCTCATCTGCATCTGCCACATAAATATAATCCATGGTCGCTTTGGAAAAAGAATAATTCCTTGCTGCTGAAAAATCCTGAATCCATTCAAAATCGTAAATTTTATCCGTATATCCGGCTGCTATTTCCTTTGTTCTATCTGTAGAACCTGTATCTACAATAATAATCTCATCCATTAAGTCAGCAATACTGTCAAGACATCTTGCCAGCACCGCTTCCTCGTTTTTTACAATCATACAAAGACTTATTGATATCATATTATTTTTCCTTAGCAAATAACTTTTTCTGACAATACTGCATAATATCTTTTCTGGTTACAATTCCAATAAATACCTTGTCATCATCAATAACTGGTACAAAGTTCTGTAGTATTGCTGCTGAAAACAAATCCTGTACCTCTTCATTAATGCTGACCGGACGATTGACCGTTCTTCTAGGTATATCCCTGATTGGAAAATGTTGCATCTCATCAATACTCAGATTGCTATCTTCTAAAAATCTTCTTAATATGTCCCCTTCAGTAATTGTTCCAATATATTTTCCCATTTCACTAATCATTGGAACCGCTGCATGCTTATGCTCTGCAAGTACTTCTAATGCCTCTCGGATTGTCTGGTTCTCCACGATGTAGCTTACTTCACTCTTTGGTGTTAAGAAAAATAAAATATTCATGAACATACCTCTCCTT
>CAYTGQ010000181.1:0-3551 GCA_964437345.1 uncultured Lachnoclostridium sp. | reverse complement strand
TAGAACAGTCTTCATTAAGATATGCATCTACAACTGCACTGGACAATCGTAGAAGTTCTTCTTCGGAGACAAGCAGCCACAAGGCATCAGCTCCTTCCTCCCTAAGCGGAGCAAGGCTCTGTATCTGCTTCTTAGATAGCAAAATAAAATCTCCACCATCAGCAAAAGAAATTCTTACATCCACATAATCTCCCTTACTTAACTGACTGGTCAGTTTAATGTATGGGAAACCATGAATTCGTAAATCGTCTTCCAAAGGTTGTGGTTGCTCTAACTGCTGCTCTTCTACCAAAACAGCTTTCTCTTGCAGTATTTCCGCCCCTGCTATTTCTGTATTGTCTGCAGCTTCTGAATTTTCTGTAAATATTTCTGCACTTTCCAAACCATTTCGTAGTTCATTATGAGAAACCATGTAAAAAATTACAGCACTAATTATTAGCGCAATCAGAATGCCTCCTACTGCAATTGTAATTTTTCTTTTTTTCATTTGATTCTTAAAATTTGTCATATACTAAATAGTCCTCTTTACGGGTTACTTTAAACCAATGTCTGAAAAAAGTTCTCTATATCCTTTGACAAAACCATTCCTAACGGCTGACTGCCAAGAAAATATATCTTCTGCCGCAGCATTTTTTCCATCTGAGATGCTAATCTTTTTTCACCCAAAGTGACTACATATTTTTCTGTTCCATCTGCACAATACTTTCTAAAATACTGTGCCCCCTGCAAATATTCCTGCCACTCCCAAAGGCTGCTGGTGCCTATTATCACTTTTTTCCCACATTGCTTTATTGCTTCTTGATTCTTTTTCTTTTGTACACCAAAATCCAGAATCAGGTAATCGTATTTCTCTTCATCAAGCTCTTTTTCATTCCTGTGAAAGCTATAATAATCCACGCCCCGGAATGTAAAACTCATGTCTGAGTATCCATAAATGGCCTTTCCAAGACGTTCCATATCTCCATGATGGTTTTCCTCAACAAACGCCACTCTGGCACCTGCCTGCTCCTTCAAAAATTCTGCCATAAGAATTCCCGTATGAGTTACTCCAACTCCCGACTTAATACCGGCTAATGCTATTTTTTCAGGATTATTATTTCTTGTATTTAGTCTCCCCAGCATCGAGAATTTCCTCCATTATTTCCTTCAACCAGACCTCTTTTACCTGAAACGGATTTGGTACATATGGAATCCGTACCCATTTCCCCTTTCTGTTCAATTTGACACATCGCCTGGCAAATAAAAAACCATCAGTGAAATTTGCCAGAAATAAAGTTTTCTCCTTTTGGTATTCCGTTATCTCCTCTGGTAAGCTCTCCCACGGTTTTATGCCTGCAATAATCAGATATTTATCACAGCTGTCATAAAGTTTTTCTCTTTCATAAGCTCTTTCTTTTCCTGCCATTTTTCCATAATCGCAAACATAAAACTGATAATCTGGGTATTTAGGCACTATTTCTTCTATTGCTCCCCTTACCATTGGACAATACTTTTCAAAAGTCATTTCTCTTTTTATCCGGGCAATCACCTGATTTTCCCCAGCCTCTACATATAAGGCTCTGCCATAACACTGGTTTAAAACCTTTGTTATCATGATTGCTGTGTGTGTTGTACCCACTCGATTTTGATTTCCTGTGACCGCAATGATATACGGTGTTTTCTGCTTTGATTTATTCTGTTTTTTTTGCAACATTTCCAGCCTTTTTTTCAACTGTTCTGCTGATTCATAGCGTTCTACAGGATAATGCTTCAAGCATTTCTGAATCACTTTTTTCAGTGATTTGGAATACATTTTTCGCTTATTTAACTGTTCCCAGTCTTCTGTACTTCCTCTATACGGTTGACCGGTAACTAAAAAAAACATAATTCCGCCAATGCCAAAAATATCACTTCTTGGGTCAAGCTTTTGAAATCCATATTGTTCCGGAGCTGCATATCCTTTTGTCCCATAAGACAGTTTCCTCTTTTCATTCCCTTTTTGCAGCATAGTTGAACCAAAATCCACAAGCTTAATCCTGTCCTCACTAATTATGATATTTTCTGGTTTTAAATCACAATATAAAACGGATTCTTTTCTGGAATGTAAGGTATGTAATACCTCACAGATTTGAATTGCAAAATCAATGATTCTGCTCTCTGAAATATCATTTTGATTGAGCCGATAGGCTCTTAAAGATTCTCCCTCAATATATTCCTCTATTATATAAAAATATTTCTGATCCTCTTCCACATCATAAATAATTGGAATACCTGAGGTTTCTCTAGATTTTAAACTATTAATTTCATTGATAAACTGACGCTGTGCCTCACTGGTCTTTGGCAACCGCTTTATAACTCTGTAAGCACCCAGTTCCATATGCTTTACCAAATATACACTGCTAGTTCCGCCTTCTGCCAGCTTTTTGATAACATTATATTTCTCAAACCATATAATATCTTTAACTCTCACTTCCTTTCTGAGCAATCACACCATACGTAAAATATTATAGCTTTACAAATGACGTTTTTCAACAAAATTTTTCTTGTGTATTTCGCTAATTTTTTTTTATGATTTTTGTTGATTTTGCCCAATAATATTTTCAACTTTTCTGGTATCCTTTGAATAGCATCTCCCATTGGAAATCAGTTGACTTTATAAGCATTTTCACTTATACTTGTTTACAATCATATAAATTACACTTAATTTTTCTATAATTGAAAAGGATGTGATAATATGAAAATTGAGAAAATTAGTGATAATCAAATTCGTTGTACATTGAGCAAACAAGATTTAACAGATAGAGAATTGCGCCTTAGTGAACTTGCCTATGGAACAGAAAAGGCAAAAGCCCTTTTTCGTGATATGATTCAGCAGGCTTCTTATGAATTTGGATTTGAAGCAGATGATATTCCTCTTATGATTGAGGCCATTCCTGTTTCACCTGAATGTCTGGTGCTTATAATTACTAAAGTAGAAGATCCTGATGAACTGGATACTCGTTTTTCTAAGTTTTCTCCTGATCAGGAAGCAGAAGATTTCACCTCTGAAGAAGACGATAATGTATCTTATGCTGATGAAATCCTTAACTGCTTTAACCAGCTCCATGAGATTATCGACAGCTGTATGGAAGCTGAAGCTGTCGATAATGACAAAGGAGTTTCTTCCGGAGATACAATTTTTGAAGATAAAACTTCCCAGAAAGAAGTGGAATTTATTCCATTACCAGAAGCAATTGCCAGAAAAAATGGAACTCCTATTAAAAAAGCAGCTCCAGACGCAGCTTCTGCTCCTACTAACATCACAAAAGTATTTTCCTTCCAGTCCCTGCAGGATATTACACGAATGGCAGAGCATATAGTATATTTCTATCATGGAATAAATACTGTGTACAAAGATTCTGCCTATGGTAAATACTATTTGGTAATTACAAAATCTGACCATACTCCGGAAGAATTTAATAAAGTATGTAATATTATTTCTGAATATGGCAAACCAGAAAGAACAACCTATGCAAGTCCTGCCTATTATCAGGAACATTTTGAAATTATTGTAAAGGACAAGGCAATTCAGG
>CAYTGQ010000180.1:0-3568 GCA_964437345.1 uncultured Lachnoclostridium sp. | reverse complement strand
TGAAAAATCATATTCTGCACAGCAAGATAACGCCCCATTATGTGATGTATAAAAATACGGAAACTCAAGGTTGATATGTGTAGAAACAGCTTGCTTTTTGTGATACGTTAGAAGTAACTGAAAATACAGTATACATAGGGAAAGGATGTCATTTCGATAAGGAAGCAGCAAAATTATTTTTGGAAAGAGCGAATAATAATGTAGGGTTAATTATTCATGGAATTGCTCCATTACGTGATACTTTTTGGGGTAAATGGCTCTGGCAGAATCCAAAAATGTTTGATGACTTAAAGGTGTTTATGGATGAAATTCATAAGACAGATACCAAATTATTTGTTCAGCTTACAGCAGATTACGAAAAGAAGTTAAGCTTAAAAAATCATATATGGAAATTTTTTAAGCTGCAAGTTTGTGTCTGCGATGCAACCACAAACTTGATAATGCGAAAAAGCATCGCAGAAATGAGGTAAATATGAAAGAATTTAAAGGTCGTGTGGTGACCAGAGTAATCAGGAATTATATGGTAAGCCACTGAAAGGAAAAGCGCTTTGTCTGCCACAGACAATCGGTTCTACTACAGGTGGCTTAGTTCTTTACTGTGCATGTGCCATGGATCGTCAGCCAGCCTGCATGTTATTTGCAAATCATATTGATTCATTAGCAGCAGCCGATGCAATCCTTGCAGATGTATGGCTTGATAATGTGTCAATGCCAGTAGTGGATTGCCTTGGAGAAGAGTTCCTTTCTTATGTAAAAGATGGAATGACGATTACCGTAAAAGAAGACGGTGTAATTGTAGTAGCCAAGTTTGATGGTGGGGATCAGCTGGGTCAGTGTATTAGTGGCTGCGATTTTGGTTAGTTTAGTGATTAACTATGTTGCTAAAAGAAAACATGCATAAAATATGGATTATTTGTAAAAATAGAATACGAGCGGTTAGATTTAAATATGGATAAAGAAAAAGTACAGATATTCAATCGAACATCTGTACTTTTTTGTTTTATTGTGGTATAATAGCCACAAGTGGCTATTATCAATGCATATTCGCCAAATGCATGTAAACATGCGCTTGGCTCATTATGATTATGGGATACTAACTTACATGAGGAACTCTTCGTAAATGTCGAATAGTTCAGTTGTCTGAAAATATTGGATAACTGGGGAGGATTATTATGGGGAAAATAATTAAAGATACAATTCATGCAAATGGAATAGATATTGGAATTTATACTCAGGATTTTGAAAATAAATTTATTTCATTGACAGATATAGCTAAATATAAAAGTGATGATCCAACAGCAGTTATACAGAATTGGATGAGAAACAGAGATGTTATTGAATTTTTAGGACTATGGGAAAGACTTCATAATCCAGATGAAAAAGGAAATATGCGAGATATGGCAACAATCAATCAACTGTTAATTCTTGCAAATCTAGAAAGTTATAATGCCATTTTGATTAATCAGGGAAAAACACAGGAAGAGAGAATGAAATTGTTGCGTCAGCTCGTGTTGCAGCAACTACAGACACTAGATTCATTGAGTATCAGCAATTTGCCAAAACTTGAAATGTAATTTTACATGTACCATGATTGTAAAAACGTGAAAAAAGGAGACTACATGGATAAATTTATTTTACATTCTGAATACCAGCCAACCGGTGACCAGCCGGAAGCGATAGATACCCTTGTAAAAGGCTTTGAAGAAGGCAATCAGTTCCAGACCTTACTTGGTGTAACTGGTTCTGGTAAGACCTTTACTATGGCAAATGTAATTGAAAAATTAAATCGACCAACCCTAATCATAGCCCACAACAAAACCCTTGCGGCTCAGTTGTACTCCGAAATGAAGGAGTTCTTCCCCGAAAATGCAGTGGAGTATTTTGTGTCATACTACGATTATTACCAACCGGAGGCTTATGTGCCATCAACGGATACTTATATTGCAAAGGATTCATCTATTAACGATGAGATTGATAAGCTGCGTCATTCTGCAACAGCAGCACTGACAGAACGCCGAGATGTCATTGTAGTTGCCAGTGTGTCCTGTATTTATGGTGTTGGTAGTCCTGATTTTTATAAGGATATGACCATTTCATTAAGACCGGGAATGGTTCGCGACAGAGACGATATTTTAAGAAAATTAGTAGATATTCAGTATACAAGAAACGAGATGGATTTTAAACGTGGAACCTTCCGCGTCCATGGAGATGTGCTGGAGGTTTTCTTAGCCAGTGCTACCGATACAGCTATTCGAATTGAATTCTTCGGTGACGAGGTTGATAGAATTACAGAAATTGATGTACTGACTGGTGAGGTTAAGTATATTTTAGAGCACGCTTATATTTATCCTGCTTCTCATTATGTTATTTCACCGGATCAGATGGAACCAGCTTTAAAGAATATTGAAGCAGAGTTAGAAGAAAGAGTTGCTTATTTTAAAAGTGAAGACAAGCTTTTGGAAGCACAGCGAATTGCAGAAAGAACCAACTTTGATATAGAGATGTTAAGGGAGACAGGTTTCTGTTCTGGTATTGAGAACTATTCCAGACATTTGAATGGTTTAGAGCCGGGAGAGACACCATATACACTGATGGACTTCTTCCCGGAAGATTATCTGATTATTGTAGATGAATCCCATATTACTGTGCCACAGGTTCGTGGTATGTATGCAGGTGACCAGTCCAGAAAGGGAACACTGGTAGACTATGGATTCCGTTTGCCATCAGCAAAGGATAACCGTCCTCTTAATTTTGAGGAATTTGAAGATAAGATTAACCAGATGTTATTTGTATCAGCTACACCATCTGTTTATGAAAAAGACCATGAATTACTTCGCACAGAGCAGATTATCCGACCAACAGGACTTCTTGACCCAGAGGTTATTGTAAGACCGGTAGAAGGTCAGATTGATGATCTGGCTGGCGAGATTAATAAAGAAATTGAAAAACACAACAAGGTATTGATTACAACTCTGACGAAACGAATGGCAGAGGATTTGACAGATTATCTGAGACAGATTGGAATTCGCGTAAAATATTTACATTCTGATATTGATACTTTGGAGCGTTCTGAAATTATCCGAGATATGCGTCTGGATGTATTTGATGTACTGGTTGGAATTAACCTGTTACGAGAGGGCTTAGATATTCCTGAAATCACGCTGGTAGCTATTTTAGATGCGGATAAAGAAGGTTTCTTGCGTTCCGAAACTTCGCTGATTCAGACCATTGGTCGTGCTGCCCGTAACTCTGATGGACGAGTGATTATGTATGCAGATACCATAACAGAGTCTATGGATAAGGCGATTTCTGAAACAAACCGCCGTCGTCAGATACAGAATGCTTATAATGAAGCTCATGGAATTACACCGACAACGATTAAGAAAGCAGTTCGTGATTTGATCAGTATTTCCAAGAAAGCAGATGCTATTGGATATGATTTGGATAAAGATCCGGAATCCATGAGCAAGAAGGAATTAGAGAAGCTGACAAAAGAGTTGCATAAGAAGATGACGGCAGCGGCTGCAGAACTGAATTTCGAGTTGGCAGCAGAACTTAGAGATAAATT
>CAYTGQ010000179.1:0-3586 GCA_964437345.1 uncultured Lachnoclostridium sp. | reverse complement strand
ACCAGCGACACGAGGATTTTCAGTCCTCTGCTCTACCGACTGAGCTATCTGGGCATATATTGTAATTTATAACTCTGATATTATATAACATTTCCCTGTATTTGTCAACGATAAATTCACCCGCTTTTTCACATTTTCTTTATTGTCTTATGTTTCGATTCCTCTTATAATAGATAGTGGTATATTTTAGTCTAAAATATTATAATTAAAATAAAGGGAGGATGCATCAATGAAAACTAATAGTTTATGGAAAAATTTAGCTATTTGTATTTTCTTTTTAGTAACTGCAACTTTAGTTTCTTACTTTTTCTTTATTAATGCGTCCAACTCCTCTAATGCCGCTATTTGTTACATGCTGGCAGTGTTTTTTATTTCTCGTTATACTTCCGGATATAAATGGGGTTTTATTTCTTCTGTAATTGGTGTTATTGCATTTAACTATATTTTTGCATTCCCTTATTTTGCTATCGACTTTTTCCGAGAGGGTTATCCTCTTACCTTTATAGGAATGCTTACCATCTCTCTGATTACCAGTGCAGCTGCCACTCAGTTGAACAACCAGAAGCAGGAGGCGCTCGAAAACGAACAGGCTCTGGCAACCATAAATCAGTTTAACCAGCAGACTCTCGGCTGTAAAAGCCGTCAGGAGCTTTTAGCCCTTACAACTGACTATCTTGCAAAATTAAATAAATGTTCTGTTTTATTTTGGCCATATGGTACAGATGAACCAGTTTCTTCATATCCATATTATCTTTATGATACCGATACATTAGCATTATTTCAAAACGAACAAGTTCATAATCAGGCTTTAAATTTGGATTCTACATCTCCTGATGGCAAACTCACGATAAATGGCTACTACATTTATTATCTTCCGGTACGTTCACAAGATCACATTTGGGGAACTTTATTTTTCTGTTCACCAGAAAGCCATAATGCCAATCTGGATTCTCACTTTTCTCGCTTGATGATTTCCCAGATTGCATTATCACTGGAGCATTTTGCCTTACTGGAGCAAAGTCAGGAGCTTTTACTGGAATCCGAAAAAGAAAAAATGCGTTCCAATCTGCTGCGTGCAGTATCCCATGATTTGCGAACTCCTCTTACTGGTATGATTGGAGCAAGTTCAGCCTATTTAGATGCCAAAACCTTCTTAGACGAAGAATATAAAGACCAGCTCATTCAGGGTATTTATGACGATGCCAACTGGCTTCTCAACATGGTAGAAAATCTTCTCAGTGTTACCAAAATTGACCAAACCCGCGAAAATGCCACGGTTGCCAAACAGGCAGAACCTTTGGAGGAGGTTGTTTCCGAGGCACTGATGCGTTTCAAAAAACGTTATCCGGATAGTCCGGTCAATGTAAAAATTCCAAGTGAGTTTTTAATGATTCCAATGGATGTAACTTTAATTGAACAGGTTATTATTAACCTTCTGGAAAATGCCGTTGTTCATGGTAAAGGCGAACGGCCAATAGACCTTTTTGTGGAAAAAAGTGAAACTGATGTGATTTTTCACATCAGAGATTACGGAAAAGGAATTCCAAAGGAACACATTCCTTTCATATTTGATGGATACTCTTTATCCCAGACTGAGCATAATGATACCCATAAAGGAATGGGAATTGGTCTTTCCATTTGTAAAACAATTATTCTTGCTCATCAGGGACAGATTGATGCCATCAGCTATGAGGAGGGAGCTGAATTTTTATTCCGCCTCCCATTATAAGGCAGGAATACAATATATTTTATAGTTAATCCGATTGTAAAGATAAGGAGAAATGATTATGGCAACTTCAAAATTAACTGCTCTTATTGTAGAAGACGAAAAAAATATCGGCAATTTTATGGCTGCTATTTTGCAGGCAAATGATTATAAAACTATTTTAAGTACCACTGGTGAAAATGCAATTAACCTCACCAAATCCCACTGTCCGGATATTATTCTTTTAGATCTTGGACTTCCGGATATGGATGGTGCAGAGGTTTTGAAAGAAATCCGCCAATGGTCACAAATTCCAATTATTGTTATTTCTGCAAGACAGCAGGAATCAGAAAAGGTAACTGCTCTTGACTTAGGTGCAGATGACTACATCAGCAAACCTTTTGGCACAAAAGAATTGCTGGCAAGACTCCGCACAGCTCTCCGCCACAGTTCAGCAAGTGTTCTTTCCGGCTCTGTCAATATTACAAAATATCAGGCACTGGATTTGGTCATTGACTTTGATAAACGTCTTGTTACCTTATGTGGTGAAGAAATTCATTTAACTCAGATTGAATATAAGCTGGTTTCTATTCTTGCTCAGAACTCTGGCAAGGTTATTACATATGAAACTATAATAAAAACTCTCTGGGGACCTAATGCTGATACTGACAACCAGATTCTTCGTGTCAATATGGCAAATATCCGCAGAAAGCTCTGTAAGAATCCAGCCGTTCCTACTTACATCTTTACAGAAGTGGGCGTAGGATACCGCATGCTGGAAAACGAATTAATTAACCAATAAATGTGTCCATCAAAAGCATAACAATAAATCCAATTAAAAGGGCATAGGTTGCCATTCTTTCGTAACCATGGCTGTGTGTTTCCGGAATCATTTCATCGCTAATAACATACAGCATAGTTCCACCGGCAAAAGCCAGTGCAAATGGAAGAACTGCTGTGGATATGCTTGCAGCAAAATAACCAACAAATGTCCCTATTACTTCTACCAACCCTGTAAATGATGCAATGAGCAGGGTTCTTTTTTTGCTCACTCCTGCCATCAGCATTGGAGAAATAATAACCATCCCTTCCGGAATATTCTGTAATGCAATACCAAGCGCTACTGTAATCGCATTTCCAACATCTCCTGCACCAAATCCTACACCTGCTGCCAAACCTTCCGGCAAATTATGAATTGCTATAGCAAATACAAACAGCATTATCTTATTTAAAGAAGCATTATTTTTATGAACCTCTTCATCTACTCCAGATATATGATGAAGATGAGGAGTCAATTTATCCATTACATTTAAGAAAAGAGCTCCAACAAGAATTCCTGCTACTGTTACCCAAATTCCACTTTTTCCTGTCAGCTCTGCCGAAGGAAGAATCAGTCCAAGAACTGCCGCTGCCAGCATAATTCCTGCCGCAAATCCTAAAATTGCATCATTCCATTTATGAGGAATTTTTTCAAACAGAAAACCAATTAATGCTCCGATAACCGTTGCTCCCCCAACAGCTAAGGCTGTTATAACCAATAATCGCATGCTCATTCCCCCTTTTCTTTATATTATCTTAGTATAGTTCTCTTTATTATTTCTGTCCAGTTCCATTTCCTTAATGGAAAACATTCTCAATACCTATAAAAATATTTCTTCACAAACAAAAAAACTCAATCCTATAAATACCAAGGATTGAGCTCTTAATAAAATGCCGCAAACCGGAATCGAACCGGTACGGGAGATTAGTCCCGCAGGATTTTAAGTCCTGTGCGTCTGCCAGTTCCGCCACTGCGGCATCAATGGATGGAGAAGGATTCGAACCTTCGAAAGCGTTGCTAACAGATTTACAGTCTGCCCCCTTTGGCCACTCGGGAATCCA
>CAYTGQ010000178.1:0-3596 GCA_964437345.1 uncultured Lachnoclostridium sp. | reverse complement strand
TACAAGAGCAGATATAGGTATTGCCATTGGAGCCGGAGCTGATGTTGCCATTGATGCAGCGGATATTGTATTGATGAAGAGTCAGTTAAGTGATGTGCCGGCAGCCATTCGTTTAAGCCGTGCAACCCTTAAAAATATTCATGAGAATCTGTTCTGGGCATTTTTCTATAACTCCATTGGTATTCCATTGGCAGCCGGATTATTTATTGGTATCTTTGGCTGGAAGCTGAATCCGATGTTTGGAGCAGCAGCAATGAGTCTGTCAAGTTTTTGCGTAGTAAGCAACGCATTAAGACTTAATTTCTTTAAGCTTTATGATACAAAGAAAGATAGGAGACTAATCAGAAAGAACAAAATATCAGTGAAAGCCACTGGACAGATAGTTGCAGAAGAAAGTAAAATAAAAGAGCCTGAATTAAAGGCAGCAGAAATAAATGAAGTGAAAAATAATAATGATAAGATAAAGGAGAATGTAATAATGAAGAAAACAATGAAAATTGAAGGTATGATGTGTGGACGCTGTGAAGCTCATGTAAAGAAGGCTTTAGAGGGTGTTGCTGGTGTTGCTGAAGTAGAAGTAAGCCATGTAGAAGGAACAGCAGTGGTTACTTTAAGTGAAGAAGTTGCAGATGATGCTTTAAGACAGGTAGTAGAAGCACAGGATTATAACGTACTTTCTATTGAGTAAGAGTAGAATTCAAATAAAAGAACTGCTTTTGAATGGTTAAAAATACTAGGAGAAGGCAGTTTTTTTCTGTTTCTCAACGTTTTATGAAGATTATGAATACTTTATAAAATCATTGTCAGCCCCTTTGGTAATATGCTATACTTCTATGTAAGAGAAAAAGTATTAGAAAAGAGGAAGTACAATGCTGGAGTATGCAGTATTATATCAAAGCGAGACGGGAAATACCAGACAGGTGGCGGCAGAGATATTTAACGCAATTCCTTCTGATTGTAAAGATTTGATTAATCTTTGTGAGTGCAGACAGATTCCGGATGCAGAAGTGTATTTTGTGGGATTTGGTGTTCAGAAAGGAACCTGTGGAAGAAAAGTGATTGACTGTTTAAGTCAGTTTAGTAATAAAAAGGTAGTTCTTTTTGCTACATGTGGTGCAAAGCCATTGGAGGAGTACCGTAAGACGGTGGAAAGTAATGTGGCAGCATGGCTGGAAGACGATAATGAATATCTTGGTATGTTTATGTGTCAGGGAAAGATGTTAATGGAAGTCCGTAAAAAATATGAAGAAAGCCAGACCCCTGAAAATATGACGCATATAAAAAGAATGTTGGAGAACTTTGATGAAGCAATGTTGCACCCAAATACAGAGGATTTGAATAATGTCCGTGAATTTGTATTAGAGGTTCTGGGGGAATTAGAGAAGGTCCGTATAAGAGTTATATAATTAATTTGTTTTAATAAGATAGAGAAAATATGAAGTTAATACAGAAAAGAGACATTATTATTGTATTTATAATGCTTTTGCTGGCAGTGGTATTTTATATCAGTTATCAGATGCTTTATAAAGATAAGCTTCCTAAAGCAGAGATTTATTATGGAAGCGAACTAGTAGAAACCATAGAATTAGGCAGGGGAGAAGAGAGAGTATTCAGCTTTCCTCAAAATGAGCAAGTTATTTTTCATTTATATGAAGATGGTTCTATCTGCTTTGAAGAATCCAATTGCCCGGATCAGGTGTGTGTTCACACAGGAAGATTAAGTCAGGTGGGTGAAAGTGCGGCCTGTCTTCCAAATGAATTTATTTTGAAGCTGGTTCCGGAAGGAGAGTATGAAGAGGATGCTCTTGATATGATACAATAGCCAATTCTTAGTAATCATGAAACGAGGAAATAAGTTGAACGAAACAGAAAACAGAACAAGGAGAATGGTATTAACGGCAATGCTGTTTGCACTGGCAATTGTCCTTTCTGTTGTGGAAGGTATGTTGCCGGCACCAGTCCCGGTTCCGGGTGTTAAGTTTGGATTTTCTAATATTGTTGTTATGTATGCCTTGTTTTTTTTAGAGAAGCAGGACGCTTTTTTGATTGCAATTTTAAAGGGATTGTTTGCAGCGTTGACAAGAGGTGTGACGGCCGGACTTTTGAGTACGGCGGGAGGCCTGTTGTCTATTTTTGTTATGCTGCTTCTGATGAAAGTAATGAAGGATAAAGGAAGTTATTTTATTTACAGTATGTCTGGAGCTCTGGCACATAATATGGGGCAGTTCATCGTTATTTCATTACTGTACACAAGTATTGGCATATGGTATTATCTGCCTGTTTTGATTGGGGCGGGAATTGTGACAGGAATGATAACAGCAATATTATTAAGGTATATACTGCCTGCATTAAATAGTCTGGAATTAAGTAAGGGAATGAAAGAATGAAGAAAATGGGGAAAAGAACTCTGGCAGCGATAATGAGTGTCATTTTTGTGCTGGCTGGTATGTTAACAGGCTGTCAGACTACATCTAAATTAGAGCGATATGAAATTCAGTACATGGATGTATTTGACACAGTTACTACCATAATTGCTTACTCGGAAAGTGAAGAAGAATTTCGGGAGCAGGCAGAGGCAGTTTACTCAGAGTTAAAGACTTATCATGAGCTTTATGATATTTATAATGACTATGCAGGTATCAATAATATGAAAACTATTAATGACAAAGCGGGAATGGAGCCCGTAGAGGTTGACAAAAAGATTATTGAACTTCTTGTATTGGCAAAAGAAATGTATGAAAAGACCGATGGAAAAATCAATGTGGCATATGGAAGTGTGCTGTCTGTATGGCATAAATATCGTACAGAAGGTCTGGATAATCCGGAAAATGCAAAACTGCCATCTATGGCTGAACTGGAGCAGGCGGCTCAATACACAGATATAAATAAAGTTGTTATTGATGTAGAAGCATCTACTGTATATCTGGAAGAGAAGGGAATGTCGCTTGATGTGGGTGCCATCGGTAAAGGTTACGCAGCGCAGAAAGCAGGAGAGGCTGCAAAAAATGCCGGAATGACCAGTTTCCTGATTAGTGTTGGAGGTAATATTGTTTCGGAAGGGACCAGAGCAGATGGTGCTTCATGGAAGCTTGGAATTCAGAATCCGGATACAGAAAGCAGCAAGGCCTATGTGTTAAAAGTGGCTTTAAATGGAGACACTTTAGTAACCAGTGGAAATTACCAGAGATTTTATCTGGTCGATGGAAAGCAGTATCATCATATTATCAATCCGGATACAAAGATGCCGGCAGATTATTTTGCAGCAGTTTCCATTATTACGAAGGATTCTGGTATTGCGGATGCATTGTCTACTGCTGTTTATAATATGCCTTTGGAGGACGGAAAGGCTTTTATAGAAACGCTGGAGGATACAGAAGCTATATGGATTTTAGAGGACGGAAGTCAGATTTATACGGAAGGCTTTGAGAAATATATTGTGAAATAGGAGTTGCGGACTTCTTGGTAGGTGGTTAAAGCCCTACTAAATCAGCTTGAGTTTCTGCATTTTTTATACATCACATAATGGGGCGTTATCTTATATTATATGAGTATGATTTTTCATTGAACTTTTATAAAGGTCAGCTTATGCCTTAGAA
>CAYTGQ010000177.1:0-3613 GCA_964437345.1 uncultured Lachnoclostridium sp. | reverse complement strand
CTTTGGATTACGAACAATCGCACGTCCCATAGCAACACGCTGTCTCTGTCCACCAGATAATGCTTTTGGTTTACGGTCTAATAAATGTTCAATATCAAGAATTTTGGCTGCATCACGTACTGCCTTATCAATTTCCTCTTTGGACACTTTTCTTAATTTTAATCCAAATGCCATATTATCGTATACAGACATATGTGGATACAACGCATAGTTCTGGAATACCATTGCAATATCTCTGTCCTTTGGTTCTACGTTATTTACTAACTTATCACCAATCCATAATTCACCACCGGAAATCTCTTCCAAACCGGCAATCATACGAAGTGTTGTAGACTTACCACAACCGGAAGGTCCTACAAAGATAATAAATTCCTTATCCTCTATTTCAAGGTTAAAATCTTTAACCGCTTCAAATCCATTTGGGTATGTTTTGTTAATGTTCTTAAGTGATAAACTTGCCATCTCATTTCCTCCTATTTAGTCAAACTGTTCTTGTCTGATTTTATATCAATGATACACCATTTGACTACTTATCACCATATTCCTTTTTAACAAATATCTTTTTTATCTTTTGTTTAACTTGTACACCGTAAAAGTCCAAGAAAACAAATTTTTCTGTTCTTCTTGGACTTTGTGGGTACTTTTTGCTATGTTTTTAACAAATATTTGATTTTTTACTGTTTATATTCTATAAATCCCTCTCCGAGAACCTCTCTTGCATCTGTAACAATCATAAAAGCTCGAGGGTCTTTTTTGGCTACTATGTCCATAAGGGTTGTAATTTCCTTTTGTGAAACGGCACAAACCAGCATTTGTTTTTCTGCATTGGAATACATTCCTCTTGCCTGAAGCCCTGTTACACCTCTTCGCATCTGGCCCATAATTGTATCTGCAATCTCTCTATAGCTGTCTGATATAATAAATGCAAGCTTTGCAAACTTAAAGCCTTCCAGCACAGTATCCATTGCTTTGGACGTAAGGTATACGGCAATTGTTGCATATAACGCTACTTCCACACCATAAATCAATGCACCAAGCAGCACTACCATGCCATCTACGATCATGATAATCTGGGCAATGCTGTAATGACGCATATATTTATGCAGGATGGCACCAAGTACATCTGTACCACCGGTAGAACTGGAAACATAAAATACCAGCCCAATTCCGATTCCACTAAAAACAGCCCCAAAAATGGATGCCAGAAAATAATTCCCCTGTGTAACATCCAGAACAGGTACTATATATAAAGCTACCGAAAACATAATTGTTGTAAAAATGGTTTTTTTCAAAAATTCTCTTCCAAGAATCTTATAGCTTCCAATAAATAAAAGAATATTCACAAAAATATTTGTAAACCAGATTGGAATCCCGCCTTCAACGATACCTCCGGTCAGCCCTTTTAAAATAATTGCCAGACCTGTTACACCACCAGTTACCATACTGGTTGGGTCATAAAACATATTTGTACCAATGGCCATTAGAAATACTCCAATGGTTTCGAAAATTACATCATTCCACTTTTGTGATTTCACGATTTTCATTACTGTTTCCTCTTTTTATCCCTATATTCTTTCACTTTCTTTTCAAAACGTTTCCGTTCCTGTTTTTTCATCCATTTGCTATTCAGAACAAATTTCTTGTAAACTCCGTCCAAATGCAATGTATAAAAAATAGACGGCACTTTCCCATAGCCAGCCAACATCTGCTGCATAATTCCACCAAGTCCAACACATAATTTTACATTTACCTTGGTCTTGTGCTCCATAATCCATTTTTCCTGCAACGGTGTATCCAAATCAACCAGCAGAATATCTGGTGCCATCCCATTTATTTCATTAATAATCAGTGCATCCTCATATTCCTGCTCCAATCTTCCACCAACTACAGAAATATTATATTTAGAATATTCAAAAAAAGCTTTTATGGTCTTTAATTTTTTTTCATCATGTGTTACTACATATAATGTATAATGAGATTTGCTTAAATAAATCAACAAATCTGACAGGCAGGAATAATTAACAATTACTCCGCCTTTTTGCAACGCATCAGGCGGATACATCGATGCCAGTGTTTCCTCACCCGGCACAATGGCATCTGCAAATGAAAGCATTTTCCGTAAACCCTCGTCTTCTCCTGCCTCTACAAACAACCGGCTGGTCGCAAGTAATAAAATATTCAATTGGTCACTTTTCAGATATTCTTCTACCTTCTTATTAAAGGCAGCACTATCCATGATATTCACATCCAAGTCCATGACTTTTACTACTGTGTCCATATAATCTCCGTTCTGATAACTATTTACTTCTCTGCCATTGTTCCAAGAAGAATCTGTATATCAATTCCTGCCGGAAGTTCTCCCACTTCCACATTTCCAGTTCCTACATATTTTAACAGATCTTGTCCAAGTCCCGCTTCTTTCACAATAATACGACTTTCTGTTAAAGTTCCTAATGTATAATTACCAATATGTGTGATAGTATATCCATCTGCAACCAGTACATTCTCATATAAAGCTGCCAGACCTGTGATGCCACTTCCATTTAAAATCTCAATATTATAACCCTTTGAACTGATACTTACCACACCTGACAGGCTTTCCTGACTTCCTGCATATGGAATAGAATTATCTGCAACCTTTGCTACCATTGCTCTCGACTCTTCTATATCAACTTCAAAATATTCTTCTTTCTGGGTTCCATATAGGCTGTGAGCATAAATACATTCTTCCATAACACCCAGATATCCGGAAATATATTCATATTTCCCCTGTAATGACAAGCTGGATTTATAATTTTCCGCTTCTTCCTTCAAAAATTCCTTAAGACTTTCTTCGTCACTCAGACTGCTTGTCTCACCCAAAAAGCCTTGACTAATAGTATACACATTATAACCATCTGTTGTTGGTGTCTTGGAAAACACTTCATCAAACCGTTCTTCAGGAATAACTGTATAGTATCCGATATTCATTCCCAGCATATCCTCCAGAAGAACTACCATATATCCATATAAAGTAGATTCCGAAAAATACTGGTCCGCATCCTCCAGCCTGATAATCTGCGGCGCCTCACTACCTGCATTACAAAGCTTCTGATATAGTTCATTGGAAATAGTAAATCTGGTATCCTCCGGAATTGTAATATAATCCAAATTCTCTGTTGTTGTATTAAAAATCCCTAAAATAATATGATTAATCTCTCCATCATCTGTCTGACTCAGAATCAGATTCTTAGATACTTCTTCTACGTCTTCGGTTTCTCCGAAGTATTCATTAATAATGCCGGCCATCCTTTCATTTCTAGGACCACCTGTTGTATCATAATAGGCAATCGTAACTTTATAGCTGGCAATTCCTATCGCAATCAGTACAATCAGCCAAAAGGTAGAAACTATAAATCTGCGAATAAAAAGCCTAAAGGTACGTCCTGCCTCATTGGTATGCCTTGACTTTTTTGTTTTCCTCATAAAAATCCCTTTCCCGTGCATAAACCTGATTTTTAGTATATCAAATTTTTCTTTTCATTACAATATATGATTCCTTTGAGTTTTCGTAGTTTACAACTTCTCAAAATAAGAGTTCTGCGAAAACATTTATATATGATTTTTCGCACTA
>CAYTGQ010000176.1:0-3634 GCA_964437345.1 uncultured Lachnoclostridium sp. | reverse complement strand
TAACTGCTGCTGTACCACAAAGTCCACATTCCGCAAAGTCTTTTACTTCTTCAAAAAGAACTTCTCTTTCTTCCACTTCCATACCAAGATAATCCTTAGCTACTGTCATGAGAGAACGGCGTGTGATAGATGGTAAAATACTATCTGATTTTGGTGTTACCAGTTTATTATCCTTTGTAATGAAAATAAAGTTTGCTCCACCAGTTTCTTCTACTTTTGTTCTGGTAGCTGCATCCAAATACATATTTTCATCATAGCCTTCTTCATGAGCTGTTACAATAGCATGAAGACTCATTGCATAGTTAAGCCCTGCTTTGATATGTCCTGTACCATTTGGAGCCGCTCTATCATAATCGCTTACCTTTAATGTAAGAGGTTTAACTCCACCTTTAAAGTATGGCCCAACTGGTGTTACAAAAATACGGAACTGATATTCATCAGCTGGCTTTACGCCAATAACCGGGTTAGAACCAAACATATACGGACGAATGTAAAGAGTTGCACCGGAACCATATGGTGGTACGAAAGCTTCATTGGCAGCTACTACCTTTTCTACTGCTTCCACAAAACGTTCTTCCGGAAATACCGGCATCTGTAATCTCTTTGCAGAATCCACCATTCTCTTTGCGTTGAGGTCTGGACGGAATGTTACAATGTGTCCATCTTCTGTTGTATAAGCTTTTAAACCTTCGAAACAAGTCTGTGCATACTGAAGCACACCGGCACACTCACTGATTGTAATTGTATCATCTGCTGTCAGAATACCTTCATCCCATGCTCCATTTTTAAAATTAGAAACATAACGCATATCTGTCTTCTGATATCCAAATCCCAGATTAGCCCAGTCAATATTTTTCTTTTCCATATGAATACTTCCTTCCCTTATTGACATAAAGGACAGCTTCTCCGCTGTCCTTTCTTTTTTCTAAAATTTTACCCCTAATGCTTTTCTGTGTCAATCATTTCTATTTAATTCTTTCATATTTGCAGAAAGTATATTCCAAATCGTAGCAGGTCTGCTCTTCTGACTGTCCTGTCAGCTTCCATTCTGAGTTATTCTCTAAATTTGGAAAATAGGTATCTGCTTCATAAGCATAATCTGTTCTTGTCACATGAGCCACGTCACAATATGGAAGCATCTGTTCATAAATACTGGCTCCTCCTACAACATATACGCGCTCTGTAGGATAATCCTTTACTGCTTCCAGGGCTTCTTCTACAGAATGAACTACAGTTGCACCAGGAATTTCTAAGTCTTTCTTTCTGGAAATAACAATATTTTCCCTGTCTTTTAAAGGTTTTCCACCTGGAAATGTTTCTAAAGTTTTTCTTCCAAGAATAATTACATTTCCTGTAGTCTGTTCCTTAAAGAAACGCATATCAGCCGGAATACTCACCAAAAGCTTGTTACCATTGCCTATTGCCCAGTTTTTATCTACATTTACGATTAAATTCATGTCTCATTCTCCTCTTTTATACTTACGGATTGTAAATAAAATTATATCGCTATTGGAATATTCTTCACCTGTTCTCCAGTTACGTAGTTATCCAGTCTAAAATCATCTGGTGTAAACTGATAGAAATCCTTAATTTCCGGATTCATCCAGAAGGTTGGTGCATCGTAAGTTGGTCTTTCAATTAATTCCTTGATAATTGGAATATGTCTGTCATAGATATGCGCATCTGCAATAACATGAACAAATTCTCCAACCTTCATATCACAAACCTGTGCAAGCATATGGACAATTGCTGCATACTGGCATACATTCCAGTTATTAGCAGCCAGCACATCCTGACTTCTCTGATTTAAAATAGCATTTAAAACCAGCTTATCTCCCTGTCCTGCTTTTGGCTTTGTTACATTAAAAGTCATACTATATGCACATGGATATAAATTCATTTCGTGTAAATCCTGATGGACATAAATATTAGTCATGATTCTGCGGCTGTACGGATTATTTTTCAAATCGTAAATCACTCTGTCAACCTGGTCCATCATACCTTCTTTATACTGATGCTTTACGCTCATCTGATATCCATAGGCTTTTCCAATAGACCCATTTTCATCTGCCCATTCATCCCAGATATGAGATTTTAAGTCATGAATATTATTAGACTTTCTCTGCCAAATCCATAAAATCTCATCAATGGCACTCTTAATTGCTGTTCTTCTAAGAGTAATTGCAGGAAATTCTTTGGATAAATCATAACGGTTTACCACACCAAATTTCTTAACTGTATAGGCAAGAGTTCCATCCTCCCAATGAGGACGAACCTTCTCTCCTTCTGTGCTTGTACCATTTTCAATGATATCACGGCACATATCTATAAAAATCTTGTCTGCTAAACTCATAGATTACATCTCCTCGACAAACTTCTTGATATTAGAAACATTTGGATATTTTGTGAGCTGTCCATCTTTAATAACCACTAAAGTAGGTGCCTGCAAAATTCCATACCGACGAACCAGACTCTTGTTTTCTTCCGCATCCATCACTGTATAATTGATAGAACCTAAATAATTCTTGGCTTCTTCACAATTTGGACAGGTCTTAGTTGTAAAAAGATATAAACCTTCTTCTACATTCTCTGCAGACTGTACTCCTGCATTTTCCTGCTTTGTTCCACATGCAGGTCCATTTTCCAGAGGAGTTTCCATTACCGGCTGACCATTTAAACGGCTGTTACCTATATCATAAATCTTACGGTTCTTATATTCCTGCGATTTACCTTCATTCCAGTTCTGAACCGGTCTGTAATATCCGGTAATACGGCTGTAAACCTCTGTCTTACCATGGCAGATTGGACATTCAAACTGTTCTCCATCTAAATAACCATGTTCTTTACAGATAGAATAAGTAGGAGAAATAGTATAATATGGCAGCTTATAATTTTCTGCAATAGTACGAACTAATTTTGCTGCTGACTTCCAATCAGGAAGTTTTTCTCCCAAGAAACCATGGAATACTGTTCCTGATGTATATAAAGTCTGTAATCTGTCCTGTACATCAAGAGCAGAGAAAATATCATCTGTATAATCTACCGGCAGATGAGAGCTGTTTGTATAATATGGCGTATCCCCATCTTTACCTGCTGTTCTGATGTGTGGCCAGTGTTTTCTATCGTGTTTTGCCAGACGGTATGTGGTAGATTCTGCTGGAGTTGCTTCCAGATTGTATAAATCACCATACTGCTCCTGATAACCGGAAAGGCGTTCTCTCATATGATTCAAAACTTCTTCTGTGAAATCCTGTGTTTTCTTACTTGTCATATCTTCGCCTAACCATCTTGCATTTAAACCAACTTCATTCATACCAATTAATCCAATTGTAGAGAAATGGTTGTCAAAGGTTCCAAGATAACGTTTTGTATATGGATATAAGCCTTCGTCTAACAGCTTGGAAATTACGTTTCTCTTAACTTTTAAGGAACGTGCTGCAATATCCATCATGTGGTCTAATCTCTTATAAAATTCTTCCGGTGTTCTGGAAAGATATGCAATTCTTGGCATATTAATTGTAACAACACCAACAGAACCGGTGCTTTCACCAGAACCAAAATATCCACCTGTTTTCTTACGAAGTTCACGAAGATCCAATCTTAAACGGCAGCACATAGAACGAACATCACTTGG
>CAYTGQ010000175.1:0-3702 GCA_964437345.1 uncultured Lachnoclostridium sp. | reverse complement strand
ACCAGAAGTCCAGATGTACTGAGCCTTACGTTGTCTGGCGTGAAATTTAACACCATAAGGCTTGTTTATATAAATGTAGTGATGAAAAATCATATATAACTGTCTTCGCATAACTCTTATTTTGAGAAGTCAATACAAATACAGAACTCAAGGCATAAATGGATTGAATTTTTCGTATACAAGTTGTAAAATATACCCAAATAGTCTTTTACTATTGACACACAGGAAGGTTTGCTTGACATGAACAAAAGAAAAACCCGCAAATTAAGTATTCGAACTAAGATTATTCTTCCAGCCACACTAATTATTATTATCGTCTGTGCGGCATTAGGAATCAGCTCTTTCCAACAGTTAAATCGCGAGATGATTGCGATGGGAGTGGAGCAGGCAACTATGAGTGCTACTGTTGTATCTGAGACAATAAATGGCTCTTTATTAGTTGGATTAGAACCGGGGGATGAAACCACTGGGGTTTATAACACCGTCCGCGATGCTCTGATTGTACAGAAGGACAAGCTTGGTATGGCTTATCTTTATACCCTATATGCTGAAAATGGTAAAATCTATTACCAGATTGATACTGACGAATCAGAAAATCGCGGTATGATTGGTGACGAATTTGAATTTTCTTATGAAGAAATGGAGCCTGTCCTCAATGGCGAACCTTATGTACAGGAATTTATCACAAGCAACGAATATGGCGATTTGATTTCTGCTTATATGCCAATTTATGACGAACAGGGTAAGGTTGTTGCTATTTTAGGAAGCGACTATGATGCTTCCGGTATATTAAGCCAGTTAAATGAATGTGTAACACAGGTTATTATTCTATGTATTGTTTATCTGATAATTGCTATTATCATTCTTACAGTTGTAATTACTAAGGTTATGAATGGTCTGCGTATAGTTGATGACAAACTTTACGATTTAGTGAATAACGAGGGTGACCTGACTCAGCATCTTGATATCCGCAGTGGTGATGAAATGGAATTAATCGCCAACAATGTCAACGCACTATTACAATATATCCGTGGAATTATGCTTAATATTTCCCATAATTCTGATGAATTAGCCGCATCTTCTAAAAATGTAGTAGATAACATTACCCGTACCGGAGTTAATGTTACAGATGTATCTGCAACCATGGAAGAAATGAGTGCTGCCATGCAGGAAACTACCGCTTCCTTAAACCAGATTACATCTGCCATCCAAAATGTATACACTTCCATTGAAGGTGTATCACAGCGTGCTTCTGAAGGAACACAATTTTCTAATAAAATGCAGAATAATGCTCAGGCAATTGGTGAAAAAGCCAATGCAGAACAGCTTAGCACTAAACAGCAATCTCAGGATATGATTGCTCGCATGAATGATAAAATTGTAAAATCTAAAGCTGTAGAGGAAATCAGTGTTCTTACTGCTAATATTATTAACATCACAGAAGAAACTAATCTGCTTGCTTTAAATGCCAGTATTGAAGCCGCACGTGCAGGAGAAGCCGGCCGCGGATTTGCCGTTGTTGCAGATCAAATTGGTAAGCTTGCTGCTAATTCAGCTGAAGCTGCTGCCCAGATTAAAACGGTAAGTGCTGAGGTTATTCAAGCGGTAAATGACCTTGCAAAAGAAGCAGAATCCTTAATCACCTTTATGGACGAGACCACACTCCGTCTCTTTGGTAATCTGGCAGAAACCTCTGATTCCTACAAGGATGATGCTATGGATATGAATACTATGATGAAGGAATTTTACTCCGCAGCAGAAGAATTAATTTCTAATATGGATTACATTAAAGAATCTATTAGTGCTATTAATATTGCAGTGGAAGAAAGTGCAAAAGGCATTGCGAATGTAACAGAAGTATCTGTAGATATTACAAGCAATGTAAGCGAAATTGAAAATGAAGTTAATACAAACATGTCTATTGCCGAACAGCTTAATGCCGAAGTTGGAAAGTTCAAATTAGAATAATTTTCGAATAAAAGCCAAAGTAAAATGCCCAGAAAACATTTTAATATGTCTCTGGGCATTCTCTATTATTAATTCACTCTAAACTTCTTTATCTACGGAACATACCTTGTATAAATCTCTACATGGTCATAAATACATCTCCAGCTGCTGGTTGCCCCTGCTGTTACACAGATATATGGTGTCTCATTTCCAAAAACTCCATAACTGACTGCACAGTTCTTAGACTGTACCACATAACCAGTCTTAGCACCCAGAACTTCTCCCCCTGTCTCATTATCCTTGTCTTCAATTCGACGTATAAACCAGTTAGAAATGGTGATTCCTTCCGGATGCTGTGCTGTGGAAGATGTGGTATAAGTACGGGTGGTTAATACTTCTCTGCATAAATCATTCTCTAGAGCAGCTTTCATAATCACCGCCATATCATAAACGGTAGAATAGTGATTTTCATCATAAAGACCAACACTGTTGGTAAAATGGCTGCTATCTGCTAATCCAAGCATTTCCAACTTTCTATTCATTTTCTCCACAAAGGCTTCATGAGAACCTGCCACATAAGTAGCTAATCCTAATGCTGCGTCTCCACCAGATGGTAGGATTGTTCCATAGAATAAGTCACGCACCGTGACTACTTCCCCGTCTAAGAAGCCTACAGCACTACAGTCATTAACATAAGCATAGTCAGTCATTTCCAAGGTGATTGTCATGGTATCATCCAGCTGTTCTTCTGTAATACATTCTGCTGCCACTAATACTGTCAACACCTTCGTCATAGACGCAGGAGAAATTCGCTGCTTTGCACCTTTTGATGCAACAATGGTGTCCTCCTCATAGTTGACTAAAACAGCATTGGTGCTAACTACTTCTTCACTATATATAGTAACTGTATCTGCATTTTCTTTAAAACTGTAAACAGCAGTCATCTCCTCTATTCTGCTAAATAATGATTCTGCCGACATTCCTGCCGACACATCTATTCTTTCTTTGCCAGCCTTTGGCTCTGCAAATGCTTTTATCTTCGTCTGTATATCTGTTCCGCCAATGCCCTTAACCACAAGCATAAATATTACAACAAGTCCAACTATTCCTATTAAAAGGATGCTTTTTAATTTACGCTGTCTCTCTGCTTCCCATCTCTTTTCACGTTTCATACGTTCTGCTTGCTTTGCTTCTTGTATGCGACGTTCTATTTCTTCCTCATTCTCATCATCAAATAATAATTCCATATATATTGTTCCTTTACGTTCTTACTAATATATAGATTATAAAAGTTATTAGCTTGTTTTGCAAGTAAAATACCATTTAAAATAATACCTTCTATTATATAAAATATTTCTGCAAAAACCATCTTTCGTAAGAAGAAAAAGAAAGCTAAATGCTTCCCCAGATTCCGGTCTGCTCCCTACAAATAATCTTCTAAAAAAATGACCTTGACGAAACTCATTATTGATATGTACCCTCTTTACTGGACAATCCAGTAAGGAGGGTACATATCATATTGGGGTTGAATCAAGGTCATTTATTTATTCTTTTATTCGGTTGCCTAGGCTAAACATTTTTGCCCCTACAGGCTAATTTGCTTTGCCCATTAACACCTAGCTTACTCAAACTCGGCAAGTTGCTGTTTTAGCTTAAACTATCTTGTTTAAGTTTTATTCAAAATCTGCCGATATTTTACCTCATTTGCACATTTTATTTTGGCTTACTGATTTTCTGTTGCCAAAGTGTTGCCAC
>CAYTGQ010000174.1:0-3720 GCA_964437345.1 uncultured Lachnoclostridium sp. | reverse complement strand
TGACACTTTACATTTGGGAGATTCGGACGATGTATAATTTGGGTGCAAGAATTAAAGAAGCCAGAGAACACCGCAACTTATCACAGAAAGTTCTGGCAGAGCGGATCAACAAGTCTCCCTCGGCGATCAGCAGCTATGAGTCAGATACGCTGACACCTCCGCTCGATGTGGTGAATAGCATTGCGTTACCGATGTCGGAACCATTCTGCTCCGCCTGGATGCGTTTCCGGCGTTCTTCGGGATCTTCCGAGTCGTCCTCGATCAGCCTGCCCAGTGCAGCAAGGCCAGACAGACCAGCACAGACAGGGCTGCGGAGCTGACTGCCGTACCGATGATGATCTTTCGGATGGAACTTTCCACCTGCTGCGTAAGCCGGTGCAGCTCTTCCCGGCTGCCGGAGAGCATCTTCGACAGTTCGGAAGAATACTGCTCTCTCACACTCCCATCCTGTTCCAGGGTGCTGCGGACGCAGCGCATCAGCTCCTGCTGTTCCGTTCGGATCGTGCGGAGCTGCTGATCCTGCATCTGCTGGATCTCCTGCCGGGTTGCCCGGAGACGGATGAGCCGGTACAGCTCCGGCTGAAACTGCACGGCCTGCTCCAGCAGTTCCACCTCCGCCTGCCGCCACTCCTCCGGGATGGCGTAGATCACGGGCTGGTACGGCACCTGCTCCCTGACTTCCGTCGCCCGTCCGTTGGCTGCGATCAGGCTGTCCAGAAAGGTAGCTTCCTGTGTATTGCTTTCGTAATTGGAATTCACTTTCAAAATTCTCCTTTGCATATCGTGGATGGTGCAGACGGCTTCCTCTGCACTTTTGTCCGTTGGGACAGGTGAAGGTGATGTCCTTCCGCTCATCCGTCCACTTAACTTCGTAGCCTTTTCGCTTCATGAGGATGATGAAATCCTCCTTGCTCCGGCTCTTCTTCGTGGCGTCACCGATGTCGTACATCAGGCGGAACTTCCAGCTCTCGCCCTTCTGCGCCGCCCGCCATTCTCTGGCGGACATCTTCTGCCCGCCGCCCTCGTACTTGGGCAGGACACTGAATCCGTGTGCTTTGCAGATGTCATCACTGACCAGCCGCAGATACTTCAGCGTGTTGGGATCTTGCCGGAGCTTCCGTCCGGTTTCAAAGTTGACCGAGTTGATGATGAAATGGGAATGGATGTGGTCGGCATCGCAGTGGGTGGTGACGAGAACTTCCGCACCGGGCCAGGCACGGACTGCAAACTCCTTTGCAATCTCATGTGCCTGCCTTGGCGTGATATTCTCCGTTGGCATGAAGGACTGCACATACTGGTAGAAGTTGATGCCGTCCGTCTTGCCGTGGGCGGCCTTGACACGATTCATAGTTTGATTTTGATTTGTAGTGATCAGATGCATCTCATCCTGTTTTCTTGACGAATTGCATTCGAGATGATACCATGTAACACAAAAGTAAAAGCAACATAAGGAACAGGTGAAGAACATGCTGAAAATTGGGATTTGTGATGATCAAAATGTGTGTGCAGAAAAATTGAGGTGCTTGCTGACCGACTACTTGAAAAAGAAACGGATGAATGCCACGATCTCTGTTTTTTCCAGTGCCGAGGAATTGCTGGCTGCGAATTGGCAGGACTTTCACATTATTTTTCTGGATGTGGTCATGGAACAGCAGGATGGTGTGCAGGCAGCGAAATATATTCGGCGCAGGAATCCAGATATATCTTTGATTTTCGTATCTGCGTTCCTGGACTATGCGACAATGGGATATCAGGTGAAGGCAAGTGCGTACCTGCTGAAGGATCAGCTTGTTGCGACTCTGGAGAGTGCTATGGACACGGTTTTGACTGATCGAATGCTTGATCAGGATCATGTGGATATCACAACGAACGACCGTATCATCTCACTTCCGCTTCACAAAATCTGCTACATTGAGAGTCAGGGGCGAAGTGCGGTATTCCACAGCGACACACTTTATCAAACCAATATGCGTTTTTCCGATATCGAAGTCCTGCTGGCAGCTAAGGGGTTTGTCCGCATACACCGGTGCTATATCATCAATCCGGCGCATTGTGTCACGATCAAAAATTACCAGGCGATTATGGATACTGGTGAAATGCTTCCATGCAGCAGAACGGAGTATTCTGAACTGGTAAAGAAGATTATGCGTTGGAAAGGACTGAATCAATGATCTTTTTGGATTTATTGGCTGCGGCAACGGAATATCTATGTGGAATCCTGATCGTATCTGCTTTCTTTCCAAAGCGAGAGGGAAAAGAAAAAGCACAGATCACAGCGGTTATTCTGTGCGGATTGATCCACATACTGCTGTCTATGTTTACAAACCATTGGAATATGCTTCCCAGAATGGTTCTGATTATTTTGAATTACTTTATGGTGTGCGCAATCTGCTGCTGCGGAAATAGGTGGAAGTTCATTCTGGTCATCTTGATATTCTGGGCATCAGCCTTTGCTGTTGACATTTCTGTTCTGACTGTTTGTATGACCGTTATGGATCTTACCGCACAAACGGTTATTGCGCAGGATGTCAGCTACCTGTTGGGTGTAATCAGCAGTCGATCCCTCCTTCTCTCCATCGCTTTCGGCTGCCGTCATGTGATCCGCCGACAGAATGACCGCCATAGGAGAAGCGGCGTATTCCTGGTATGCCTGATCCTGATTCCGCTTTATACCATCACCGCAAACGGTGTTATGATCAGCAATGCCATGAATGGCAGTACCCTATCCATGGCTGTTGTCGCATTCAGCGGCGGTCTGCTTTGCATCAATGTTCTGCTGTGTCTGGTGCTGAATAAATTGGAGCTTCATCGTATTGCAGAAGAAGAAAAACGGATGCTTCAATCGGAAGTTACTTATCATGTGGAATTGGCGAATTCCTATCAGGAATCCTTTCGGATGCAGAGAAAAATCACCCACGAATTCCGAAACCAGCTGGCAGCCATTGATTCTTTGCTGTCTCAGGAAGAATACAAACGGGCTTCCGATTATGTGCATCACCTTCAGAATACCACGCAGGAAATCGTGCCGCTTATTAACACCAACCATCCTATGGCAGACGCAGTACTGAATCAAAAATATCAGCAGGCGTCGGAAAAAGGCGTGGGCATCCTGCTCTACTGCAACGATCTTTCCGGGATTCCTATGGAAGACGGCGATCTTGTTACCCTTCTGGGAAATCTGCTGGATAATGCGATTTCTGCAAGTGCCAAGGCTCAGGAGAAAAGTATGCGGGTACGGCTTTGGAGGGAAGGAGATGTATACCAGATGATCGTCCGCAACAGCATCCCGGAAGTTTCGGAAAGCTATCCGGAGCAGGAGCAAATGCTCCACGGATATGGTACGGAGTTGGTGACAGCAGTTCTGGAGAAGTACGGTTATCCTTATGTTGCAGAGAAGATTGGCTCACAGTATGTGTTCTCTGCAATTCTTGGATAATACCCGCAGTTGGTGGCAAGAACCTGCTGTTCGTGCCCGTTTCATTTACATATTGCACGAAATATGCTACTATCAGCTCACAAATAGTTGGATGTTTTCTACTATTTGCGGATGATGGTAGCATTTTTTATTTCCTAGCCTGTGCGGTAAAAATTATATGCTAAATAAAATATGTTCAAGAATAACCACATATTTGGTTGAGCACGGAATTCTTCATCAAGAACTTTGGGAATGGTGTATCTACTGGCTTCAAAAGCGAATTCTCACTTGTACTGTAGTCCTAA
>CAYTGQ010000173.1:0-3785 GCA_964437345.1 uncultured Lachnoclostridium sp. | reverse complement strand
ATAAGTCCTTTTTTTACATTTTCGGAGTTTCCCGAATCTTTCTGTACTTAATATTTCTATTTTACAGCAGATAGTATATACTTTTCTAATTTCCAAGTGTCTTTTTTCTGACCACTTCAGAATCATAGCTTTTCGGGCTGCGAGGCCTATACCCCGCAGTCCTTTTCTTTGTTTATTGCATCGCAATTTCTAAAAAATCATTTTACAAAGTCCGTTTTATTGTACTATTATAGATGTATAATGACACAATACCAGAAGTTTCGACATCTTTCAACAAGTTTTAGTACATCCGAAAGTACAATATATTGTGTTCATAATTTGTTTATACCACAACATATTGACTTATAGAAGGCGATGTGCTAAAATCTGGTAGCATACGACACACCAGGCGATTCATTCTGGATTAATATTGGAGGTGACCATAAATGGCAAAGAAAAAAGGCAGAGGCCCTGCTCCATCTGCATTGACATTGAATATGCTGTTTGCAAACGCAGCCGGACGGTGCCAGTTCGAAGGGTGCAATAAATCAGTGTTGTTTGACGAACTTACATTAAAGACGTACAACAAGTCCAACGTAGCTCATATTGTTGCATCCAGTCCCGGAGGAGCAAGAGGCGACGAGATTCGGTCTCACCAGCTGTCGGACAAGCTCAGCAACCTAATGCTGATGTGTCCGGAACATCATAAGCAGATTGATGACTTCGCCGAGGATTATCCAGAGGATAGACTGTTGCAGATGAAGCAGAAGCACGAGAAGGCAATCGCCGATCAATGTGACCTGATTTATAAAGAGCCCTCCGAGGTGCTTATGGTCAGCTCACCAATTAAGGGCCGTAAACATGTGACCATTGACTTCAGCCTGTGCGCAAACGCGGTGATGCCCGAAAAGCGGGTTGCCGTTGCTCACGGACGGCGGATCAGCATTGATCTCGAGGGAGATTATCATTCTCCCAACTATTGGGGTACCATATCTCAAGCATTGGATAGAAAAATCGCTCTGACTGTCAACGCTATATTGGACGAAGATCCCAATGCCCACTTCTCGGTATTCCCGCTTGCGCCAATGCCGTTGATTATGAAACTGGGCTATAAGATTGGTGATAAAATCCGGGCAGATATTTTCCAGTTCTCTCGTGCGGAGGATTCCTGGAATTGGGTTACCCAAGAGCAGACCAACAACTTCTCCGTGGAAAAACAAATTATTGGAGATGGTAATCGGATTGCTCTGGTGTTTTCCCTGACTGCCGACATTGCAGCGACACGGATTACCGAAATTTATGATGCGGACATTTTGTACTTCATCCGGGCCGAACATTTCGGCGTGGATTGTATTCAAAGTTCCGCAGATCTGGCTGCATTCTGGAGTAAGTACCAGGCCGCATGCGATCAAATCAAAAATACATATCCGAAAGTTCAGGAGATCGGTGTATTCCCTGCGATGCCCGTGTCCGCAGCCTTTGAGGTTGGCCGCAGATACATGCCGGGAGTGTATCCGAAGCTCAAAATTTTCGATGACGATAACGGTTTCTTCGAAACCATTACGATTGGAGGTAATGAGAATGACTGAAAAAGAAAAACAGCTGGGTATTTGGCTGAGCCAGATTGCCGACGAATTGAATATCACTCCCACCATGCTTGACAAAGCAGTTAAAAGCTACACGGCTGTGGGAACGTGGCTTTCCGACGGCATCCCCTACGATGTCAAAATCATGCCGCAGGGATCTATGAACCTTGGCACGGTAGTTCGTCCCATCACTGAAACAGACGAGTATGATGTTGACTTGGTATGCCTTCTGAAAAGCGGCAGCACACTGCCTTTGAGTCGTATTAAAAGTCTTGTTGGAGATCGTTTGAAAGCTCACGGAACATACAGGCAGATGCTTGAAGAGGAGGGGAAGCGATGCTGGACTATGCAATATGATGAGTTTCACATGGACATCCTCCCCTGTGTGCCCAAAAATACATATTACGTAGAACCCTATCTGACCGCCATTAAGCTGACCCATAAAAATGACTGGGGTAGTTACGAACCTCGCTTCAGCGACCCGTACGCATACCACGCATGGTTTGAGGATCGGATGAAAGACATCCTCCACATCGAGAAAGGCAACTATGCCGCTAGAAATAATGTAGATATTACCAAGGTTCCAACCTACAAAGTTCGCACACCGCTGCAAAAGGCTATTCAGCTGCTGAAACGCCATCGGGATATTCTTTTCCAAGATAATGACGAGGATGCACCTATTTCTATCATCATCACTACGCTGGCAGCTCTTGCGTATAACGGTGAGGCCAATGTATATGAAGCACTATGTAACATTGTTGACAAGATGCCTCAGTTCATTGAAAAGCGAGGGTGTGAATACTGGATCGCAAATCCCGTAATGCACGAGGAAAATTTTGCAGACAAGTGGAACGAAGTGCCCAGTAAATCCATTGCTTTTACACATTGGTTACAGAGGGTGAAAAAAGATCTGATTACAGATCCTCTCGCTTGTTTCGGTCAGGACAGCATCGCCAACCAGTATAAGCAGGTTCTCGGTAAAACACCTGTCGAACGTGCTGCATGTGCAATAGGAAACGCCACCCGTACTGCACGCGAAAACGGTAATTTGTATATCAACGGCTTGACTGGTGGCATAACAACAACTCCAACCGAGAAAAGCAAGCCAGTAAAGGAGCACACATTTTTTGGCCAATAAAGATTACATCCCCAAAAGGAAAATCCGCTTATTCGATCAAATGATGACGCTGAGGGCAGCATATCCCTCAGCGTCATGCGAACTCCGCAATGGCACTTTGTTCTGGTTTGGGAAAGTGAAGCCAACTCCACTCTCTCGCGAATATAGTGTAGCATTAACATATAGTGAATCACAAACACCGAAAGTATGGGTTATTGGCGAAGGTCTTCAAAAAATTGATGATCCAGCTTTCCCGCACAAATATGATGTTGATCTCGAAAACAACATGGTTCAGATTTGCTTATACCGTTACCGTGAATTCACCAAAGATAAGTTTTTGGCAAATACCATAATTCCATGGACAGTCGAATGGCTCTATTTCTACGAGATATGGCTAGCAACCGGAGAATGGTGTGGTGGTGGAGAACATCCAGGCGAATCCGTCGAATAGCAAAACCTTTCTGTTGACTATTGGTAATACTACACTTACATATTATCATATCTTCTGCAAAAGCTAAATCCAAAGGAGTGGTAATATGGAAAATCAAAATCTCGTCAAAAATACATTGGACCAAATCCCGCAGGCAAATTCCAATGCCAAGCGAATCGTCGGACTTGTGAAAGAGGGCGGAAAAATCACCGGGTATCAACTTTCTGACAATTCCATTGTGGAAAAACAACAGGCTGTCAACATGGCAAAGCAGGGCCAAATCGCCGGTGTCGGCATCGCCCACCGGGGTGATACCGAGTATCTGAAATCCATCCCCGATGGTAGCGAAAACAATAACCTTGGCAACCTACCCTCTGTTTCTCCGCAATCCTAAACTTCGACCGCCGGAATCTCCGGCGGTCTTTCTTTGTTTATTGCATCACCATTTCTGACTGGCTCTGTTTTTGAATATTCCGCTTCTGTTCCGCAATCTCCTTCTTCATTTCCTCGATCATCACTGCCAGTTTTTCTTCGCATTCTTCTCTGGTCTTGGCATAGACATTCCGGGAAATCCGTTTGCCATCGGCGCCGACTGGGGAGTATTTTCCCTCCCAGAGGTGGTCGTTGATCTGGTACACACAGCCGGTACCGCTCTTGCGGCGCTTGGACTGGT
>CAYTGQ010000172.1:1545-3866 GCA_964437345.1 uncultured Lachnoclostridium sp. | reverse complement strand
CGACAAACCGCAATTTATTTTCTCTTCGGCTTTATCAAATTATATTTCGCCACAACCGCTTCTTTCTCTTCTTCTGTTATGACATGCTTAGGCAAGGGTACATAAATCAACTCTGATAACTTGCAACTCTTCTTCTCCACCATTTTATAATAAGCAAATAGCTCTGCTTCTAGCATCTGCACATCCTTATCCAGCGGTTTTTGTATTATCTCTCCTCTTAATTTAAGACCATGAGAACCGGTTTCTATATCTGGCTTATTACGCATCATCAATGAACTGCAGCTACCTGATGATGGCTGTGGAACAGTATCAAGATATTCCTTGTCGTAAAACTGCAGTCCTATCTTTTCATCACTGCATTCATATTCAATTGCCATGAAACATTTTCCCCTTGGACAGTGCTCTTCTAGTATTTTGTACAAATCCATTTTCATTTTCTCTAACTCATCTTCTGACATATGCAAAAGCATACGTTCTCTATAGTCAGGGTCAGCAAATCTTTTCTCCTGACTTGCCCAGATATCAATGAGTTCAATTTTGTTGATATAGCATATTGCTGTACTTCCATCTTCCAGTGAAAATTCTATATCTATGGTTTTTCCACATTCTAAAAAAACCGGCTTTTCTATCGGATATGTTTCTGAAATAGAATCATATAATATCTCCATATCCTCTTCCCACTCCGGAAGACTTTCAAATTCATCACAAAGTTCAATATTGGTAACTGCAAGAAAATCCCATGGTATATCATAAAATGGCGAATCCTCTGACAATTTCCAGCCTGCCTGATTCATCTTCATAAATAGCATAAAGGCTTCAAAGTAGTCATTCTGCATTAATGCACCAGATTGTGCACCTGCTGTTCCATAGCTGTTGTCATCATTTTGAAACTCTCTGATACGCAGAAAAAAGCTTCGGTGTCTATCACGTTCCATACTGTCTTTCAAAGAATTTCTATGGGTTCTCTCCTCTGGAAATATTGGACCTTCTTCCTCCAAATCACTGCGATCCATCAGATAATCTGGCGCTTCTAAAACATAAAGAACGGCATTTTTATCTTTTAAAGTCATCCCTATGATATGATAATTCTGTTCATCCTTTTTGACGTCTTTTCCAATTACTTTTATTTCATCAAACTCTGTATTAGAAATTAGTCTCTGAAAATATTTAAAGTTCATACTCCATATCCTCACAAAACTATGATTTAGATAATATTCTTAATTCCCTCACAAATTCTTTTTGCCACTACCGGATTGTTCATGGTATAAAGGTGAATCCCATCAATATCACTTACCAGTAAATCAATAATCTGGCTGATTGCATAAGACATTCCTGCGTCAAAAAGTGCTTCTTTATTATCTGCGTACTTATCAATAATTTTTTTGAAACGTGTTGGAAATGAAGCCCCACACAGTGTTACCATTCGTTCAATCTGTGCTGCATTAATAACTGGCATAATTCCTGGAATAACCGGAACATCAATTCCAGCAATTCGGCAGTCATCTACAAAATCGAAAAACTGGTTATTATCAAAAAAGAGCTGGGAAAGCAATACTTCCGCCCCTGCATCTACTTTTGTTTTTAAATGACGCATTTCACTAACTCTGTTTTCAGATTCAGGATGACATTCCGGATAGCAGGCACCTGCAATACAAAAATCATTCTTCTGTTTCAAATAAGCAATTAAATCAGAAGCGTGCTTAAAATCATCTTTTTCAGGAATATTTGGATTTCTGTCCCCACGAAGAGCAAGGATATTTTCAATACCTTCCGCTACTAAAACCTTTGAAAATTCATCAATTTCTGCCTTATTGTAACTGAGACAGGTTAAATGCACCACAGGTTCTACCTGATATTCATATTTAATTTTTTTCGCAAGTTCAATGGTTCGGTTACAATTAGAACTGCCACCGGCACCAAAAGTTATACTGATATAATCTGGTTTTAAGCCACACAGAATCTCTAATGTAGCATCAATATTTTTTAATTCTGTATCTTTCTTTGGTGGAAAGATTTCAAAAGATAACCCTTTCTTGTTGTTCTTGTGAATTTCTGAAATTCTCATATGTATTCCCTCCTAAAACTTTACATTTTATATCATAATTTTGTTTTTATTATAACAGATAAATAGTAAATATCAAAAATAATTTATAAATCCATTCCTGTTCATTCTACTCTTTTTGTAGTACAATACATGCGAAGGAATTTTTACTTGCTTGCAAGGAAAAAAAGAGGTATTAATATGGTTCATGCGTATGTTTCCAGCCTATTGGAAGAATAGGCTGAAAGGAGAACATTACATTTGAATTATAAAACTGAAT
>CAYTGQ010000172.1:0-1445 GCA_964437345.1 uncultured Lachnoclostridium sp. | reverse complement strand
TAAAAATATTAATAAAATGGCATTTCCCATTTTACTGAATTACTTATTAACCAGTATTTTTGAACTATTAGACAAAGCAATCATAGGGCATTATTCTACGGAAAGTTTTGCAGTGGTTGGAATTGCTGCTTCTATTCTTTATGCCATCACAGGAGCTTTAGGTGTTTTATCCGGTGCATTTAATATTGTAGCTACAAAAGAAAAAGGGTGCAAAAATGATTCTTCATTCAAGCACACTTTTATGAGCAGTAAGCTTAGCTGTAATATATGCTTTAAAAGCTATGCAGCATCAAACTTAACGATGAACAAGTTAAAAGAGCGTCTGAGTATTCATTTCAATTTCAGGCGCTCTTTTGTATTTAAATATTTTCTTCTTGACAAATATATCGTCAGACGATATATTATATTTAGATATATCGTTTCTCGATATACCGTTTCAAGATATAAAGGAGAAATATTCATGAATGATAATTACGCATTAACTGAAGCTGTATTTTATATTCTTTTATCTCTTTGCACTCCACAGCATGGATACGGAATTATGCAACAGACTGAACAGATGTCAAACGGACGTGTTCGTCTGGCAGCCGGCACCTTATATGGTGCACTTAGCAACCTTTGTTCCAAAGGCTGGATTGAAACTGTGCCTGGTGAAGCTGACAGCCGCAGAAAAGAATATAGAATTACTGCATTAGGAAAAGAAAAGCTGGAAACAGAATTAAAACGGTTAAAAGAACTTGTAGAAAATGGAGAAAGAATTCTAAAAGACCGCTAAAGCGGCAGAATGAGAGGTAAATTATGAGTGAAAGAAAAACAATCTACAAATGGTGGTGGGTATGGGATTTCGAAAAAGAAGAAGACTGGCTAAATGATATGGCTATGCAGGGATGGGTTTTAGATGGCGTAGGTTTCTGTACGTATCACTTTGTTCAATGTGAACCTGATGAGTATATTGTTCGTCTGCAATTCGTTGATTCTGACACTAATTATATGAACTTTATGAATGAAATTAACGCTGAATACATTGGACGTATGGTAAAATGGGTTTATTTTCGCAGAAAAACAGATTACGGATTCTTTGAAATCAATTCCAATCTAGATTCCCGTATTGCACATCTCAACCGCATCTCACAGATGCTATCCTTAATAGGTGCAGCCAACATTCTAATTGGAGCCTGCAATTCTGCCCATATGGGCATTATCAACCTACTCTGCGGCTGTGTCTTAATGTACGGCTTAGGAAGAATTCACGGAAAGAAAGACGAATTAGAACGTGAACGCACATTGCATGAGTAGTGTGTAAATTCTCTTAATATATAAGTTTTGAAAAATCAAAATTCCTACTTAACGTTTATTGACTATGAAATCCCCAATATCTCTGCGATTCACTGGGACATAATATTCCAATTGCATGAATGGATAACATTACAATACCTAACGTTTGA
>CAYTGQ010000171.1:0-3882 GCA_964437345.1 uncultured Lachnoclostridium sp. | reverse complement strand
AAAAATGCAGAAACTCAATATTAAACCATTTATTGACTTCCCTTTCTAATCCGTATATAATGATGCCATTGCATTTATCAATTGTTACAAGAAACGAGGTGTTATAATGAAAAATTTAAAACGTATTGGTGCTCTTGTATTAGCACTTTTATTAATTGGAGTCGTGATTCTGACTTTGGTATCCGCATTCTTTGCTACACCAGAATCTGGAGCCTTATTTAATGCCAGTATGTTCTCTATGGTAGCACTTCCAATTTTCTTATTTGCGGTTATTTTAGTTTACCGTCTGGTAAAGGATAGAAATAACGATGCCAATAATTCCGATAACAATTAATTTCTCATACTAAAAAGAAGCGAAAGATTACTCTTCCGCTTCTTCTTTAATTCTCTTTAAATGCTCTTTTAATGTCTTCTCATACCCATTATCAGAAAGCTCATAAAATGTTCTACCTACCAGTTCATCCGGCAGATACTGCTGTTTTACATAGTGATTTTTATAATTATGGGCATATTTATAACCAATTCCATGACCTAATTTTTCTGCCCCACCATAGTGTGAGTCCATTAAATGAACTGGAATTTTCCCTGTTTTTTCATTCTTTACTACGTCCATAGCTGCAAATATAGCATTTACAGATGAATTACTTTTTGGTGCACATGCCACATAGGAAGCTGCCTGAGCCAAAATAATCTGTGCTTCCGGCATACCAATTCTCTCCACCGCCTGAGCCGCTGCCGTTGCTACTACAATGGCATTAGGATCTGCATTGGACACATCTTCTGATGCACATATCATAATTCTTCTGGCAATAAACTTAATATCTTCTCCTGCATATAACATTCTTGCAAGATAGTAAACTGCTGCATCCGGATCAGAGCCCCGCATACTCTTGATGAATGCCGAAATTGTATCATAATGATTGTCTCCATCTTTATCATACTGTAACACTCTCTTTTGTATACACTGCGATGCTACTTCCAAAGTGATATGTATGAAACCATCTTCACTTCTATCTGTAGTCAGCACCCCTAACTCAATGGCATTTAAGGCAGCTCTGGCATCTCCATTGGAAATATCTGCAAGGAACTCTAGGGCTTCCTCTTCTAATACTGCTTTATAGGCTCCCATACCTTTTTCCATATCTGTAACTGCTCTTGTAAGAATTACTTTAATATCTGCTTTATCCAGATGCTTTAACTCAAACACAATCGAACGGGAAATCAACGCTCTATTCACTTCAAAATAAGGATTTTCTGTTGTTGCACCAATCAGAATAATTGTCCCATCTTCTACAAATGGTAAAAGATAGTCCTGCTGACCCTTATTGAAGCGATGAATTTCATCTATGAAAAGAATTGTTTTCTTACCATACATTCCCATTGTGTTCTTTGCTTTCTCAACAACCTCTTCCATATCCTTTTTCCCGGCAGAAGTAGCATTTATCTGGGTAAATTCTGCTTTTGTTGTATTGGCAATAACCTTTGCCAGTGTAGTTTTCCCTGTCCCCGGTGGCCCATAGAAAATAATAGAACTTAGCTTGTCTGCCTTTATAGCACGATAAAGCAGCTTATCCTTACCAATAATATGGCTCTGTCCAACTACTTCTTCCAAGGTAGAAGGTCGTAAACGGCTGGCAAGAGGAGATTCCTTTTCCATCTGCGTACTACGCATATATTCAAATAAATCCATTTTTATTTCCTTTCTTGATTATTAAGCCATATCCCTTTATACTTTTTATAGCAGTTTTGAAAAACACATTTATCAACTTCCATCGAAACAGCTGTTAAAATAATTACTTACAGAAAGAAGGGATTCACATGGCAATTCCAAAGGACCCAGCCATGCTTTTAAGCTATATCAACACTCAGCTTCGTGATTTTTATCCAAATCTGGATGAGCTTTGCAGTTCAATTATGATTTCCAGAGATGATATTGAAAGAACACTGGAAACCATTGATTACTTTTATAATGAAGAAACCAATCGTTTTGAGTAAAATCTTCTTTCCATTTGTCATCCCATAATGACTAAAAAACTATGACTCAAAAACGATTACTTCTCCGTCTGCTTCTCCATAATAAACTTTTCCCTGCATATTCAGTTCTGCACGTCCATAGGTCGCTTCTGCGACCTTTTTTTCAAAAGCTCCACAATCTGCTTCCGGCACAAGCAAAATTATTTTCACTGCATCCGTATAAATGGTATCCATGGTTGTAAGTCCCATCTGTCCGGCTATATACTGAATTTTACCTATTCCATTATAGTCAGTGTCAATCTCATACTTACTTCCCAGATGCTTTGTTACAATAACGCTATTATTTAACCCTTCCTTGGTTGCTGCCGAATATGCTCTAACAAGTCCTCCTGTCCCAAGTAAAGTCCCACCAAAATATCTGGTTACAACTACCACCACATTATGCACGCCTTCTCCCATAATTACATCTAACATAGGTCTTCCGGCAGTCTGAGACGGCTCGCCATCATCACTACAGCGCTGTATCTGATTATTATCTCCAAGCACATAGGCAGAACAGTTGTGTCTGGCATCCCAATATTTTTTCTTCATTTTCTCAATAAATGCAACAGCTTCTTCTTCTGTTTCTACCGGTTCTACTGTAGCAATAAATCGGGATTTCTTTTCTTCTATTTCACCCTGTCCGCCTCTATATGCAATTTTATAAGCTTCTACCATAAAATAACCTCAATCTGTTTTTTTATTACCACATATTTTACCACACCTCCTTCCAAAAAGCCACTTTAAGTATATCTTAACGAAAAATACCAATAATCTTAACAAACTCCCAAATAATATTTCTTTATTTCCTAAAAAAAATTTGGTATAATGTAGTGTGAGTGTTTTTCCTTTTTGAAAAGCACCCTTAGGAGGTGTAATATGAACTATAGTCAGAAAGGAACTGTCAGAAAGCAAAAACAGATTAAATCTAAAAAGAAAAAATTAATGAAGAAAGTCGGAGTAAGCTTTTTCCGCACATTTCTTATTTGTTGTTTAATCTGTCTCATTGTTGGATGCTTTGCCGGTCTTGGACTTATTAAAGGAATCATCGATGATGCTCCAAGTATTGATGATATTAATGTAGCTCCTACAGGTTTTGCAACAACTGTATATTATTCTGATGGTTCTGAAATCCAAAACCTCGTTGGTTCTGATGCCAATCGAGTATATGCAACCTTAGACGAGATTCCGGAGGATTTACAGAACGCCTTTGTTGCTATTGAAGATGCGCGTTTCTGGACACATAACGGTATTGATGTAAAGGGTATTATTCGTGCTTTTTTCAATGGTATTGCCAAAGGTGAATTTGACCAGGGTGCCAGCACATTGACCCAGCAGCTTTTAAAAAACCAGGTATTTGGTGGTGGTAGTGAACCTACCTTTGCTGCCAAACTGAAGCGTAAGATTCAGGAATGGTATCTGGCAATTCAATTAGAGAACAAGCTGGAAAAAGAAGAAATCCTAGAATACTACCTGAATACAATTAATCTTGGTCAGAACACATTAGGTGTTCGTGCTGCCTCTATCCGATACTTCGATAAAGACGTTTCTGAACTTACACTGTCAGAAGCTGCTGTTATTGCTGGTATCACCCAGAGTCCTTCTGCACTGAATCCAATCAGTCATCCGGAAGATAATGGTGCCAAGAGAAAAATTATTCTTCTATACATGAAAGAGCAAGGATATATTAATGAGGCAGAATACGAAGAAGCTTTGGCAGATGATGTATATTCCCGTATTCAGACAGTTAATGAGGAGCAATATTCTGATTCTTCTTCCGGTATTAACAGCTATTTCGTTGATGAATTAATCAATCAGGTTATTAACGATTTACAGGAAAAAGCCGGATACAGTGAAACACAGGCAATC
>CAYTGQ010000170.1:0-3887 GCA_964437345.1 uncultured Lachnoclostridium sp. | reverse complement strand
TCCCATAATAAGGGTTATGGGAAGAATGATTTTGATATGATTTTTCATTCTAGTCTTTCATAAACGTAACTTATGACATTAAATTTTTCTTGCGACCTTACGGACATCAAGAAGTACTAATGCTTTTGATTTTTTGCTTTTATTGTGCCCCACTCTCAACAAACTCGCAGGGAGGGTGACTCATGGTCCTTGCAGCGGGCCTTTGCGTACACCGGTCCTTGGCACCACAGTGCCAGTTGACGATATTTTATAAACTGGTGCTGTGGTGCCTAGTACCGCTGTAGTACGCAAGTGCAGCGGGAGCAGCCGCGAAAGGACCTGAGATCACCTTCCCCTGCTCAGACATGTTTCCGTGGGGCACTTAGCAAAAAATCTTAAAAGCATAGTACTTCTATATGTCCTAGTCGTCTGGCGAAAAATTTAATGTCACAAGTCACGTTTTAGGAAAAGGGTTGATGAAAAATCATATTTAAACATTTTTACATAACCCTTATTATGGGAAGCTGGTAAAATCCGAAAACTCATTCTTGTCACAAAATTGATAATGTGTTAGAATAAAATGTAACGCATTTTTATAAAGGAGTAAGATTATGGGCAAATATTTTGGAACAGATGGTTTCCGTGGTGAAGCCAATGTAACCTTAAATGTAATGCATGCATATAAAATAGGCCGATTTCTGGGTAGCTATTATGGAAAAGACCATAAAGCTAAAGTTGTAATCGGTAAAGATACCAGACGCTCCAGTTATATGTTTGAAGATGCACTTTCTGCAGGGCTGACAGCCAGTGGTGCAGATGTATATCTTTTACATGTTACCACAACACCAAGTGTTTCTTATGTAATCAGAAGCGAAGATTTTGATTGTGGTGTTATGATTTCAGCCAGCCATAATCCATATTATGATAATGGAATTAAGATTTTAAATGGCAATGGGCAGAAGTTAGAAGCAGAGGTAGAGGAGAAAATTGAAGAATACATAGATAATCCGGAGGATGACCTGCCATTTGCGACAAGAGACAATATCGGTAAGGTAACTGACTACGCATTGGGAAGACACCGTTATATCGGATATTTGATGTCACTGGTAACCCGTTCCTTCAAAGATATCAAAGTAGGTCTGGACTGTTCCAATGGTTCCGCTTCCTCAATTGCAAAGGGTGTATTTGACACTTTGGGAGCAAGAACGTATGTAATTAACAGTGAGCCTGACGGAACCAATATCAATCTCAATTGTGGTTCTACCCATATTGAAGTATTACAGCAGTTTGTAAAAGACAATGGATTGGATGTAGGTTTTGCTTATGATGGTGATGCAGACCGCTGTCTGGCAGTGGATGATAAGGGAGAAATCATTGATGGTGATTTAATCCTTTATATCTGTGGAAGTTATATGAAAGAAAAAGGCGAACTTCCTAACGATACTGTTGTAACAACGGTTATGTCTAATCTGGGACTTTACAAGGCATTTGATAAAAAAGGCATCAACTATGAAAAGACAGCTGTTGGAGATAAATATGTATTTGAGAACATGATTAAGAATGGTCATGGACTTGGCGGTGAACAGTCAGGACACATTATTTTCCGCAAATACGCAGCTACAGGTGACGGTGTTTTAACATCCCTTATGCTGATGGAGGTTATGCTGGAAAAGAAAATGAAAATGTCTGACTTGAGAAAAGATGTTACGATTTATCCGCAGCTTCTAAAGAATGTAAAGGTTGCCAACAAAGCACTGGCAAGACAGGATGAAGATGTTGTAGAAGCAGTGAAGAGGGTGGAAGAGGCCCTCGGAGAAAATGGAAGAATTCTCTTAAGAGAAAGCGGTACAGAACCATTAATCCGTGTCATGGTGGAAGCAGAGAGCGATGAACTCTGTGAAAAGCACGTAGATGATGTGATTGCAGTGCTGGATAGAAAAGGACATATTATAAATTAACCATTAAAAATTACATTCAATGAAATTTTCAGTGGAAATAATAGAAAAGTCATGTTATACTAATCAAATGTGGAAGTTTATACAAATATAAAAGAAACATTTATATACAATTTTAAGGAGGAAACTTGAAATGAGTTTACAGGTAGAAAAGTTAGAAAAGAATATGGCAAAGCTTACAATAGAAGTAAGTGCAGAAGAATTCGAAAAAGCTATGGAAAAAGCTTACCAGAAACAGAAAGGCCAGATTAATGTTCAGGGCTTCAGAAAAGGTAAAGCTCCTCGCGCCATGATTGAAAAAATGTATGGTGCTGGTATCTTCTATGAAGAAGCAGCAAATGCAATTATTCCAGAAGCATATGAAAAAGCATATGATGAATGTGGTTTAGAAATCGTTTCTTCTCCAGAAATCGATGTTGTACAGATTGAAAAAGGTAAATCTTTCATTTTCACAGCAGAAGTTGCATTAAAACCAGAAGTAACACTTGGTGAGTACAAAGGAATCCAGGTAGAAAAGAAAGCTGTTGAAGTAACAGAAGAAGAAGTAAATGCTGAAATCGATCGCGTAAGAGAACAGAACTCCAGAACAATCGTGGTAGAAGACAGACCAGCGAAAGATGGTGATATGACAGTTGTTGACTTCGAAGGCTTCATTGATGGTGTAGCATTTGAAGGTGGAAAGGGAACAGATTACCCATTAACATTAGGTTCTCATTCTTTTATTGATACATTTGAAGAACAGTTAGTAGGAAAGAACATTGGCGAAGAAGTAGAAGTTAACGTTACTTTCCCAGAAGAATACCATGCAAAAGAACTTGCTGGCAAACCAGCTATGTTCAAAGTAACAATTAAAGAAATCAAAGAAAAAGAACTTCCTGAATTAGATGATGATTTTGCACAGGATGTATCTGAATTTGAAACAGTAGCAGAATACAAAGAAGATGTTAAGAAGAACATCCTTGAAAGAAAAGAATCTGCTGCAAAGAGAGAAAAAGAAGAAGCTGTTGTAGCGAAAGTAGTTGAAAATGCAACTATGGATGTTCCAGAACCAATGGTAGCTTCTGAAGTAAGAAGAATGGCTGATGAATTTGCTCAGAGAATTCAGGCTCAGGGATTATCCTTACAGCAGTATTTCCAGTTCACAGGACTTAATGCTAACAAGTTTATGGAAGATTTAAAACCACAGGCTTTAAATCGTATCCAGAGCAGACTTGTATTAGAAGCAATCGTTAAGGCTGAAAATATTCAGGCATCTGAAGAAGATATTGAAAAAGAAATCGCTGATATGGCAGCTATGTACCAGATGGAAGTTGACAAGTTAAAAGATATTATCGGCGACAATGAAAAAGAACAGATTGCTCTTGATATGGCTGTACAGAAAGCAGTTGACCTCATTGTAGATGCAGCTGTAGAAGCTTAATTAGAGGAATCAGGACACAAAAGAAATATAAAGTAAACTTTGGTAAACCAGCGGGAATATACTCGCTGGTTACCGTTGTATATTGCTACAGTTTAGCCATGCACAGATAAATGGATGACTGTTGAGTGAACTTGTTCACAGAGATAGTTATCTAATTATCTGTATGTGGCGTTCTGCCACAAACGAGGGCTTAGCTGCAAAGCAGCGAAATAGACAGCGCAGCTGTCAGCCCGAGCTGTATGGCTAAATTTTCGCTATTTCATATAGAATGGAGGAGTATTATGAGTTTAGTACCTTATGTCGTTGAACAGACCAGTAAAGGTGAAAGAACCTACGATATCTATTCAAGACTTTTAAAAGACAGAATTATTTTCTTGGGAGAAGAAGTAACTGATGTATCTGCTAATTTAGTTGTGGCACAGTTATTATTCTTAGAATCTGAAGATCCAAATAAAGATATCAGCTTATACATCAACAGTCCAGGTGGTTCTGTAACAGCTGGTATGGCAATTTACGACACAATGCAGTATATC
>CAYTGQ010000169.1:0-3922 GCA_964437345.1 uncultured Lachnoclostridium sp. | reverse complement strand
TGGAATAAGTTCCATTAGGTATGTGATTTAAGGCAAAATCAAGCTGCTTAGGCTGCGCATGATTGGCAATGATTGTACTTGGAGTTTATCTGGGACAAATACCACTAAAGACGTTATTTACAGAAAAAATGGTATACAAATGTACTGTGGTTCGGCTGATAGTGATTCCGCTTTTAACAATTTTTCTTTTAATGTTGTTCCCAGCAGAATATCGTATGGTTAAAATGGCAGTATTAATTGTGGCATCTGCTCCGGTTGGTTCTAATGTAGCTATTTTTGCCCAGTTATACGGAAAGGATTATACAAAAGCAGTAAAAGAGGTTTGTCTGAGTACATTAAGTTGTATCATAACATTACCAATTATTGTCGCAGTAGCGGATATGATATTTTAGAAATATAACAATTATCTGAAAAGTTTTTGTTTGAAAAATAAGAGTGCGTTTCATATTAAACTAGATGGTAAACAACGGAATTTGTTTACCATCTATTTTCTTTTGTACCATATGACATCAGTTTTGCATAAAATTCCCTTTCTCAGGTAATCCTAATATCACAATAAAAAGGAGTGAAAACCTTATGAAAAAGTATGTTGGACAAAGAAGTATTGCATTTACCAATCCGCCATGCATTATCAGTGAAGCATCTGTGGCAGGACAGAAGGAATATGAGGGACCTTTGGGTGGATATTTTGATCTGATAGAGCAAGACCCAATGTTTGGAGGCAATTCTTGGGAAGAAGCAGAGAGCATGCTACAGCAGAAGGCGGCTAAACTTGCTATTGAAAAAGCGGGACTTACCCCAGAAGATATTCGGTATCTGGTATCAGGAGATCTGTTGGGACAACTCATTGCTACGTCCTTTGGTGTTGTAAGCCTAAATATCCCGATGTTTGGCGTGTATGGAGCATGTTCTACCATGGGAGAGGCTATGTCCATAGGAGCAATTCTGATAGATGGTGGTTATGCCGACAGGGTAGTTTCTTTGACTTCCAGTCATTTTGCAGGAGCAGAGAAGCAGTTTCGTTTCCCGCTGGCTTATGGGAACCAGCGTCCATTATCAGCTACATGGACTGTAACAGGAAGTGGAGCAGTGGTTTTGGGAGAAGTACCTGCAGGAAAGAAAAACTGGATTGGAATAAAAAGAATAACAACAGGAAAGGTAACGGATTTTGGAATAAAAGACAGTATGAATATGGGAGCCTGCATGGCGCCGGCAGCATTTGATGTGATTTACAGTCATTTATCAGATTTTGGATTACAGCCGGATTATTATGATAAGATTGTGACCGGAGATTTAGGGATGGTAGGAAAAGAAATTTTATTGGATATGATGAAGGAAAAGGGATTGGATATCTCAAAACAGTATATGGACTGTGGTATTGAGATTTATGACCCGCAAACTCAGGATACCCATTCTGGCGGAAGTGGTTGCGGATGCAGTGCTATCACTTTGACTGGTTATATTTTGAAACAGATGAAAAGAAAAAAGTGGAAAAAGATACTATTTGTACCAACAGGAGCCTTATTATCTACAGTCAGCTTTAATGAAGGTAATTCTGTACCGGGAATTGCACATGGAGTAGCTTTGGAAGTTATGGAAGAGACAGATTAAGGGAGTATAGAAATAGTAAGAAAGGGATTGCAAGTAAATTAGCTTGGAGCTGGGTAAAATTATGGATTATATGAAAGCATTTATTGTAGGCGGTATCATTTGTGCCATTGTTCAGATATTAATGGATAAGACAAAACTGATGCCAGGAAGGATTATGGTAATTCTGGTATGTACAGGAGCTTTGCTTGGAGCTATTGGTGTATATGAACCTTTTGCAGAATGGGCAGGAGCAGGAGCTACTGTACCGTTAATTGGATTTGGAAATACATTGTTTAAAGGAGTAAGAGATGCAGTGGATGCAGAGGGATTTATTGGATTATTTAAAGGTGGATTTTCAGCTTCGGCAGTTGGCATATCAGCAGCATTAATATTTGGATATATCAGCTCAATTATTTTTAAACCCAAATTGAAATAAAATATTTCAAGCCAGCCGGCGGCTTTTAATATAGAAAAGAGGTAAGAAACTCAAATAGAGTTTTTTACCTCTTAATTATTATAAATTGATGAATTTAACTAACCTACTGGCACACCAGAATCTGCGTCCTCAGAAGGAGGAGTAACCGGGCTGGTAGTTGTAGGTGGATAATTAGCATCAGGTGTAGTAGGAACAGAAGGATTAGTAGACGGAGATGTTGGTCCTTCGGTTTCACTGTCGTTTTCTGCTTCTGGATCATCTGTTGGTGGTACATAAACACCAGTATGAATATGGCAGGTCTCTGCAAATTCATCAGACACCTTGTCCGGTGCAAGAACATTAGGAGTATCAGCAGTTTCTACATCTTCAGCTTCTTCTTTCAATAAGAAAACCTTTTCTTCTACTAATTCTTCCGGACAGAATTCTCCGGCAAGCTCTCCCGATTCTGTACAAATCATGTATTTTACATGAACATCACATTTTTCTTTTGGGACTGTAGTAGAATCAAAGTATTCTGCTCTCTTTGTGTCATCGCATAAGCCTTCAACAGCCAGCTTACCTGATTTGGTACAGATTGTAGCAGAAGTAATGCCACTAGGTCTTTCAAAATCAGTATATTCTTTTTCCATAACCTGATGAACCTTCTGCATAGCAATACGCCATAGGTTTTTGTGGTAACTGGTGTCAGACTGGTCTTTATTATTATCATAGCCACCCCAGATACCTGCTGTATAATAAGGTGTATAACCTACAAACCATAAGTCGATATCATTGGTTGTAGTTCCTGTCTTACCGGCAATTGGCATATTGATTTCGTTGAAACGAACCTTGCCGCCAGTACCTTTTGTTACAACATCCTTCATGGCATCGGTTAAAAGCCATGCGGTAGTTTCTTTCATAACCTGTCTGGTTTCTGGTTCATTTTCAATAAGAACCTTGCCATTGTGGTCAATAATTTTTGTATACATGATTGGCTCTGTATAAACACCCTGGTTTGCAATAGCAGCAAAAGCAGCCGTAAGCTCAAAGTTAGTAACACCAACGGTCAATCCGCCAAGTGCAGTAGGATACTGGATATCAGTGTATACATCACCATTTGAATTTACATATTTATCATAAATTGTAGTAAAACCAAGTCTCATCAGATAATCATATGAAATCTGTGGAGTTACATCAACCATGGTTTTAACAGCAAGGACATTCATAGAATCATAAATACCCTGACGTAAAGTAGTAAGACCCTTATAGCCGCCTTTCTTATCCCAGTTTTGAACCTGCTTCTGGGTATCAGGATAGAAAAATTCGGTATCATCCTGTACAGTAGCAAGAGTCATACCCTTAGTATCCAGTGCAGGAAGATAAGTTGATACTACTTTAAAGGTTGAACCTGGCTGTCTAGGTGAGTCTGTAGCACGGTTTAATGTACGGTTACCTGTTTTTTCACCACGTCCGCCAATCATGGCAAGAACCTTACCATTGCTCTGGTTCATCAGTACGAAGGAAACCTGTGGTTGTATTGTATAATTTACAACTTCACCGGCAACGGAATCCGTTTCGCCTAAGACGGATGCTTTAAATTCTTCGATATAAGTTTCTGCACCACCCTTTTCTTTGAAATAAAGGGAAAGGGTTTTACCTTTTTCTTTGAAGTATTTCTTTAAATGCTGTTCAGAATAATGAGTCTGTGTACCATCTTCATGAGTAACGGAAAGACGGTAAGTAAGCTCCCATTCAGAACCAGCAGGATAAAGAGATTCATCGGAAAATACCTCATCACATACAGCCTGAATTTTCTTGTTCTGGGTAGTATGAATCTGAAGACCGCCGCGATAGAGCAGGTTGATTGCCTGTGTTTCACTGTATCCGGCTTTTTCCTGTAAATCGTTAATAACCTGA
>CAYTGQ010000168.1:0-3934 GCA_964437345.1 uncultured Lachnoclostridium sp. | reverse complement strand
CGAAAGGACCTGAGACCACCGACACCCTGCTCAGACAAGTTTCCGCGAGGCACTTTGCAAAAAATCATATATAAAGTATTCTTTTTCATAACCCTTATTATGGGAAGTTTACATATATACGAAAACTCAAGTTTTCCAGTCTTGCATTTATTTGGAAGTTATGGTAGAATGAAATACGAACATATGTTTAGAGAGCTTGTTTGAATGACAAGGAGGAGTTCGTAGTGTTACTTAATTTACATGTGAAGAATCTGGCAATTATTGATGAGGTTGAAGTGGATTTTTCAGAGCATCTGAATATTTTATCTGGTGAGACCGGAGCAGGTAAGTCTATTTTAATAGGCTCTATTAATATTGCATTGGGCGGTAAAGTGTCTGCTGATATGATTCGTAAAGGTGCTGAATATGCCTTGGTTGAGCTTGCTTTTCAGGTGGAAGACAAGCTTTCTATAGATAAGCTTAGGGAACTGGACATTCCGGTAGAAGACGGGCAGATTATTATATCCAGACGAATTAAGAATGGAAGAAGCATTTCCAAGGTAAATGGGGAATCTGTAACCAATAGCACTTTGAAGGAGATTGCAGGTCTTTTAATTGATATTCATGGGCAGCATGAGCACCAGTCTTTATTATATAAGAACAAGCATTTAGAGATTATCGACCGTTATGGTGGAGAAGCTGTTACTAAAGTTAAAGATAAGGTCAATGAACAATATAAGGAATATACCCATTTGAAGAGAAAGCTTACAGAGGAAGAAGTGCCGGAGGAAGAACGCCTTAGAGAAGTTTCCTTCATGCAGTATGAAAAGAATGAGATTGAGAGTGCAAGATTAAAGGCAGGAGAAGAGGAAGAACTGGAAGCTTTACAGCGAAAGTTATCCAATGCTAATACTCTTGCAGAAGGACTTGGCAGTATTTATCAGATTACTGGTTCTGGTAATGAATCTGTCAGCGAATGTCTTGGCAGGGCAGTAAGACAGCTTGGAAGATTGGAAGAACTGGATAAAGATGTGCAGGCAATGGGAAGTGAACTTTTAGAGATTGAGGATTTAATGAATAGTTTTAACCGAGAACTGGCATCTTATATAGATGAATTGAATTACGAGCCGGAAGAACTGACAAGAATAGAAGAGCGACTGAATCTTATTTATAATATAAAAGCCAGATATGGTAATTCAGTAGAAGAAGTGGAAGCATACTATGAGAAATTGCAGGAAAAGCTTGAAAAGTATGAAGATTATGAAGTGTATATAGAAGAACTCAAGAAGCAGACTACAAGAGTAGAGCATGACTTGAGTGAAAGTAGTGCTGAATTGACAGAACTTCGCAAGAAGGCAGCTAAAGCTTTGGAAAAGGATATTAAGAAAGCATTAGAGGATTTGAATTTCTTGGAAGTAGAGTTTGCCATTGTATTGAAAGATTTGGATAAATTCTCTGCCAATGGTAAGGATGAAGCTGAATTTATGATTTCTACCAATCCGGGGGAAGAAGTGAAGGCTTTATCTAAAGTTGCATCCGGTGGTGAACTCTCCAGAATCATGCTTGCAATTAAGTCTGTGCTTGCAGAAAAAGACGCAGTGGATACTTTGATTTTTGATGAAATTGATACAGGAATCAGCGGCAGAACTGCCCAGAAGGTTTCTGAAAAGTTAAAAAAGATATCCAGAACCCATCAGGTTATTTCAATTACTCATTTACCACAGATTGCTTCTATGGCAGATGACCATTTTATTATCGAAAAGTCTACAGATGGAACTGTTACAAAGACTAATATAGCACTGCTGGAAGAAGAAGCTTCTGTTATGGAACTGGCAAGAATGTTAGGTGGTGCCAAGATTACAGATGCAGTTGTGGCAAGTGCAAGAGAAATGAAAGAGCTGGCAAGACAGATTTAGATATTGAACACACATAGAAAACTGAAAATAATCCATACTAAGAAGGTATTCGTTGAGAGAATACCTTCTATTTTTTATGAAGTAAGGATAGAAAATATCAACAAAGTATGTAAAGTAACAGAAATAGAAGAAAAATACAAATATGAGTATATAGAAATGGGGATTGCCATGAAGAATTCAAAAACATACCGCAGAATTGTATTTGGTTTATTAATACTTAGTATTGCTGGAACATTATTTTATGGATATCTGCTGATTGAAAGTAAAGTACCCGACCAATTAACACTATTTGTTAATGAGGAAGAAGAAATTAATTTTGCTTTTCCAGCAAATGGGGAAACAGAAGATGTCAGCGTATTTCAAAGTGGAAATGAGCAGGTAGATGGGGTAATTCATTTTGACTTTAGTGAGCCTTTTTCCATAAAAGCGGATGCAGCAGGCAATTACAAACTGTTGGTTAAGATGTTTGGTTTTATTAAGCTTAAAGAAATGGAAATCAATGTGGTTGAGCCTGTAAAAGCAATGCCAATAGGTGAAACAATAGGTATTTATGTGGAAACTGATGGGGTTATGGTGCTGGGGACAGGTTCAGTATCTGGAAAAGATGGAGTAAGCTATGAGCCGGCAGCTAATGTGATTTATTCTGGAGATTATATTTTGTCTGTAAATGGAACCAGTGTATCCACAATAGGAGAACTGAGTAGTCAGATACAGGCAGTAAGTGGTGAAGAGGTAGTTCTTGGAATCAGAAGAAAAGGAGAGGAACAGAAGGTTGCTATAATGCCTGTAGAGGCAGTGGATGGAAGCTTTAAGCTTGGAATTTGGACAAGAGAGGATACACAAGGGATTGGAACGCTTACTTATATTGATGAAAATAACCATTTTGGAGCTTTAGGACATGGGATTACGGATACAGATACAGGACTTCTTATGGAAATAGCCGGTGGAAATATTTATAAAGCACAGATTTTAAATATCGTAAAAGGAGAATCAGGGGAACCGGGAGAAATGATTGGTATGATAAACCTTTCACAGGGGAACAAATTGGGTGAAATTGAAAATAATCAGGAGCAGGGGATTTTTGGACTAGTATCAGGAGAGCAACAGGAAGAGTTCTATAATGAGCCATTGGAAATTGGATTAAAGCAGGAAATTAAAGTGGGGCAGGCACAAATATTATGCGATTTAGGAGATGGAAAGCAGCTTTATGATATCGAAATTGAAAAACTGCAGATTAACAGTAATGATATCAATAAAAGTATGGTGATTCGAATAACAGATGAAGAACTTCTGGCCAAAACCAATGGAATTGTGCAGGGAATGAGCGGCAGCCCGATTATTCAGGACGGCAAGCTTGTGGGCGCTGTGACTCATGTTTTGGTGAATGATCCGACGAGAGGGTATGGTATCTTTATTGAGAATATGCTGGAAGCGGCAGGAGAATGATGTTGTAAGAAGAAAGTGGAAGGAGTTTTGTATTGCAGCAAAAGTTAAATAAGTGTTGCATAATTTACAAATACTGCATATCTGTTGCTTGTTCTTGATTTACATTTAAATTATGATATACATATAAAAATGACAGTTAGAAATAAGGTAGTTTTTGTTTTGAAACTATTAGAAGACTGTTTTAGAAAGGAGTATTTTATGCTGAAAGGACGTCATATTTTGATTACTGGAGGAAGTGAAGGGATTGGATATGCCTGTGCAGAGGTTGCTATTTCTTATGGAGCAAAAGTAACGATTACTGGACGTACAGAGAAAAAACTCTTAGATGCGAAAGAAAAACTAGGAGATGCTTGTACTATTTTTGTGGGTGATGCCAGCGATCCGGAGACCGCAAAAAAGGCGGTTGCTTTTGCAGTGGAGTCCATGGGGACATTAGATGGTCTTGTGAGCAATGTTGGTGCTGCGAAGACGGCTCCTGTTTATGCTTTGACAGATGAACAATTTGACTGGACAATGAAGACTTGTCTGTATAGCTGTTTGTACAGTGTACGAGAAGCAAGTGCTTATATGATTGCAAATGGTATTAAAGGTTC
>CAYTGQ010000167.1:0-4005 GCA_964437345.1 uncultured Lachnoclostridium sp. | reverse complement strand
GGAAACTCAAGGTAGGAAAATGTTGAAAAATGCGAGGATATATTATATAATTCACATATACTGTGTCTATGGAGGAAACTATATGTATAAAAAACTAAAAAATTATCTTGAAACAGCTAAAATGAAACAGAAACTCGCAATTACTGTGAATATTATTTGCATTGTATTTATGATTGCGATTCTGGTTGCTTTTGTAGGATTGGTTAACAGCAATAACAATTTGGTATCCTTTTATCATTCTCCATATGAGAATGTGCAGATGCAGTTAGAGATTCGTATGAATATGCAGGAAGCGCAGAAGCAGGTGCTTTGGGCTGTCAGCACGAAAAATGAGGCTGAACGTGCAGAACGTATTCAAATTGCTAATGACGTTGCAGCAAAAGTTGGTGTAGGAATTGATGCGCTATATAATAATTTTTCAGAACAGACATTATTGGAAGAATTAACAGTAGTTATGCAGGAGATGGCAATTGCTCGTTCTAAGGCATTAGAATTGGCAGGACAAGGTAAGACTGAAGAAGCTCTTGAATGTTTTGAAAATGAGTATGCTCCAACGGTGGAACAGGTAGAAGCAGTTCTTATTAAGGTTGGAGAAGTATCTGATGCAGCAGCGGAAGATGCATATAAGAGTGCTCAGTTTGGTGCAATTGTAGTATTTGTATTACTGATTTTTTTCTCTGTTTTTGCAATTGTAACTGGACGTGTTATGGCGAAGCTTATTACAAAAGCAGTTGTGGAGCCGGTACAGTTGTTGCAAGATGTTGCAGACAATATTGCAAAAGGTAATTTTAATGTAGAGGTTACATATGAATCTGAAGATGAAATGGGTGAATTAGCTCAGTCATTTAAACAGACTTGTGATGCATTAAAAGTAATTATTGGTGATTTAAAATATTTATTAGATGAAATAAAAGAAGGAAACTTCTGTGTAGAATCTAGTTCCCCAGAGGCGTATATTGGAGATTTTGAAGCTATTTACAAAGATATAAATGCAATGATTGAGCATCAGAGCAGAGTGTTATTAGATATCAAAGCAGCTTCCAGTCAGGTAGAAATGGGCTCTGTACATATGTCAGAAAGTGCAGCAGCGTTAGCAGAAGGTGCAACAGAACAGGCAAGTGCAGTAGAAGAACTGACTGCTACTATTAATGATATGGCAATTGCTGCTGAAAGCAGTGCAGATATTGCTTATAAGGCATATAAAGATGCGGATATTTACATTGAGCAGGCAGCTCATGGTACACGTCAGATGGAAGAACTTGCAGTTGCCATGGAAAAAATTGATACGGCTTCCCGTGAAATCGAAAATATCATTGGAGAAATCGAAGACATTGCATCCCAGACTAATCTGTTGTCCTTAAATGCTTCCATTGAAGCCGCAAGAGCCGGAGAAGCAGGAAGAGGGTTTGCGGTCGTTGCTGATCAGATTGGAAAACTGGCAACGGATAGTGCGAGATCAGCAGTTAATACAAGAGAACTGATTTCAAAATGTTTAGATGACGTTAAAAATGGCAATGAAGCAACAGCCAGAACTAAGGAAGCTTTAAATGAAGTAATTGTAGGAATTGAAAAATTAGCAGATGCTTCCAGACAGTCAAGCGATACAGCAGCAGCTCAGGTAGAAACAATTAAAGAAATCGAAACAGAAATTGAACAGATTTCTGATGTTGTACAGAACAATTCAGCAGCAGCCCAGGAAACTTCAGCAACCAGTGAAGAGTTATCAGCGCAGGCAGTAACTTTGAATGAGTTAGTTGGACAGTTCAGATTGACTGAATAAGAGAATTTTATAGTAAGATGACGAGGTGAGCGAAGGGGCTCGCCTCGTTTTGTATTATTCATCTGAATACCGAAAATGGAAAAAATTTATTGTGATTTTTTAGATTTTGATATTCACATTTTATTGATTTTGTATTACACTAAATAAGTTAGAGGATATGACAGTCTGAGTGCATCAGATTGTAAAGAGTAAGATGACAATGATGATAGGAGTAGGTGACACATATGAGAATTGGATTTGATAATGACAAATATTTGAAAATGCAGTCAGAACATATTCTGGAACGAATTGAAAAATTCGACAATAAATTATATCTGGAATTTGGTGGAAAGCTTTTTGATGATTATCATGCTTCCAGAGTTCTTCCGGGATTTATGCCGGATTCTAAGCTGCGTATGTTATTAGAATTAAAAGATCAGGCAGAAGTCGTTATTGTTATCAGTGCAGATGATATTGAGGGAAATAAAATCAGAGGTGATTTAGGGATTACCTATGATTTGGACGTGCTTCGTTTAATTGATGCTTTCCGTGAGATTGGTTTGTATGTAGGAAGTGTCTGCATTAATAAGTACGCCGGACAGGCAGCCGCAGACCAGTTCCAGAAGCGTTTGACAGAGCTTGGAATTAAATCTTACCATCATTATATGATTCCGGGATATCCAAGTGATATTAAAACGATTGTAAGTGATGATGGTTACGGAAAGAATGAATATATTGAAACAACAAGACCTTTAGTTGTTGTAACTGCTCCAGGACCGGGTAGTGGTAAAATGGCAACCTGTCTTTCACAGCTCTATCATGAGCATAAGAGAGGTATTAAAGCTGGATATGCTAAATTTGAGACATTCCCAATCTGGAATCTGGCGTTAAAGCATCCGGTTAATATTGCTTATGAAGCTGCGACAGCAGATTTAAGTGATGTTAATATGATTGACCCATTTCATTTAGAAGCCTATGGTGAAATGACAACCAACTACAACCGGGATGTAGAGATTTTTCCAGTTTTAAATGCGATGTTTGAGCAGATTCTTGGGGAAAGCCCATACAAATCTCCTACAGATATGGGTGTAAATATGGTGGGAAACTGTATTATTGATGATGAGGCATGTAAAGAAGCTTCCTATCAGGAGATTATCCGTCGTTATTACCAGTGTTTATGTGAATGTAAGCGTGGAACAGGTAATAAGGACACGTTATATAAGCTTGAACTGATTATGAGACAGGCAGGACTTTCTACAGAAGATCGTGCAGTTGTAGATGCTGCTCTTAAGAGGGAAGAAGAAACAGGACATCCGGCTGTGGCTATTCAGTTAGACGATGGAACGATTGTTACCGGTAAGACATCAGATTTGCTTGGTGCATCAGCGGCCGCATTACTTAACACACTGAAAGTACTTGGAGGTCTTGACCATGAATTGCATTTAGTAGCTCCGGAAGCAATTGAGCCAATCCAGACTTTGAAAACCAATCATTTAGGAAGCCAGAACCCAAGACTTCATACAGATGAGATATTAATTGCACTTTCCATTTCAGCAGCATCCGATAAGAATGCAGAACTGGCAATGGCACAGATTAAGAAATTGAAAGGCTTAGAAGCACATTCTTCTGTATTATTATCCTCTGTAGATGAGAATATTTTCAAACGCCTTGGAATTTATCTGACCTGTGAAGCAAAATATGAGTCTCAGGGTAAGATTTATCATAAGAGATAACAAAGCAGTGGAAACTTTAAGTAATATGGTTGCCGCTAATGAATTCTATGTAAAATATAAAAACCTGCAAAGTAATATGAAAACATTACTTTACAGGTTTTTATTTACTTTATAGGAAAGTTCGTCCTATAAAGTAAAAATGCTCCGCAAGGAAGCGCACTCGCGCGTAGGGAATATGTCGCAAAGGCGACCGCGCTCAGCGCGAGAGTTTCGCAAGCGAAACTCTTTGTTCTAATTAGCTTATTTGCCAGTATACACAATCTCTCCGCCGCAAATTGTATAATGAATCTTTCCATATAATGTCTCACCGGTAAATGGTGTGTTAGTGGATTTAGAAGCAAAACTATCTACAGTCCACTGTTCATCTGGATTAAAAATTACAAAGTCAGCTGGAGCATTTACTTCAACAGAACCACCCGGTAATTTGTACAATTTAGCGGGATTGATGGTCATTTTTTCAAGAAGCTCCATCATGGTGAGGTGTCCGGCTTTCACCAAAGAGGTTATACCAAG
>CAYTGQ010000166.1:0-4071 GCA_964437345.1 uncultured Lachnoclostridium sp. | reverse complement strand
CTGACTTTGTACTTCTGTTACCTGACTTTGTACTTCTGTTAACTGACCTTTCATTTCTGAAAAATCATCCTTCAAACCACAAAGTTCATTATAAATCTTATTTAACATTTTATTATCTTCCATACGTTCTCCTCCTCTTTCGTTTCTTATTTGTTGTTTTTTTATAATATCACTTTCTTTTTTTGTGTTCAATTCGTATTTTTCACAAATATTTTTGATATTTTTGTTGTTTGTAAACAAATTTTAGAACTTCACCGTACGAAAGTTGTATTCTTTTATTTCTCCTTATTTCCTTTTTCTCTATTAAACTGCTGCATTTTACTATGTTTCTGCAGCCATACATTAATTTCTCCACCGACAAAAAACATATACATACAAGCATATAACCAAAGCATTAAAAATACAATTGCTGTCAGACTCCCATAGGTATCAAAATCAGCAAAATTATCGATGTAAAATGAAAAAATATACGAAAAACTAATCCAGCCAACTGATGTCAGAACTGCTCCCGGAATTTCATGTATAATTTTCCCTTTCCTGTTCGGAACTGCCACATACAATACCAGAAAGAATACGAACATAATTCCAAACCCTACTGTCGTACGCAGACTGATAACTAAAAATGCCAATTTCTCTAGCACCGGAAATTCCCCAACCAGAGCTAGTGCAATAGTATTTCCAAATACCAGTACTGTCAGGGTAACTACAATAATTACCGCAAACATAATGGTATAAAGACTGGCAACAAGTCGAAGACGGATGTAGTTTCTTGTTTCTTTAATGTCATACACTGAATTACAGCCTGTGATAATTGACAAAAAACTTTTTGACGCTGCCCAAATTGACGCCACAAAGGTTACCGAAATAATTGCTACTGATGGCTGTTCATATATTTCTTTAATTAACGATACCACATATCCATTAATTGCTGATGGGATAGCCTTCTGTGCCGTAACCAGCAACACTTCCTCTGTAACCGGAAGATACTGTATTAATGTAAGTACCAGCATAATAAACGGAAATGCTGACATCATGATGAAGAAAGCAGCCTGCGCTGCATATGCGGAGACTGCATCCTCCTTCATTTTATCCAAAAAACTTCTGATTTCATTAATGATCACAGTTTCAGTCATTGTAAATAACTCCAATCTCTACTCCCTGATAAAAATGCTTTAATACTTCTTCATATGTCTTTCCTGCATCAACCATTGCTTTTGCTCCATTTTGGCTCATGCCAACTCCATGACCATAACCACCACCAATAATTTTATAGCCATTGAAGTTACCATCTTTCTCCTTTTCGTCCAAAATAAAAAATGCACTTGGTAACATAGACAAATGTTCCACTTTACTCTTATCCTGACGAATTATCGTACTGTTAATCGGTGCAAGCAGTGTTCTAATATTATACTCAGTCATAACCTTAACTGTATTTTTGCTGCCTACAATCACAATTTCAGTTATAATACCACCAGTTTTTCGTTCCGTAATCTGAATTTCTTCTACTTTTCCCACAGTATCAACTGGCACACTTAAATAGCTTCCATCGTCCTGTAATGTCTGAATCAGCTTTGGATTGGCTTCATATCTCGCTCCCAGATTCTGGTCAATGGATTTCTTCAGTTCTTTTGCAGAAAGTGTTACACTCCATCGATACCATGCCATATCCTCCTCATAAGTATCACAGATATCCTTAGTAATAAATTCTTCAAAACTTTCCTCGTCTGACAAGTCAAGCTGACTTACTTCTGTCGCTGTTTCCTTTGAATCTGTTTCATCTACTATCTGCAATATTCCCATCAGATATGGCACCTGTTCTGCACTGTTCCACACTTCATGGGCATTAGTCGTATGCCCGCAGGAGGTAGAAAAATAGTATGCTGTAATTATTTCACCCTCATACTGAAGCACCTTTCCATAAGTTTCTTTAACTGCCTCAATGGAAACTTCATTTTCCGGAATATTATTATATACCTGGTAAGAATAACTGTCGTCGACGTGTGCACCATAATCACTGCAGCTATTGGCAATCAGCTGCTTATATGCATAGCTTCTGGCACAAATTGCCTGTACCTTTAACGCCTCTGTTCCGTAAGAGGTTGGCATTTCACTTGGAATAACTGCATAGAGATATTCTTCAATGGAAACTTCATTTACAATTGTCATGCCTTCCCCTTTTAATGCCACCTCTATGGTTCCTCGATATGCAGGTGACATTTCATTTCTTTCAATGGACAGAATAGTAATTTTACCATTGGTTTCTACCGGCTTTACAAATAAACGCCCCTGTTCCATCATAGATGAATCCGGTTTGATTGTAACTTCCTGTCCCTTTGTATATTTTTCTTCCTTGTCTCCATAAGAAACTATAAAATCAGTATCTGATGTTAATTTTACTTCATTGTGAATCACATCTTTGAAACCGTCTGTTTTAATTAAAACACGAATATTTTCTGCCTCAATAGGTTCCTGGATAACCGCTGCACAGATTTTATCTTCCTCTAAGATAAATTTTGTATTGGAATATCCAACAAGGATTGCTTTAACCGGCTCCATTTCCAAACCATCATAAATTTTATAAATGCAGAAATTATCTGCCAGTTCTATTTTTCCATAACCTTCTATTTCGATATAATCATCACCGGTCAAAAGAACTCTTCCTGTAATCGCATCTGGTTTTACGGCTACCTTAATAACTTCATTATTTAACAGTGTTATATCTGATACTGTCATGCCTAAGCGTTCTTTCGTTTCGCCTGCCATTGGATATGTCTTCTCACTTCCATTTATAAAGATGTGAAGCTGACCTTCCTGCTCACTGGCAATCCACGCATTAGAAAGAACTATTTTCTCATTTTCCAAAAGTTCTGTAATGCACACAACCTCATTTCCACGGGAAAGAACTTTGATAACCTGTTCTTCATACGGTATAAAATTAAGTCCATCACCAATATAGATTCCCTTATTGGCTGATACCTGCCATTTTTCCATACTGTCATTATCTTCCCATGAATCTAATACATACAGAATTTCCTCTTTCAAGTTACACTGATAAACCTTAGTGTAAATAATTTCGTAAACCTCCAGCCATTTTAATCTTGTAACATAGTCCTCATCACTTTTTCCCTCTTTAATTTCCTCCACTTTGGCAAAAAGTTCTTCAGACACAGCAGTCATGTCTTCTCCTTCCATGCTCTTCTGTATCACAATATGATTAATCAGCTCTTCTAACTGGGTAAAGGTCAGATATCCCATTGGGTGATATTCTTTTGCCTGAGATGCTTCTTCGTTTAAAAGCCCCATGGTATAGACACTATTAATATACTTATCATACCACTTATCCTGGGTTGTATCTTCATATATAATTACCCTGTCTAGATTTTCAATTTCATCTCTTGTATAAACAAGAAGGCTTATCATCTTTGCCATCTCTGCCCGTGTAATTTTACCATCAATATCACTGACATAGCCCTCTTCGCTGTTTGTGGCAAAGCCTCCATTGCTGAAGCTCTCCCATATGAGCAGCGTTGCAATTATAGCAAGCCCAATCCCAATCAACGCAAGTTTTTGTTTCATATCCATTCTCCTTTTTCTTTACTGTTTCATTACATCACATTTCTCTGGTGTATGTCAAGTTTTGTATAGTTTTAATCAAAAGACACCTTGATTTTACCATATTTTCGGAATTTTTTTTGTTGAAATTTGTATCTGAATTATGATATATTAGACAAGTATCATTTTTGATATATTAAGAAGCTAAGATTATAGTTCTGTGGAGGATTTCAAATGGAACGAATTTATGAAGAAACATTAAACAGACATTTCTACACTAATGATTATAATAACAATTCCGAGAAAGGAAATACTGTAGGTGTGGATTCCAATTCTGTTATAGCAGAAGATACAATCAGCTACATAATTAAAAAGTACGATATTCAGACAAGATAAGATATTTTCACATTTCAAAGTAGTACAGGTAGATACCAATGAGGTATCTGCCTGTTTTATTTTACACGCAAAGTTTCTTGAGTTTCCGCATTTTTTATACATCACATAATGGGGCGTTATCTT
>CAYTGQ010000165.1:0-4081 GCA_964437345.1 uncultured Lachnoclostridium sp. | reverse complement strand
CCTTCATTACCAAGCTTTTCCTGACGTTCTTCAATTGTCGCAAAATCCGCTTCCAAAGTATCTAAGTTTGGTGTCTGCACAGAAATTACTTCTTTATAAATAGTTCCCTCTACTGTAGCAACAACATCATATCCGCCATATTCCTTTTTTGTAATGTTATCAAAATCATAATCTAACACCTTCTGAGTAACAGTACCATCACACATAACAACACCTAAGGTTGCAGGAAGGTCAAGTGTAGTTGCTACACTATAGCTTTCTTCATTGGTGTTGTGTGCAATTGTATTAGGAAGCATATGGCTTAAATCCTTTGCACTCATTAAATTGCTGATTACAGAAGCTCCATTTTCATTGACTGCAATTACACCATAGTATTCACTATAATATTCATCATATGCTCCAAAATCAGCTTCACTTGCAGAATCATCAGACAAATAATACTGTTCAAACATCATGTTCATGACACCAAATACAGAGCCATCTCCTAAATCAATATCAGAGATATCGCTTTCGCATACCCATTCTGCATCTGTAGTTCTTGCTACAACAGTAGCCATTTCATCAAGTCCGATCTCTTCTCTGAAGTCATTAATCTTAAATACCAAATATTCTTTTGCACCTTCTACCGGCTGCCAGTAGAATTTTGCTTCCCCATTTTCTGTCTGGGTAAATTTAAACTGAGGCGCCTGTGAAATTTCTGCATTTACCTTGATTACTGTAATCTGTGGTTTTTCCAACTGCTCTCCAGTCTCTAAGTTAACCTTTGTTACCATGTAATACTGTGATAAATTACCCCAGCTATTCTGGTCATCATTACCATATAAATAATTACCGGAAAGGTCACTCAAATCAACCTCTCCACCATCCATTTCTGCAACTCCATAAAATGGTGGCTCAATGGTATAAATTCCTGTGCTGTCATCATAATCACATCCAAAGATATCTAATGGCTGTGTCATTTCTGCATCTTTGTAAATCATAATATCTTCATAGATAGATGTTTCGTTTTCCCAAGGATTAAATCCTAATTTTACTTCAATGGCTTCATCACGCTTTACTGTAATAATGTCTCCGCTGTAATCCGCTACTGAACCCTGATATTTTGCCTTAATTTCTTCGATTGCAGCATTGGCATTTACTGTAGTAGTAGTTTCTACTGCCTGATTTTCTCCTGTTCCATCTGTTTTACATCCTGTCAAAGATACTGACAGCATTGTAACCATCATTGCTAATGCAATTCCTTTTTTGAGTAAATTATTTTTTCTCATATCATTTCCTCCAAATGCTTCGCCTAAGCGATTTTCTCCTTTTTTGAAAACTCATTTTTTGCGCTTTCTGATAGTAATACTTTTGGGGATAACAATATGTTGCAGTTGAAATAAAAAACTTTTTAATTTTTTTTATTTTTATTTCCAGTATGGGTTGATATCATTATACTCATCAAAAAAGGCAGAACTACAATTCGTAATTCTACCTTTTTACTATTCTACTATTCCAACTGCCTGTTTTGCCATTCTGTCTACCAGTTCATTACCTTCTATCTGTGTATGAGCTTTTACATGATAAAAATTCACTTTTATTTTCTTGCTTAGTTCATCATAACGCTTTACATATTCTTTTGCAATTGGCTTTTCTGCCTTCCATCTCTTTCCAGAGGTCGCCCAATGCCCGATTCCTGCATAATCGTAGAATATTACAATGTGGTCTGCTCCCATTTCAATGGCTTTTTCAATAGCCGCAATGGAACCAAATACCTCTCCCGGAATCTGGTGGGATACAATATACTCTTCCTCTTTTCCATTTCCCTGAATATAGGCTTCCGTACCCTTTATGTGTACAATACCCCCATACCCATAAACCGCTTCTCCGTTATAATTTGCATTGTAGGAACCATCTACGAAAGCGTAAGACTCCGGCATAACTGGAGGTAATATATTGGTATCCAAATGATCTACCTGAAAATAGCTTTCTGCATCAAAGCTGTCTGCTGCCACTCTCTCATCCTTCTTCTGACTAGTTGAGACCTTTATAGTCGCCTGTGCACCAGATTCTTTTCCATCGTTACCAATCCATTCAAGTGCCTCTGTCACAGTAGGAAAGCTTTTAAAGGCTGCATTTGGAAACCCTTTTACCTGTTTTTCACATTCTGCCCATGTATTATAGATTCCGGGATTTCTCCCCCTTAAAACTGCATAAAATTTGCTTTTTGCCATTATGCTTCCTCCGATTTATTATCCATTCTCTTTATTTATTATATAAAACTCTTGTAGATTTATCAAATAGTGTAACATCCGGCATCAGAAAGGAACTATCGCCCTATATCATCAATAGAATTATGACCAGCCCTTCCATACTTCCGGTGCATATCCCACCGTCGCCTGCTTCCCATTTCTTACAACAGGTGTCTTAATCACCTGCTGATTAGTCAAAAGCTTTTCTTCTTTTTCATCATCTGCAATGTACTTGACCAGTGCCAACGCATCTTTATCCTTACATTCTTCGTTTATCATGGCATTTATGCCGCCTACCGCCTGACATACACTTCGAAATTCACCTTTGCTTATTTCTTTTTCAGTCATATCTATAAATTGAAACTTAATGCCGCGTTCTTTGAAATAACGCTGTGCTTTCTTTGTATCGTTGCATTTCTTTGTTCCAAATACTTGGATATTCATATTATTTCCCCCTTTTCATTGGGTCTATTATATCAAAATTATTCGTTAATAACTAGTAATTCAATACTAAATATACTTACTGCGTAAAACGCAAAAAACCTATGTACTTACATTACCGCAAGTACATAGGTTTTGTCATTTAAATAAATACTAGATTGTTGTCCAGCCACCATCTACCTGAAGCAGCTGGCCTGTTGTATATGTAGAGTAGTCTGATGCGAAGTATAATAATGCTGTATCTAACTCACCTTCTTTACCATATCTTCCCATTGGACAGTATGCACCAAGAGCTGTCTGAAATTCAGGAGTATCAATCATTCCACCTGTCATTTCGCTACCAAAGTAACCTGGTCCAATTGCGTTAACAGTAACACCTGTCTTTGCCCATTCACATGCCAATGTCTTTGTCATCATATGCACTGCACCCTTTGTTGTTGCGTATGCTGCAATTGGGGTTCCATTCATAGATACTGTGGAATGGATAGAACCAATGTTAATAATTCTTCCATATCCAGCTGGAATCATATGTTTTGCCACTTCACGTGCAAAGAAGAATACAGAGTTAAGATTTGTATCCATCATTGTTCTCCAGTCAGCTTCTGGTTGTTCTGTTGATGGAAGACAAAGTGCAAGACCCGCATTATTTACAAGAATATCGATTTTTCCATAATGTGCAATTGTGTCATTTACAGTTGCAATAATATCTTCTGTCTTAGTTACGTCACAAGTATGAACATAGCATTTTACGCCCATAGCCTCGATTTCAGCTTTTACTGCCTCTAAACGGTCTACACGTCTGGCACAGATAGCAAGGTCTGCTCCCTGACTTGCTAATGCTTTTGCAAACTGAACTCCTAATCCTGAAGATGCTCCTGTAACTAATGCTACTCTACCTTTTAAATCAAAATAATCTTTCATGATTACTCCTCCTCGATTGTTATTTTTTTCACATTACCATTATAGCAAGCAAAATTCATATTGTCAACATTTTAACAATATTTTTTTAAAAATTTTTCACCATTTCCTGTATAACTTCCAAGCATCCAACTAATTATATTGTCAAACAGTCACTATTTTTCTAATATAAAAAACCAGCATAACTTCATTCTAAGCCATGCTGGTTCGTTTTAATTCTATTTTTTTTAGTACAATTTTGCACCTGCTGGAATCTTATTGCTTACCATAAGAAGGTTGAGTCTTTCTTCTCCTTCTTCATTGTGGATTGCTGAAAGTAACATACCACAGGATTCAATTCCCATCATGGCACGTGGTGGAAGGTTAGTAATAGCAATTAATGTCTTGCCAACTAATTCTTCTGGCTCGTAGAATTCATGAATTCCACTTAAGATTGTACGGTCTGTGCCTGTACCATCATCTAATGTGAACTGAAGAAGCTTTTTGCTCTT
>CAYTGQ010000164.1:0-4116 GCA_964437345.1 uncultured Lachnoclostridium sp. | reverse complement strand
AAAGAAAATGTATGGTTGGAAGCGTATTTATTAGACTCTGGTCTTAAACTGGGACAAGATGCAAAACGTCCGGCAGTTGTTATCTGTCCGGGTGGCGGTTACATCTATCTGTCCCCAAGAGAGGCAGAGCCGGTGGCATTGGCGTATGCAGCAAAAGGGATTCACGCATTTGTCCTTCATTATTCTGTTGGACGAGCTGTAGAAGGAATGACGCCGTTTAAAGAAATAGACTGGGCGATTAAGACCATTCGTGACCATGCTGACGAGTGGTTGGTAGATGCCGATAAGATATTAACCTGTGGTTTTTCGGCAGGTGGACATCTTGCGTTAACATCAGCTCTTATGGGAAAAGAAAAGCCCAATGGCGTGATTTTAGGTTATCCCGCAATTAAGATGGATATGCCTGGTGGAGATATGTTGTTAAAGCTGTTCACAGGTGGAAGAGATTTGACGGAAGAAGAGAGAAGTTATTTTAATCTGTTAGATAAGGTTACGGAACAGGCACCGCCATTATTTATGTTTACCACAGGCGAGGACACCATGACAAGAAAAATGACATTAGAACTTGCCTGCGAGTACGAGAAACAAAATCTTCTCTATGAATATCATATATTCCAAAAGGGTCCACATGGATATAGCTTGGCAAATGAAGCCTGTGCCGATGGCTCAAGTCAGGTATTAAGTCCTCATGTAGCCAAATGGTTTGATATGAGTGTAGAGTGGATATTTGATGTATTTGGTAAGCTTGAATTTACAGATACCTCCACAAGTCGTATCGGGCAGGCAATGAAGGAGCTTGGTATCGGTATGCCTGTTGAAAATGCAGATTTGAACAATGCATAAAAGAATTTAATTGAGAAATTCCGATAGCATGTAAATAATGTGAAAAAAGGAGAGAATTACTATGAGTAGAGTAAACTTTGGAGCAAAACCATTTTTGTATCCAATGCCGGTATTGATTGTTGGAACTTATGATGAAAATGGAGTACCCAATGCTATGAATGCAGCATGGGGCTGTATTACGGATTTTGCAGAAGTATCCATTAGTATGTCTGAGCATAAGACAACAGAAAACTTTGCAAAAACAGGGGCTTTCACTGTGAGTATTGCTACAGAAGATACGGTAGTACCTTGTGATTATGTGGGGGTAGAAACAGCAAGTAAAGTACCAGACAAGTTTGCAAAAGCAGGTTTCCATGCAACAAAAAGTGAATTTGTCAACGCACCACTAATTGATGAACTTCCAATGGCACTTGAATGTAAGGTTAAGAGTTTTGAAGATGGTATTTTGATTGGTGAAATCGTTAATGTAAATGCAGATGAAAGTATTCTTACAGATGGAAAAATAGACGTTGCCAAATTAAAACCAATTACTTATGACCCTGCAAATCATACCTATATTGGTTTGGGAAAAACAGTTGGAAATGCATTTAAAGATGGATTGGCGTTAAAAGAATAGAAGTAATATAAAGGCTATATTGGAAAGTGAGAATGCCATGAAAAGAAGAAAAAATCGTTGTTTTGCAATGATAATGCTTGGTATGTCAATTGTGCTATCGGGGTGTAATGGTACGGAACAAAAGGATAGTCAGAACTGGGAAGAAATAATGACAGAGGTAGTAGAAGCAGTTTCGGATGAGGTAGGTGTTACGGAACATGCGGAATTGGTTGGAGAAATAGGACTTTCTATGGAAGGGGAGGCCGTAAGCCCAGTTATTGTATATACATCTATTGCAGAATTGGAGCCGGAGCAGGAAGTTCCCCTAGAACAGTTAAACTTAGAAAATTTGAGTAGTTTTTTTCTTTCCACAAAGATTGTAGAAGGAGATGAAGTGTATAACAGAATTAACGGAAGGTCTTATCAGGAAAATGACGATATTTTGTTAGAGGAACTACGATATTTGAAGGTACTCTACTATAATTATGACAATGAGATTCAAGTGGGAGAGATGATTGTAAACCAAAAGATTGAAAGGGATTGTCTGGAAATCTTTCAAGAACTTTTTGAGGCGGAGTATCCAATTTGCCGTATGGTTTTAATTGACAATTATTGGACGGGAGATAGTGTAGAGACAGATGCTGTGTCTATTAAGAAGAATAATACTTCTAGTTTTAATTATCGTAATATTCCAGGTTCTACCAAGAGATCGAATCACGCGCTGGGGTTGGCAGTAGATTTAAATCCATATGAAAACCCATATGTACCAACTCAGAATGGAATACCAGATTACTCGTCTTTGGATGAGCAGGAATATTACTATGCTACGAATCGAAATGCAACGATAGAGCATGTAATCACAGAGGAAGATTTGGCATATAAGCTTTTTACTGAACATGGATTTACATGGGGAGGTAATTGGAAGAGTCTGAAAGATTACCAACATTTTGAAAAAAAGTAAACCAAAAGTCTTGGGCTATAATAAACCCGAGACTTTTTTGGCAAAAATAATCCAAATGCAGCAAAAAATAATACAAGCTTATATGGGGATAGTATGCTATACTTAAGATTAGCAGATTATCACAATAAGCCGGCTCACAAGGTGTGCTGGCGTTTGTTGTGAACAATAAGAAAGGGGTTATACAAACATGCGCGAAATTTACAGTTTAAACACAAAATGGGCATTCAGCAAGGAAGCAGAAAGCATTCCTTCCGTGATGCCTGAAAAATGGTACTGGGTGAATTTACCACACACATGGAATGATATTGACGGACAGGATGGTAACAATGACCTTTATCGTGGAACTGCTTACTATGCAAAATCAATAGACAAGATTGATTTGCCGGAAGCAGAACGCTACTTCTTAGAAATCAAAGGTGCTAACTCCTCTGCATCAGTATATTGGAATGGTAAAAAGCTCGCAAGTCATGATGGCGGCTATTCTACATGGAGAGTAGATGTTACAGAGGTAATGGATGCACAGAATCTTGTAGTTTTTGAAGTAAACAACGCAGCTAATGACAGAGTTTATCCACAGAATGCTGACTTTACATTCTATGGCGGTTTATATCGTGATGTAAACCTTATCGCAGTTCCTAACAGTCATTTTGACCTTGAATATTATGGTGGACCTGGTCTTGCTGTAACTCCAGTAATGGACGGAGCTAATGCAAAGGTTGCTGTTGAAGTATGGGTAACCAACAAAACTGACGCACAGAAATTAGCATATACATTAAAGGATGCAGATGGCAATGTAGTTGCTGAAGCTGTGACTGCTGACACAAAGGCAGAATTTGTCATTGAAAATGCACATTTATGGCAGGCAAGAAAAGACCCTTATCTTTACACTGCAGAAGTTGCATTAGTAGAAGATGAGAAAGAGCTTGATAAAGTATGTACACGTTTCGGATGCCGTTCCTTCCAGATTGACCCTGAACGTGGATTCATTTTAAATGGAGAAGAATATTCCCTTAGAGGTGTTTCGCGTCATCAGGACCGTTGGGGCGTTGGTAATGCATTAACAAAAGAAATGCACAAAGAAGATATGGATTTAATTGCAGAAGTAGGTGCGAATACAATCCGTCTTGCACACTATCAGCACGACCAGTATTTCTATGATTTATGTGATGAATATGGTATGGTTATCTGGGCAGAAATTCCATATATTACATCTCATTTAAGAAATGGACGTGAAAATACAATCAGTCAGATGAAGGAACTGATTACTCAGAATTACAATCATCCGTCTATTGTGGTTTGGGGACTTTCTAATGAAATTAATGCAGTAGAAGGCACACCAGATGATGAAGATATTCAGGATAACCATCGTGTACTCAATGATTTAGTACATGAAATGGACAAGACCCGTTTAACAACAATGGCATGTGTATCTACATGTTCTCCAGACCATCCATATACATTAATTCCAGATACAATCAGCTACAACCATTACTTTGGATGGTATGGCGGAGATGTGACAGATTATGGTCCTTGGTTTGACAAATTCCATGCAGAACATCCAAGCATCTGTGTTGGTGTTTCTGAATATGGCTGCGAAGCTTTGAACTGGCATACATCTACTCCGGGAGCTGGTGATTATACAGAAGAATATCAGGCATATTATCATGAAGAACTGATTAAACAGTTATTCCCACGTAAATATCTGTGGGCAACCCAT
>CAYTGQ010000163.1:0-4147 GCA_964437345.1 uncultured Lachnoclostridium sp. | reverse complement strand
AGAACCTGGCTCTGGAGATCGTGGACACCTGGCTCGGCACCGAATTCTCCGGCGATGAGCGCCACCAGCGCCGCATCGACAAGATGATGGCCCTCGAACAGTAACAAAGAGAACGCAGCATCGGAAGAAGCGATGCTGCGTTTTTTTCGTTGTGAACGTATTGTCAGCGCCCATATCCGTAGCATGCGACCGATTTTGTGCATCTTGTATATCCTCCCCTGCTTTTCTTGTGCTGAATTCCATACAGACGGACCTTGTTATTTGAAAATAACTGTGCTAAAATATGTAGCGTACAACATATTTTGCGAAGGGAGTGATGGAAACGAAATCCCACCTTGGTCATTATTTTAAGAAGCTGCATTTCCTGATGGAGCAGGTCATGAACCGTCAGCTGCAGGAGCTGGATCTTACCAATGCCCAGGGCCACATCATCGGCTATCTGGCGGTCCATCCCGAGGCCCCCTGCGCCCGGGACCTGGAGACGGAGTTCGGTCTGAGCCACGCCACCGTCTCCGGCATCCTCAGCCGAATGGAAAGCAAGGGCTTCACCGAGGTCCGCCCCGATCCGAAGGACCGCCGCATCAAGCGGCTGTACCTGCTGGAAAAAGGCAGGGCCTGCTCCAAGGAGATCGGTTTCCGGGTCCAGGAGACAGAGCGGCTCATGACCCAGGGCTTCACCCCGGCAGAGTTGGAGCAGTTCCGCAGCTATCTGACCCGTGCCATCCACAACCTGGGCGACCAGCCCCAGGAATCTACCCAAGTTCGAGAGGAGTAACCCATGATCAAACGACTGGCCCGGTGTATCCGGGAATACAAATCCGCCACCATCCTGGCGCCGCTGACCATGATGGGCGAGGTGGCCATGGAGGTCCTGATCCCCCTTGTAATGGCCGACCTCTATGACTACGGCATCGTCATGCAGGACATGAAGGTAGTGGTCCTCAAGTCCCTTCAGCTGGTGCTGTGCGCCATCTGCTCGCTGCTGTTCGGCGTCGCCTCCGCCAATTATGCCTCCAAGGCCGGCACCGGCTTCGCCAAGAACCTGCGGCACGACATGTACCACCGTGTCCAGGACTTCAGCTTCAGCAACATCGACAAATTCTCCACCTCCTCCATCGTCACCCGTCTGACCTCCGACGTGGCCAACCTGCAGATGACCTTCCAGATGATGATCCGTATGGCCATCCGCTGCCCCATGATGCTGGTTCTGGCCTATATCTCCGCCAATAAGATCAGCCCTGAGCTGAGCCGCATCTACCTGTACGTCCTTCCCGTTCTGGCCATCGCCCTGATCTGCCTGACCCCCATGGTCTTCAAGATCTTCGACAAGGGCTTCAAGATGATGGACAGGATGAACAACATCGTTCAGGAAAATGTCCACGGCATCCGCGTTGTCAAGTCCTTCGTCCGTGAGGACAAGGAAACCGAGAAGTTTACCGACATTTCCGGCCAGCTGGCAAGAAACATGGCCAGAGCCGAGAAGATCCTGTCCCTGAACAGCCCCATCATGATGGCCTGTGTCTATACCTGCATCCTGGCCATCTCCTGGATGGGTGCCAATATGGTCGTCGCCTCCGGCAACAACCCCCTGAACGGCCTGACGACCGGCGAGCTGTCCTCCATGTTTACTTACACCACCCAGATCCTCATGGGTCTGATGCAGCTGAGCATGGTCTTCGTTATGCTGACCATGAGCCGCACCCCCCTGCGCCGCTGCTATGAGATCCTCACTGAGGAGCCTGACCTGACATCTCCCGATGTGGCAGTTACGGAAGTTCCCGACGGCTCCATCGACTTTGAGAATGTGGGCTTCCGTTATGCCGCAACCGCGCAGCACCGTGCCCTGAAGGAAGTGAACCTGCACATCCCCTCCGGCGCTACCGTGGGTATTCTGGGCGGTACCGGCTCCTCCAAGTCCACCCTGGTCCAGCTGATCCCCCGCCTGTACGACGTATCCGAGGGCTGCCTGCGGGTCGGCGGTCTGGATGTCAGAAGCTATGACCTGAAGGTCCTGCGTGACAATGTGGCCATGGTCCTGCAGAAGAACGAGCTGTTCTCCGGCACCATCAAGGAAAACCTCCGCTGGGGCAATCCCGATGCCACCGATGAGGAGCTGGTCCACGCCTGTAAGCTGGCCTGCGCCGACGAATTTATCCAGGGCTTCCCGGATGGGTACGATACCTACATCGAGCAGGGCGGCACCAACGTTTCCGGCGGCCAGAAGCAGCGCCTGTGTATTGCCCGGGCCCTGCTGAAGAAGCCCCAGATCCTGATCCTGGACGATTCCACCTCCGCTGTGGATACCAAGACCGACGCCAGCATCCGCCGGGCCTTCCTGGAGGAGATCCCCAATACCACCAAGATCATCATCGCCCAGCGTATCGCCTCCGTTCAGGATGCGGATATGATCATTGTCATGGACAATGGTCAGGTCAGCGCCACTGGCACCCATGATGAACTGATGAAGACTTCCGCCATCTATCAGGAGGTCTACTATTCTCAGCAGAAGGGAGGGCTTGAATAATGCCTCCTGTTAAAATGCGCGGCGACGGCCGCAAGGCAAAAGATCCGAAGAAGACACTGCTTCGGCTCCTTGGCTATCTGAAGCGCCACGCGGCCGTTCTGGCCATTGTGTTCCTGTGCATCATTCTGGCCGCCTATGCGCAGATCACCGGCTCCACCGCCCTGGGCAAGATCGTGGACAATTACATCCTCCCCATGGTGGAAACCGGTTCCACGGATTTCGGCGGTCTTTACAGCTTCCTGGTTCGGGTGGCCTGTGTCTTTGTGGTGGGTATCGTCGCTTCCTTCCTCCAGAGCTATCTGATGGTCGGCGTTACCCAGGGCATCCAGAAGACCATCCGTGACGAGATGTTCACCAAGATGCAGACCCTTCCCATCCGCTATTTCGACACCAACACCGCCGGCAACATCATGTCCCGCTATACCTCCGACATTGATACCCTCCGGCAGATGATCTCCCAGTCCATTCCCCAGGCGGTCTCCTCCGTCATCACCCTGATCGTGGTGCTCATCGCCATGCTGAAGACCTCCTGGATCCTGACCATCGTGACCATGATCACGGTGCTGGGCGTGGTGCAGGTCACCAAAGTCCTGGCCGGCAAATCCAGCAAGTATTTCATCGGCCAGCAGAAATCTCTGGGCGCGGTCAACGGTTACGTGGAGGAAATGATCACCGGCCAGAAGGTGGTCAAGGTCTTCAATCATGAAGAGATCTGCAAGGAAGACTTCGACAAGCTCAACGAGACCCTCTGCGAAAACGCCTTTTCCGCCGGCAAGTTCTCCAACATGATGGGCCCCATCAATAACAACCTGGGCTACGTGCAGTATGCCATCCTGGCCATTGTGGGCGGCATCATCGTGGTGAAGTCCGATGCCCAGCTGCTGTCCCTGGGCGCGCTGATGACCTTCATGACCCTGTCCCGGAACTTCAACCAGCCCATTAACCAGATCTCCCAGCAGCTCAATTCCATCATCATGGCTCTGGCCGGCGCCGAGCGTGTCTTTGAGCTGATGGACGAGGAGCCCGAGCAGGACGAGGGTTATGTCCGCCTGGTAAACGCCCGGATCGGCGAGGACGGCACCGTCACCGAGACTTCCGAGCATACCGGCCACTGGGCCTGGAAGCACTACCACAAGGCAGACGATACCACCACCTACACCGAGCTGAAGGGCGACATCACCATGTTCAATGTGGACTTCGGTTATGTTCCCGAGAAGACCGTTCTGCACGACATCACCCTGTACGCCCGCCCCGGCCAGAAGATCGCCTTCGTGGGCGCCACCGGCGCAGGCAAGACCACCATCACCAATCTGATCAACCGGTTCTATGACATTGCCGACGGCAAGATCCGCTATGACGATATCAATATCAACAAGATCGCCAAGCCGGATCTGCGCCGCAGTTTGGGCGTGGTTCTGCAGGATGTGAACCTGTTCACCGGCACCGTTATGGAGAATATCCGTTACGGCAAGCTGGACGCCAACGATGAAGAGTGCATCGCCGCCGCGAAGCTGGCCAATGCCCACGATTTCATCATGCGTCTGCCCAAGGGCTATGATACGGAGCTCACCGGCAACGGTGCCAGCCTGTCCCAGGGCCAGCGCCAGCTGATCTCCATCGCCC
>CAYTGQ010000162.1:0-4153 GCA_964437345.1 uncultured Lachnoclostridium sp. | reverse complement strand
TGAGTATTATATTTCTGCGTCTTTGCCCCGATAAAAAAGGCAAGATACCTAAATAATATCTTTCACCAATAAAAAAAACCTTGATTTTAGGGAGAAAACAGTGCTACAACGGTAAAAGACACCAATTTTACACCAAAATTGCAAAAATTACACCACATGCAAAGGAGAGGACACAATGAGAAAAGTAAGGAGAAAATTACCGCCGGGAATATGTCAGAGGAAGGATGGCAGATTTCAAGGCAGATTTACCTTTAATGGATGCCGTTATACGTTGTATGACAGAGATTTGGATGAGCTGCAGAAAAAGATGAGAGCAGCTTTGTATGAAATGGAGCATGGCATTTATGGAAAATTGAGTAATATTACAGTAAATACGTGGTTTGAATTCTGGATTAACGAATATAAGCTGGAAAGTGTGAAGAATTCCACAATTATTCTTTATACAACCAGCTACGAGCGATATGTAAAAGAAACACTAGGTGAAAAGAAGCTGGACAGCATAAAACCATTGCACATTCAAAAATTATATAACACCTTGAAGCAGCAGGGATTAAGCTTAGGAACGATACAGATTGTAAATTCGGTGTTGAACAATCTGTTTACTCAGGCGGTAAAAAATGATTTAATTCGGAAAAATCCATGTTATGGAGTGGTAATGCCAAAGGGTACAAAAAAAGAGCGGCGGGTTATGACCCAGGAGGAACAGAAAGTATTTATAAAAGAAGTAAAAGAAGATTTTTATGGAACCATCTGTATCGTAGCACTGGCAACAGGGCTTCGAATTGGAGAGTTGACGGCCCTCACATGGGACGATATTGATTTTGACAAGCATTTACTGGAAGTAAATCGAACTCTTCTTTATCAGAAAACCTATGGAGAAGAAGAAAATACTTATCAAATGCAGACACCAAAAAGTGAGAATAGTAAAAGAGTTGTTCCGATGATTCCTGATGTGGAGAAAACATTGAAGAAACACAGAAGGGAGCAGATGGAGCATATTTTGTCCAGAGGAGGACAGTGGACACCAGTACCGGGGCTGGAAAATCTGGTATTTACGACAAGAAATGGCACGCCGGTGCAGGAAGTGTATATTGTAAAATATTTAAAGCGTGTAACTGCCCGTTTAAATGAGAAAGAAGAGAAAAAGGCGGCAAAAGAAGGAAGAGAGCCGCAGATTTTCGAACCTATTACTCCGCATACGTTGCGCCACACCTTTGCAACCAGAGCTTTTGAGTATGGTATGATGCCAAAGACAGTCCAGGAGATTTTGGGACATTCTAACTTAAGTATTACAATGGATTTGTATACTCATGTAACCAATGATACAAAGATAAAAGAGATGAAGAAAATTGTACAGGTGTTACGTTAGAAGAAGAGATAAGAAGAAATAAAGAAAGAGAAAAAAGAGGAATGTAGCTTAGCTAAACAGCCAGGGAGACATTCCTCTTTTTCTCTCTTTAATTAAAAGTCTATTTTTTAGATTTTTTCTTTGTACCCTTAGTTTTAGAACCAGCAGCCTGTGTAGCTTCAGTAACTGCTTCAACTGGCTTTTCCTCAGCCTTCAACAGCATATAATTAATTCCAATGCCAAGTCCCATCAATGCCCAGAAAATAGGAGCAACAGTAACACTGGAGTCATTAGCAATTCCTGTAATCATATAAGCCAGAGTTCCGATGAAAATACCAACACCTGCCTGTGATAAGTAGGATTCAAAGGTTTCCTTGCGGTAAATGCGGATACTTTGTACAAAATACATTCCATAGAATACCAGAACGGCAAGTAAAGCAATGACACCGCTGTGGATACCAATCTGGAGATATAAGCTGTGTGGTTTTACATCGACAGAAGTAAGAGCATTATTGTAAGTTTTGTAAATGTAATATTCCTGTGGATACAGTAACGCAAATGTATCCGGTCCCTTTCCAATCAGAAGAGAATCCATTAAGATTGGCATACTGCTGGACCAGATGATATCACGACCGCCAAAACGTCCAAGTACATCAAAAATAGAAAGAATATTTGGCTGTGGGTCATTGATGCTTAATTTTACCGCTTTGCCGCTACCATTTACAAAATAGTAAGTTCCGTCAGTAAGATTTGTAAAATTCCATTCATGCCCATCTGCGTATACACAAAAACCATAATCCAACGGAGTAATGGTAAATCCTGGGAACCGGGAATCATTTATCACATATTTTCCAAGAGCTGAATCATAGGTGCAATCAATTGCCTGTCCATTTTCATCAAAGGCAGTTGCAATAGCGGATGTCTCTGTTATCATAAAATACTGGAATGAAATTGGCGTATCATTGTAATACATAGTTACGCGGTCATTTCCGGTGTCAATGGCAGAAACAGCATATTCTGTCTTAGGTGAGTCTGAAAACATAGTAGCCAGACGGTTGAATAATACATTACCATTAAGTATGTTAAAGCCTAGAACAAGAACGATTGCTAAAACAATAATACCAGTCAGAACTTTCCAGTATTTCACTAACTGCTTGCGGCATAAAACTGCCAATAAAATCAATGCAACACCAATAGCAAGGATACCGGTACGGGACTGGGACCCTAAAAGACAAAGTGCACAGCCGGCAAGTAAAACACCATAAAAGACCTTGGTTTTCTTATCCTTCTGGAAAACAGCCAGCACCAGAAGAAGTGGAAATGCCAGTGAAACATAAGAACCAACATAGTTCGGATTGTAAAGAGATAAGTAAACTCGTCCCTTCTCAAAATTAAAACTGAGTTGCTGCCATACATCACCGGAGGTGATTAGTTTCTTGCCAATTTCTGTTGCAAAAAAGTCAACACCAATTGCCTGAGTAAGACCAAGCAGACACATTACGGCGATACTGATAAACCAGCCTTTTAAGAGAAACTGGATTTTGTCAGGGTGGTCAGCAATCAAAAATGCATAGTAAGTAATGATTACATAACCTAAAAGAACCCAGACTGATTCAAACTGTTCATAAGCTCCACCAAAAGAAACGGCATGGTTTACTGATAAAATGGCAGAAATTAAAGTGAGTCCGCCATATATCAAAAGTGGAATAAATATCTTAGCAAAGCGAATCTGTTTTTTCTGCTTAACAAGCTGGTAAACAACAACGCCAGCCATAATGGCAGCCATAATAGTAATGGCAATAGATTTGTAATATAAAAAGAAATCTACAACAGTTCCAGAACTTGAAAACCAGTCATATTGCCCATAACCGGTATCATAAGCATACATATATACAATAAATGGTATAATTGACATTATAGCAACAAGAGGGTATAAAAAAATCTTTTTTTCTTTTGACATAATATAATCTCCTTTGTAATACTATAAAAAACTATACATGATTTTGAAAAAAATTTCAATGAACTTGGCAAAATCCGTTGTAGATATTATACTTAAAGAGTAGAAATACGATAATATAAGTAGAAAAATAGAAGATAAGATAATTAAAAGTAAAAAATCAAATTGCATAAGAAAATATACCTTAGGAAAAGAGAGGGGAAATCCATGAAGAGGACGAAGAAACACGAAAATCCATACAAAAGCAGACTTGAGAAAAAAGCACAATACATAAAGATAAAAGGAATAGCAGACCGTATACTGGCACTGGCTGGACTTGTCATACTGGCACCGGTATTTTTAGTCATTATTATAGCAATTAAACTAGAGTCCAAGGGTCCGGTGCTGTTTAAGCAGAAAAGAGTGGGTATACATAAGACACATTTCTATATTTTAAAATTCCGTACTATGAGGATTGATACACCAAAAGATATGCCAACTCATTTACTTCAGAATCCGGACCAGTATATTACTAAGGTAGGTCGTTTCCTTAGAAAGACCAGTCTGGATGAATTACCACAGATTATCAATATTCTGAAGGGCGATATGAGTATTGTCGGACCAAGACCGGCACTATGGAATCAGTACGACCTTATAGCAGAGCGAGACAAATATGGGGCTAATGACTGCCTGCCGGGGCTTACCGGCTGGGCACAGATTAATGGACGTGATGAACTGGAAATTCCGGTAAAAGCCAGATTAGATGGCGTATACGTGAAAAATATTGGATTTGCCATGGATATGAAATGTTTTATTGGCACCTTTGCAGCAGTTTTAAGCAGCAAAGGTGTAGTGGAAGGTGGAACAGG
>CAYTGQ010000161.1:0-4331 GCA_964437345.1 uncultured Lachnoclostridium sp. | reverse complement strand
CTACACGGTTTGGAGACCATAATTTGGACTTAATCGCACGACCGTTACCGTTACGGATATCTTCTGTTACTAACTGAACTTTTCCTTCTTCATCTAATGTAGCGGAGCAGTTCTGAGCTGTTAATAAATATTTGTTATCTGGACATCCTGTTGGATAGTCAGCTGTTTTGTCAAAGTATGTAGGCTCTAATGCGATAGAAGAACATGTATCTGTGTTGATAATGAAAGCGTCATCATGAAGTACAGTAACACCATATTTTCCACCATGTTTTGCATGTGTTAATGTAGATTTGCCGGAACCGGATAAACCGAATACGGAAGCTACATATTTAGAACCATCAGCTAATGTATATTCTTTCTGGCCGCCGTGGCAGGAAGCATAACCATTACGGTTAGCAATAGCCCAAGCCATTGTAAGAGTGCCTTTCTTGTGTTCACCAAAGTATCTCATACCAAGGATACATGCACAGTTAGTTTCTGTGTTGAAGTAGCAGAGAGTCTTCTTAGCTGGGTCGCTTAAGCAGTCAAAGCTTACGCCAGGAGCTTCTTCTGGTACCCACTGTGGATCAGAGAAGATGTAAATGTCAGCCTCTTTACCATCGCCAACTGGTTTGGATTCTTTGTACATTTTAACGTATTCATCAGACATATACTGGAAGTTTAACATCCAGGAGTACATGATATTTTCTTCGCCTTCAGGAATTAAAAGGTGAGCCTTTACCATGAATTCAGGATCAAGACCAACGTATACTTCTGCGTGGTACATTGTTTTCCAACGTGCGTTGTAAACAGCGTCCATTGTTACTTTGTCAAGTGCTTCCGTATCTACACCAGGTTCGCCGGAGATACGACGAGCAGCTGCATAACGGCCTGTAATAGCACCATCGTTGAATAAAAGAACTTTAGCATCTTTTTCAAGACCAAATTCTTCGCCTCTGTAAACAGGCATATCAGTTACGATAGTTCCAGGTGAATTCTTTGCGAGTTCGTAAGCTTCTTTTAAAGTATTAACCTTAATTACGTTGTTACCATAGAAAGCTGCCTCGATGATGGAACGTGTTTTGGAAAAACCAACTTTTCCAGCGCCAATTTCTTCATGTTTGTAATAAGCTTTTGTTGACATTATTTATCCTCCTAATAATTATATTTGTCAAAAAAGTAATGTATCTTAAAGTTTTACTTCTTATCCCATTATTTAGTATACAGTTGTAAAGGTCAATTGTCAAATTTTTGTTAAATAATTTACAAAGTGTTTAGAAATATAAATCGATGTACAACGTAGGTATATAACATTAGACATATATCTAATACAAACCATTGACATATATCTAACAATATGATATAAAAATATTAGATGCATATCTAACTACCGTGTTTAATATGTATTTAACTATGGTATATCAGTGAATCATAAATGATTCAATCGACAAATTCAAACAAAAAGAGGGGAGAATGAGGAGTGGAACAGGGAGAAATGAAGATTGGGTACAGAGATGTCCTTACCCAGAAGGAGTATTTAAAGAATATTGTGGCAAATTCTATTAGTCGTTTTGGAGATTCGATTGATGCGATTGCATTTACTTGGTTGGTATATGCCATTACGGGAAGTGCAGCATGGTCTGCCATTGTATTTGCGGTAAATCAATTGCCAAGTGTAATTATTCAGCCTTTTGTGGGACCGATTGTAGAGGGGATGAATAAGAAAAAGGTTATGATTGTGACAGATTTGATTCGTGGTGCAATTGTAATTGGATTGGCGGTATTGTATCTGACAAAAAGCGTGAATCCTTGGATATTACTAATTTTTACTTTTTGTAATTCCACTGTAGAGGCATTTTCTATGCCTGCATTTACGGCAATTGTGCCAAAGATTATTGAGGAGAAATATTATACATATGGAAGCTCTTTAAGCTCTACTATCAGTACAATCGTACAGCTGGTTGGTACGGCAGCAGGCGGTGTAATTATTGGCATTTCTGGCGTTGGTACAGCAATTATTATTGATGGTGTGTCTTTCTTTGGTTCGGCTTTTATCCGCTCTTTTATAAAAGTGGAAGAAACTAATCTTCGCAAAGGAAAATTAGAGGTAAAAGAGTATCTGGAAACCTTAAAGGGCGGTATTATCTATATGAAAGACCAGCCGGTTATCCGCAACTTTTGCCTGTTGGCGGTTGTACTAAATGCAATTCTTGTACCGATTAATTCTCTGCAGACACCATTAATTACTGAGGTAATGGCACAGGGCAGTGAACTTTTAAGTGCATTTTCGGTCGCTATGTTAATTGGAATGTTATTAGGTTCAATGGTATTTCCGGTTATTATGGAAAAGGTATCGGCCAGAGCTATTATTGTGGTGCTGGGAATTTGTGTAGGTGGAACTTTTTTCTTATTTACAATGGGAACCCCGTTACAGGGAAATGTAGTAGCTGTTTATACACTAACAATTGTAGCGGCTGCTATACTGGGAATTAGTGCAAGTATTATTAGTGCAGTTCTGAATGTACAGTTTATGAAAGCGGTGAGTCAGGATTATCTGGCAAGGGTTGCATCTATTTTCAATGCCAGTGCCTGTGCGGCAACACCGATAGCTTCTATGGTAGTCAGTGCTTTAGCGGCACAGTTTACGGTTACTCAAATTTTTTTCACCAGCGGCATTCTTTGTGTTATACTGTTCATAGCAGTTGGCATTGCGAAGGTACGATTAGAGTAAAAGGAGGACTCCATATATGAGGGAGATATATAATAAAGTTGATTATTTGTCAGAAGCAATTGGTTTGTTAAGTCATATTGCCAGTGGTGAATCTTATATGGAGTTAAAAAGCTCGTTAAGTGTAAAGAGAAATATAACCTTTGAAACGAAAAGTCATATATTTGATGTCCTGACTAAAATTGAAAAAGCAGCCCAGAAGGCTTTTGCTGGTGATAAAGAGGAACTTTCCTATTATTTTACAGTTGAAGAAAAAGCAGCACGAAGCTGTGGGGAAGTGCTTGTTTTATGGGATGGATTTGGAAATGAGCCATATCGGACCGTAGAGGAATTTGAGAAGTATTTTGAAGAGGTTACCGAAGAAGATTATATTGTGAAATTTGGGAATTATCTTCAGGGATATACCAATAATATTGGCGATGAAAGCAGTTATGAAAACTTAAATGAGCCGATAAAGATTATAACTTATTTAATGAGCATGGAGGTTTCCAAGGAGGAAAAATGGAAGCTTCAGACTGTATTTTTAAATCGAAAAGAGCATTTTCCTAAAATCATGAGTTTGATTAGAAGGATGATTGATTTTTTAGAAGGATATGAAAAAGAATTAGCGGATATGGCACAGGAATTTTATGATTACTGGAGTCAGGTATTGGCAGAGCAGAGCTTGAGAGAATATATGCAAAAACGCATTGAATTTAATCTGCCGGAGAATCCTTATGGATATACTCTGCGCCCAAGTCTTATGATTCCAAATCTAACAGGAATTCATATCAGTACGGAGGATGATGGAAGCTATAAGAAACAGGATGAAGGCTGGATAGGGGTTCTGTTTGGGGATGAATTAGACATCCTCAGCGGGGAAAAGGAATTAAAGGTAGGTCAGCAGCAGGTTTTACGAACTCTTAAGTTATTAAGTGATAAGAGCAAGTTTGATATTCTTTGCAGAATTAGTGATGAAAGTGCTTATGGAAACCAGCTTGCAAAGGAAATGAATTTGACTGCAGCAACCATTTCCCACCATGTAAATGCATTGATGACAGAGGGACTTGTGACGATTCAGTTGGAAGATAAAAAAGTTTATTATCAGTTAGATAAAGAGAATTTGAAAAAGGTTTTAGAGGAATGCATGAGGTTGCTGGGGCTGTAGTATGGCCCCGGCAATTTGTATGCTTTAAGGCAATGTATCGGAGTGTGTTTTAAAGGAGCAGGACATTCCAGAAAAGATACACACGAAATTTAACTTTCATGATGCAGATGTATTAGCACTTAAAAAGGTTCGCTCCGATGTGGAAATGTACCTAAATCGAGATGGAATGCAGCTAGAAGGAGAATCTCCTTATAGTAAAGTGATATATAGAAATGTAAGTATGATTGAAAGAGAAAAGGGATTAGTGTTCCGAAAGAAAATGGGAGAAGATGGTGAGTGGTGTTCAAATTGCCAGTTTCTTTACCATGAGCTTTACCGCACTAAAAAGGGCTATGAGGTTCATATGCTGCTGTGGACACGGAAAGCACTGCGGTATCTTACTATTGAGTGCGAGGATATTGAGTTTGAGGATAATATAGAGTATTGCGGTTTGTCGCACTAGATTGACGGACGAAGAGAAGTCATGCAGGATATGTT
>CAYTGQ010000160.1:0-4405 GCA_964437345.1 uncultured Lachnoclostridium sp. | reverse complement strand
GGTATCGCAATAAGGGTTATACCTTTACCATTACCAACTCTACCGCTTACGATCACAAATGGGTAGCTGGCAGAAATATTTTTGATAATATTTCTGAAATTGTTGATAATATCTTCTCTAACTATCTTTCCAGACCAGGCGTAACTCAGCCAATACTTACCCAGTATTGTGATGGACAGAGAGTACAGTGTCCGGGATGGATGACACAATGGGGCAGTAAGTATTTAGCCGACCAGGGATATACTGCTATTGAGATACTAAGATATTTCTATGGAGATAATATGTTTATCAACAGCACCACTGAAATTTCCGGCGTTCCTTCCTCATGGCCGGGTCAGGACTTAACAATTGGGGTATCCAGTGATAAAGTAAGGCAGATGCAGAATCAGTTAAATGTGATTTCCAGAGGATATCCGCTCATTCCAAAGGTAACTGCTGATGGAGTTTATGGAGAGCAGACTGCAGAAGCAGTCAGAACCTTCCAGCAGATTTTCCGCCTGCCACAGACTGGTGTTGTGGATTTTCCAACCTGGTATAAGATTTCTGAGATTTTTGTCGGGGTAAGCAGAATTGCAGAATTGAACTAATTTGTTTCATGCCATGTGCATTGGGACCATGTTGCAACAATATGAAATAGGCGGTCTGGATTACTCCATTCCGCCTTTTCTTACCTCTTCAATAATGCGAACCACATCTAATGTGATATTCATTCTCTGGCAAATGGCTTCTTTGTCGTTTGCCAGAATTATTTTTGTCAAATTCTGTACTTCATAAAACCATCTGTCCGGATTGTCCTGTTCATTGAATGTTTCTTCTGTATCTTTTGTTACCACTCTAATACTTTGTAATCCGTTGCTGCCACCTTCAATATAGATATACCCTTTCTCTCCTTCTATCTGAAAGAAATTAACACCAAAGGTATCCTTTGCTCCTGCATTCTGACTGATAAAATCAGAATATTCCATTACGATAGTTCCTGATGTGTCAATTTTGACAGTTCCACAATCTGATATTTCATAGAGATTTGGATAATACACCGCTTTCTCTGGCTTACCAAACAGTGCAACATTCAAAAATACATTATAGAAATTGATATCCATAAGACAGCCGCCTGCAAATTCAGGATTAAATACATTCGGCAGTTCCCCAGCAAGCAATTTATCATAACGGCTGGAATACTGACTATAATTAGACATTACCAGACGAATTCGACCTATCTTTGGAAGCTCTCGTTTTAAGACTTCAAAGTTTGGTAAAAATGTTGTAGTAACAGCTTCTACTAAAATTAAATTTCTCTCTTCTGCAATCCTTACCAGTTCTTCTGCCTCTTCCAATTTTACACAGAATGGTTTTTCACAGATTACATTTTTACCTGCTAAAAGTGCCATTTTTGTCTGCTCATAATGAAGACTGTTAGGGCTTGCAATATAAACAAAGTTCATCTCTTTGTCTGAAAGAAAAGCTTCTATCTCTGTATATACTTTATCTACATTATATTTTTCAGCTAAAACTTTTCCCTTTTCTAAAGTTCTAGAGTATACTGCAACGCATTCTATTCTTTCTGTCTGCTTTACTCCATCAAGAATGGAGCACACAATATCTCCAGAACCGATTGTACCAAGTTTGATTTCTTTCATAATTTCTCCTCTAAATCAACCCCAAATGCTCCATTGCATACTGGATTCCATCTTCTTCCACGCTCTTTGTCACAAAGGTTACCTTTTCCAGTATTCCTTTGCTTCCATTACCCATACCAACGCTGACATTGGTACATTCAAGCATTGGAAGATCATTATTGCTGTCTCCAAAGGAAATCGTATCTTCCATGGACATTCCAAGATATTCTACCATATATCGAACCGAATTAGCTTTAGAACAGCCCTTTGGAAGAACTTCATAAAATCCCTGTTCTCTGTCAATGAAATCAAAGTCATTTTCTAATTCTTTATAAAAGGTGTCAAAATCACTATTTTCTGTTTTGTACATAAAGAATTTATCAAAAACAATATCTTCATCTTCCCATGTACCACATGGAAATGGATATTTTTCAGCAAATTCTCTAAATTCCTTTACCCATATTTTTTCATACACATCAAAATAATTACGATGACGTCCTTCTACAACAGCATCAATACGGCATTTTCTCAATAATCCAAGAACCTTATCCTGTAATTCTTTTCCAATGGTTCTATGCTCTAATACCTTTCCCTGATACTCAATATAGGTTCCACAGCCTGCAAGGATACCGTCAAATTGAATTTTATCCACTTCACCGCCTATAAAAGATGCAGTGCGCCCGGAATTAATAAATGCCAAATGTCCGTTTTCTCTGGCTTTTCGCACAGCTTCTACTGCACTGTCCGGGATAATTCCTGTCTTTTCATCTAATAAAGTTCCATCAATGTCAAAAAATAAAAGTTTTTTACTCATTTTTTAGCCCTCCATGTATAAAATCTGTCATTCCATCCACTTGTTACTCTAAAATGTTTCTATTTTTCCACAAATCCCACTCTTCTTAGCCACTTAATCCAGTAAAAACTCTGCAAATACATAGTTACTTACATCTATTCCCTTTTTAGTTAGAGCAATAGTATCATCATCTATAACAAGCAATTCCTGCTTATTGAGTTGTTCAAGAACCTGTCCATAAACAGCTTCTATATCTATTTCAAATCTTTCTAAAAATCCCTGTCTGGAAACACCTTTCATCACACGAAGTCCAAGGAACATAAATTCTTCCATCTGCTCCTGCTTCGCCAGCTGATTTCGTTCTTTTATGAATCTCTCAGAAATATCAACTGCATTTTCAACCATCTCATTATCAGCACTGTAATCAGAACTACACTGATTTGAAGCTTCTACAAACTTGTCTAAATCATCCTCATTAGAAAACCGCTCTCCTTTTATCAAAGAAGAAGCTCCAAGTCCCAGTCCCAGATAATCTACTCCCTGCCAGTAAGACAGATTATGTCTGCTTTCTTTCCCTTGCTTTGTATAATTGGAAATCTCATATCTTTCATATCCGGCTTCTTTTAAAATTTCCTCAGTTCTATAATAAATGGCTCTCTCTGTCTCCTCATCCGGCAGCAGTTCTTCTTTGTCTGCATACCATTCATAGAACTTCGTGCCTTCTTCAATAATAAGACTATAAGCAGAAATATGTTCCGGTTTTAGTTCTATTGCCTGCTTCAAGGTCTGTTCCCATTTTTCTAAAGTCTGCCCAGGTAATGCCTGCATTAAATCTATATTTATATTTTCAAAACCACATTCTCTTGCCAATCTGTAATTATTCAGAAATTCTTCTACTGTATGCACTCTGCCAAGAAGCTTTAATTCCTCATTATTCATGGATTGCACACCCATACTGATACGGTTAAATCCAAGAGTTCTATAGGCTGACAGCTTGTCCTGTCCAAAGGTTCCCGGATTAGCTTCTAATGTAATCTCCATGTCTTCCATGAGGCAATCTGAAAGCTCATATGTTTCTTTTACAGCACGAAAAACCTCACCAATCTCCTCTACATCTAAAAGAGATGGCGTTCCTCCCCCAAAATAAATGGTCTTTACTTCATATTCTTTTACTAAGGCTTCATAGCTTTTTATCTGCTTAATCAATGCCTCTATATAGCTTTTCCGCACCTGCTTACTAGCCGGTGCGGAAAGAAAATCACAATAATTACATTTTTTTACACAAAAGGGAATATGCACATAAATTCCCAAGGGATTTTTTTTGCTCATATTTCACCAAATTCCAATCATATTGTTATTGCTTTATAACTATCTTAGCCCTCATCATCTAATTTCAATACACTCATAAATGCTTTCTGTGGAATCTCTACGTTACCAATCTGACGCATACGCTTCTTACCTTCCTTCTGTTTTTCCAGAAGCTTTCTCTTACGGCTGATGTCACCACCATAACATTTAGCAAGTACGTCTTTTCTCATGGCTTTTACTGTTTCACGGGCAATAATCTTGCTTCCGATTGCAGCCTGAATTGGAATTTCAAACAGATGTCTTGGAATTTCTTCTTTCAGTTTTTCACACATCTTTCTTCCACGTTCATAAGCAGACTCACTGTGTACAATAAAGGAAAGAGCATCCACTTCTTCTTTGTTAATCAAAATATCCAGTTTAACAAGTGAAGAAGGTACATAGCCTTTCATTTCATAATCAAAGGATGCATACCCTCTGGAACGTGATTTTAATGCATCAAAGAAATCATAGATAATTTCATTTAACGGTAACTCATACTTTAACAAGGCTCTGGTGCCTTCCATATATTCCATACCAAGATATCGGCCCCGTCTCTCCTGGCACAATTCCATAATAGAACCGATAAATTCAGAAGTCACCATAATCTCAGCTGTTACAATAGGCTCCTCCATATATTCGATTTCCGAAG
>CAYTGQ010000159.1:0-4411 GCA_964437345.1 uncultured Lachnoclostridium sp. | reverse complement strand
CATTCCCATAATGACTGCAACAATCAATGTGATAATACCAGCACCAATTGCCAGTAAAATCTTCTGATATGGGCGTTTACCTTCTTCTCTGGCTTTTTCGATATCACTTAAACTTTTACCTTCTGTGAAAGCAATAATTTCTTTATAGGACTGGATATCGTATTTTTTCTTGTGTTTTTCTACCTTAAGAGCAAAATACAGCGCGATAGCAGCAAGAATTGTGAATAACCCGATTCCTATAAAACCGAAAAAGTGAGCGAGAGGGACTGGCACTAATATTGTAGCAATTAATAGTACAGTAAAAATAGTGGCATCCTTTTCAAAATTCTTTAGTTCTTCTGAATTAATTTGTTCTTTCATTGTTTCAATGTCTCCTTTTACTAAATAATCAAGGGACACACCAAAAACCTCGCTTAGTAATAATAAGCTATTAATATCAGGATAGTTTTTATCATTTTCCCAGTTAGATATGGTCTGTCTGGAAACAAATACCTTTTCGGCTAATTCTTCCTAAGATAAATGTAGTTCACTTCGATGTTTTTTTATTTGTGTTCCAAGCTCCATTGTGTGTCGCTCCTTTCGAGATTATTTTATGTGGTGAGACATTTTATTTCTATCAAAAGTCTTTGACATTGGCATGTTTTGGGCATGTCAAAAGGTTTTTACATACATTTTTTGCACGCTCAAAAAATGTCATAGTTGTATTCTTTTAATTTCAAATTATTTTAAGTTTGCTATTAATCCGCATCTTCTTCCAGTGCTTCAATGAGAAAGCTCACTGGTCGGAAACCATCGTTGCAGGAAATCATGGCGGATTTTGGGTTTTTCATCCATCCGTCATAAATATTTTCACCACCATGTGCCAGTGTCATAACAAAAGCAGATATACTTTCCCAGGCACTATCACACATACCTTCTGGTTTCTGCCATCCGTTGGCAATGAAAACCTGTCCTTCTTCTAAATCACAGGCATGTTCTATAGGATTTTCGTATTTTTTGGATAAGTCTTTATAGCAGGCTTTTCGCATAACTGTGATTTTACATTTTTTCATAAAGTGACCTCCAATACCTTCGTTTTAAGGATATCCTGAAATAAGCGTAATTTAATTTAAAATATTTTTCAAGATATTATTTTGAATTTTCGTATTTTATAACTTCACTTCACATAACAAGTGCTATGCACACTATGTTTTCTGTATGATTTTTTCGTTGGACACTTCTAACAGCAGGTTTTATAGCATGGAAGTTTACTTGCAACCTTACAGGCTCTAGGACATCTATGGACTTCTGAATTTTGATACCCAAAAATCGGTTGTATTGCTATGATTATGCCCCGCGCGAAACGAAAACTCGCAGGAGGAAGTAGCTCATGGTCCTCGTAGCGGGCCTTTGTGCACACCGGTCCTTAGTGTCACGGTGTGCGTATGTGGAGCCGTTTATACGGACATCGTGACACTTAGTACCGCTGTAGTGCACAAGTGCAGCGAGAGCAGCCGCGAGAGGACCTGAGACTACTAACCTCCTGCTCAGACACGTTTACACGGGGCACTGCAATAGAACCGATTTTGGGGTTTACAAAACATCAGAAGTCCAGATGTACTGAGCCTTACGTTGTCTGGCGTAAACTTCCATGCTACAAAGCCTGCTTAAGAGAACTATATCAACGAAAAAATCATATGAACCCTTTTCTCATAGCACTTGTTATGTGAAGTGAAGTAAAATATGAAAACTCAAAATTATTTTAAATAGATAGAATTATTTGAGATTTTAATTTAGAATAAGAGAAGAAAGTTGTTTTGAGTAGATGTTTAAGGAGATAATCAATGTCAAATATTATAGAAATTATGGATTTTGAAGCACCAGAACTAGATGTATATGCCCGTCTTACAGAAAATCAGCTGTTGAATCGTCATGAACCTGAAAAAGGACTTTTCATTGCAGAAAGTCCAAAGGTAATTGAACGAGCATTGGATGCAGGTTGTGAGCCGATTTCATTTCTGGTAGAAAAAAAGCATATTGAAGGAGAAGCAAAGGATATCATCGCCCGTTGTGGTGATATTCCAGTGTATACGGCTGAATTTGAAGTGTTGACACAGTTGACGGGATTTCAGTTAACCAGAGGCATGCTTTGTGCTATGCGCCGTCCGAAGCTTCCAACAGTAGAGGAAGTCTGTGCAGGAGCACGTAGAATTGCTGTATTGGAAAATGTTATGAATCCAACAAATGTAGGTGCTATATTCCGTTCTGCTGCCGCACTGAACATGGATGCTGTATTGCTTACACCAGCCTGTAGTAATCCTTTGTACCGTCGTGCCATTCGTGTGAGTATGGGAACGGTGTTTCAGGTGCCATGGACTTATATTGGTGAGGATATGGCAGACTGGGAAGAGAATGGTGTGAAACAGTTGCAGAACTTAGGTTTTAAGACAGCTGCAATGGCATTAACGGATAACTCTGTGTCTATCGATAATCCACAGGTGATGGCAGAGGAGAAGCTTGCGATTATTCTTGGAACAGAAGGAGATGGTTTGGCGAATACGACCATTTCTGGCTGTGATTATACAGTGAAAATACCAATGTCTCATGGCGTGGATTCTTTAAATGTGGCAGCAGCCAGTGCGGTGGCTTTCTGGCAGTTGGGGAGTAAATAGATTATTTTTCGCTCTCAATCCTTGAATAATACAGTACTCCTCCCAAAATCAGTGCACCACCCAGCAATTGCAATGGGGTTGGCATTTCATTAAATAAAAATCCTGCAAAAACAGCAGCGACTACTGGTTCACACAGCTTGGAAGCAGACACAAAGGATGGTGAAAAGAATTTCAGGCACCAACTGAAAATGCTGTGTCCAAGTATAGTTGAAAAAACAGCTAATAAAAGTCCTACAACAATGGTACTGATACCAAAGCTAAATAAATGGTGTCCCTGTACCATACAAAGAATGACTAAAACGGCAGCACAGACGGAATATACAATATAAGTATAAACCGATGTGGATGCCTTTTTTCTTACGATTCTTCCAATTAAGGTATAGGCAGCAACAGCAATAGCAGCCAGTAGAGACAACATATCCCCATAAAAATGGGAACCACCGTTAAAGGAATCAGAATAAGCAATTAATACACTTCCAGTCAGAGTAATAGCAACTGCCAGTATAGCCTTTTTAGATAATTTGCCTTTCATAAATAGGCAAAATCCTAAGGAAACCCAGATTACTTCAGTACAGACAATAGTAGTTGAACTTGCTACAGTTGTATGAGACAAAGATTCAAACCAAAGTACAAAATGAATCGCCAGAAACAAACCACTGAAAGCACTTAATAAAAAAGTTTTCTTATCTATCTGAAATAATTCATCTCTTACATCTTTCTTCCCAAATACTGCCGGTGTCATAAGCAGCACTGTCCAAAGCAGACGAAAGGCAGCAGTCACAGCAGATGGCGCGGTAGAGTATTTCACAAAAATAGAAGACAGGGAAATCCCAAGGACTCCTATTATAATCATTATCATTGGATGTTTTTCTAAATATTTCATAAAAAATGCCTCATGTTTCATTAATGATATTAAGAATTTATTTGAACTAATTATACTATATCAGGGAAAATAAACAAGCTGTATGTTTTTTGTGGCAACTATACCATGGGGGAATTAACTGGAAAAAATTGGTTGTGCAGAATAAACAGTTATTCAGAAAAAAGAATAGGAAAATGCACCAAAATAACCTAAAAAAGTGTTAAAATCTGTCGAAAAGTATTGTATAAAAAATGACAATGATTTATAATTAGTGTAATAGTGATTTTATTAATATCATAAGCTTGTATTAATAAAAAATAATTTAATAAATACATTTTTAGGAGGAAGCGTTATGGGTAAAGAAATGATAGCAATGCTTCTTGCAGGTGGTCAGGGTTCACGTTTATATGCATTAACTCAGAAGCTTGCGAAGCCGGCGGTTCCATTTGGTGGAAAATATCGTATCATCGATTTTCCATTATCGAACTGCGTGAACTCTGGTATTGATACAGTGGGTATTCTGACACAGTATCAGCCATTGGTACTGAATGAGTACATAGGAAATGGACAGCCTTGGGATTTGGACCGTCTTAATGGAGGTGTTCATGTATTACCACCATATCAGCAGGCATCTGGTTCTGACTGGTATAAAGGAACAGCTAATGCAATTTACCAGAACCTTGCATTTATTGAACGTTATGACCCAGAATATGTAATTATCCTTTCTGGTGACCAGATTTGCAAACAGGATTACAGTGATTTCTTAAGATTCCATAAGGAAAAGAATGCAGAATTCTCTGTTGCAGTTATGGAAGTGCCTTGGGAAGAAGCATCACGTTTTGGACTTATGGTTGCAGATGGTGATGATAAGATTACAGAATTCCAGGAAAAACCAAAG
>CAYTGQ010000158.1:0-4514 GCA_964437345.1 uncultured Lachnoclostridium sp. | reverse complement strand
CATTTATACTGATATTCAATTAAAAACTTTAAGGCACAGCCTTGAAGTTTTTAATATGAAGATCAATATGAGACGGGATTATGTGATTTTCTAACTCGAAAATCACATAATCAGCAACGCCATAAGGCGGTGCTTTTCAATTTAAACTTAAATAGTTTAAATTGAAAACAGTATTACACCACACTTACACCACTGGAAGTCTGAGCCTTGATTTGACATGATAAAGATACTTCAGCACCCACTTGGATTCTCTGATTCCAAGTGGGTGCTGTTCTTTTACAGACCTTTTTTATTTCTCCAGCGTCCTGCAAGTGCAATCGCAAAGCTATAAGCAGATACTGCACCGATGGGGGCCAGCAGATCGGAAAGGCTTTGATCGAGCTGCAGCAGCATGCTGGTTCCGCACAGCAAACCGCTATGCAAATACAGCGGTGCTTCACCAACCAGCAATATGGGCAAGCCCAGAATACACAAGCCGGAGAAAATCAGCTTCTGAGGGGATGGAATCCATACGGACAATCCAAGTATCATGGAAACAAACAAAACCACAGCAGCTGCACGAGCTAAATGGCAAAGGAAATATGCTTCCCACGCTGTCAGGCTGATAGTGGCTTTGCTCAAGATTGAAATGGAATAAAGGGGTACATTCCCATTTTCTCCCCATCCCCGCACAAGGAAGATTCCTGTTTCCAAGAGACCATTGATCACGCAAGAAAGGACAACAACAATCAGCAGAGCAAACAGCTTGCTATCATATAGCTTTTGTCGTCCGTTCCGTGACACCATCAGCACAGGCATCATACCGCTGGTTACTTCCGAAGAAAAGCACTGGGATGTCATCAGGATCAAGCCAAACAGGAGGAATACATCTGGGAATTGCAGCAGCAGGAAAATCGTTTGCCAACCGTATTCGTAAATATAGTGCGCCTTGGGTAACGACTCCGGCTGATCAAGAAACTGTTCTGCCTTTTCCGCAAATATCCCGGCCGCATTCATGCGAAGCTCGGCCTCTTGCAGCTGCTCATAATAGGTGTGCCATTCGTCATCGGTCAGACTGCCCTTGCTGTAGGCTTCTCTCATATCCTGTTCGATGTCTTTGATGTACTGATATGACGCAAATTCGGAGATGATCCACTCGTTTTTCTCCGGGTTGGATTCTCCGGCAAGCTGCAACAAGTATTTGTCGTACTGCTTTTGTGACAGAACGATCCTGGGATCTTTTTGCTCAGGAAAGACACACAGGAATATCGCTTTCAGAAGAAAGCAGATCAGCAAAAGAAACGCTCCCTTCTGCATGAGCATCATCTTCTTTAACTCATACTTCAAAAGTCTCATATGCTTTCACGCTTTCTGTGATAAATCAGATCAGCAAGATACGAAAGTACCCAGGAAATACTGATCCACAGCACCGTATGGACAATTACCCACGGGACAGGGAATTCCAGAAGATTGGCGGTATAGTAAGAATCAAAGTATTTTTGCGGATAGAACAGCGTCATGGGACTGACGAGCCATCCATTGTCCGGCAGGAAGAATTCAATCATCAGGAATCCGCCCAGCAAGATTGCTCCAGCCGCATAGGAGATGATGCCAGATCTGCAAAATGCAGAAATGGAGGTCAGCAGGGTCGACAGAACTGCGACAGCAGCCATCTGGCATACCAAGCGCATAAGAGCAAACTGCCAAACGGTAAGAGAATAAGGGCAGAGCGAAAGCTGCTCCAGTGCCTGAACAGGCTGACCAGAACCAAGGAAGCCGCTTCGGTAAAGCACAGCGCAAATGGAAGCAAAGTGCAGCAAAAGAACGATCACCATTGCAATCAATGCTCCTGAAAGATACTTTGCCGCCAGTGTTTTTCGCTTACCGTTCTTTGCAGTATGGAGCATCATCCAGGTTTTGTGGTCATGCTCTGCGGAAACACTTCCGCAGCAGGCCAGTAAAACCAGGAAAGCAGTCAGGAAAGAAATGGTGTTGTCTGCCAGATAGGAATTCCACCCATAGACGGCAGAGGTGACGTCGGGTAGAGACGCACGATAGAGTCGGATAATATTCTGATTCCTGCGCAGTGCATAATCGTCGTTTTCTGCGATAGCTTGTTCAGCCAATGCAGATGCTGAATCGACAACCTTTTGCCGTGCGCTGTCAATTGCCTGATTCCAGTCATGGAGCTGGTTATAGGTATTGATCATTACATAATCCTGAAAACCAGAAAAATAGCCGGACGGCGCAAACATTTCCTCCGTGGTGACCATTTCCATCGGGTCAAAAACATTTTCCCCATACTTCTGCTCCATCACTGAGACAAACATTGCCTGCTCCTCCGGAGACAATTGGCCGATCACGCCATGCTCCTTTCGAATTTGCTCGGTCATCATTCGACTCTCTGCCAAAAGCTCCCCAATGGTCATTTCTTTTGGAGGTTCCAAATTGTGTAATGACAGCAGTTCCAAATAGTTCTGATATTCCAGCCACTCCTGAAGTCCTCCAATCCAGACCATTTGAACCAGAATAAAGAGGCAAAGAACGATCAGAAAGAATCTGTTGCCAATGGACTTTTTGCATTCATAGCGAATGAGGGTTCTCAGCATAATCAGCCCTCCCCGGATGCTTCCTGAAAGTGATACAGGTAGACATCCTCCAGATCGGGGACAGCCGTTTCTCCTCCGGGGCAGTCATCGGAGACGATCCGCAGAAGTACATCCTTCTCACGGCGTTGGATATTGCGTATCAGTGCCTTTTCCTGCCACTTGGATACATTTGCATAGGATACAGGCAGGTTGAACACCTTGCCCTGCATATCCTCCAGCAGTCTTCCGGGGGTTCCGCTGTCGATCAGCTGGCCGTTTTTCAGCATGAGTATCTCACGAGCAGTGAACTCAATATCCGAAACGATATGGGTAGACCAGATCACAATTTTTTCAAGCGCAACCGTCGCAATCACATTGCGCAGCCGGACTCGCTCCTTCGGGTCCAGTCCGGCAGTGGGTTCATCCAGCAGAAGCAGCTTGGGATCGTTCAGCAGTGCCTGGGCAATTCCCAGCCGCTGACGCATACCGCCTGAGAACTCTTTGATTTTCCTCTTGCGGTCTTCCTGCAGATTCACAGTTTCCAGAAGCCGATCAATATTGGCCTCCCGCTCCCGTTTGCTCAGGTTCAGCCCTTTCACCGCAGACATATAGCGAAGAAATTCCTCTGCAGTAAAAGTGCCATACAGGGAAGGCGTCTGCGGCTGGAAGCCGAGAATCTCCCGATACCGCCAGTCCAGCTTGTCGATATTTTCTCCGTTCCAAAGAACCTCGCCGGAGGTGGGTTTCAGGATTCCGGCGATCATATTGACCAGTGTTGTTTTACCGGCACCGTTGGGGCCAAGAAGTCCGTAAATGCCTTCGTTGAGGGTGAAGGAAATATCGTCAATGGCCCGCTTTTTGGGGTATTGCTTCACGAGATTTTGTACTGTAAGTTCCATAGGTATTATTCCTCGTTTGTTGGTGCATAGGTTACTTTTATTTTAGGAGATGCAAGGCAACTTGTTGTGATATCCTCCATGCAGATAGGCGTGGAAACAGTAAAGAAACTACCGTCATTGATAGAAGCTGTATCCAAAATCATATTAGTCTGAAGCATATCTGTTCCCGATGACTTCCAATCCAGCCATATGTGGTCTGATGCTTCTAAGGTGAAACTGATTGGTCTACCATCATTAATCAATACAGTTCGATACAGACCGGGTTTAGAAGCAATTGCCTCTAACAGCACATTTTCGCCCTTTTTCAGAACAATATCTCTTGGACCCATGAAGTCAGATTCGGATGGTTGCAATTTTTCATTCCACAGCCATGCACCATAGGTACCGTCGTTATGGCTTCCCTTAAGGATATCTCGTTGAGCGGTAGTTGTTTGTAGAATGCTGGGAATTTGAGGTTCTCCTTCCTGGGCAAGTAGAACAGTGTAGGAATTCAAATGATAATCTGATTTTTCATCTCCATCAAAGAAAAGCAAAAAATCTATCCGCCCGATGTTCAAAGAAAAATCAGGAGAAAACATAAGGTCCATAGTGATTTTCTCTGATGATAGCTCAATGGGATATGCATAGTAACTGTCTCCCATTATTTCAAATTTCATTGGAACACCATCAGCAAAAACCATCAAATAATAAGGCTGTACCACATCCAAAGCATTTTGTGCGGTGACTGATGCATTAACATGTGTATCATCCGATATATAGGTGTCAATGCCAGTTGCATGTTCATTATCAGATAATTTGCAATTTGTTATCGTTACCCACATTCCAGATAACCATAGAATATCGTCATTTTCTGCTAATTCCTGCACTTCTTCAGGTATATCAGATTTCGGAGCGGTACGATTAACAAAAGAAGCAAGCAAGAGAACAACCGCAACTACAACCACAGGCATTAACCAATTCATCCATTTTAGATTGGATATTTTTTTCCTACTGAACATCTTGACACCTCTTTCTCAAGGTTAAGGTATCTCCAACTTCTGAAGATTGC
>CAYTGQ010000157.1:0-4566 GCA_964437345.1 uncultured Lachnoclostridium sp. | reverse complement strand
ACTTAATGAAAGCGCTGTAAAAAATGACATAGATGCTTTTCCTAAGTTCTTATGCTTTGGTGGCTCTAAACCGGCTGTATTCGGATTAAAAGGATTAGAATCATCAATAATCTTTCCATCTTTTAATTTTACAATACGGGTAGAATATTCTTCTGCAAGTTCCGGATTATGTGTAACCATGATAACCAAACGGTCATTGGCAACTTCTTTTAACAATTCCATAACCTGTACACTTGTTTCTGTATCCAAAGCTCCTGTTGGTTCATCTGCCAACAGAATATCCGGATTATTAACCAATGCTCTTGCAATGGCAACTCGCTGCATCTGTCCACCAGACATCTGATTTGGTTTTTTATGAGCCTGATCTTTTAAACCTACTTTTTCCAAGGCATCCAAGGCTCTTTGTTTACGTTCTTTCTTTGAAATTCCACCGATAGTCAGTGCCAGTTCAACATTGGCTAAAACTGTCTGGTGTGGAATTAAGTTGTAGCTCTGGAATACAAAACCAATCGTATGATTACGATAAGAATCCCAGTCTCTGTCTTTGTAGTTCTTAGTGGAAACATTGTTGATAATCAAATCACCACTGTCATAACGGTCTAAGCCGCCAATGATATTAAGTAATGTAGTCTTACCTGAACCGGATGGTCCTAAAATCGATACAAACTCATTATCACGAAAACTTAAGCTCACATCATTCAAAGCATTCTGAACTAAATCACCAGTTGTATACTGCTTCGATATATTCTGGATTTGCAGCATTTTTTTGCCTCCTTATTGTATTATCGTATTCACAAACACGTACTTCGTACTCATTGTCTGCTTTGCGACTATTTGCTCATTATTTTTCTTCTCATGTATATTATGTACTACCATTTTTTACATAATCCACTTCAATAGGAATTAGTATATCACACCCAATATAGCAGGTCTATATGGGAAATTATTAAATTTATGTTAAAAAGAGTGTTTAAAGTATAAATTTTCACCTTAAACACTCTTTTCTAATAAATTACAATATTGATTTATGCATAACCAATTGCAAGCCCAAATAAAAGCAATAAGCTTGTAACCACTATATTCACTAACTGGAACTTCCAAGTCCATTTAAACCATTTTACATAGCTGACATTGGCAAGTCCGATACTGATAAGCAATACCGGATTAGTTGGATAAAGCACATTGGAGAAACCATCTCCAAAAGCAAATGCCATTACACATAACTGAGCTGAAATATCAAAAACCTGTGCCAGTGGCACAATTAACGGCATAAGCAAAAATGCTTTGGCAGAGCCTGAACTGATAAAGAAATTCATAACCAATACAAGCAGATAAATAAACAGGATAACTGCACTCTTTGGCAGTGTTTCTGCAATTCCTACTGCTGAGTACAGCAAGGTATCCAGTATCTTAGCTTCTACTAAAGTATACTTGATGGAGCTTGCCATAAGTATCATCAGTACTGCCGGGAATATGCTGGTAACCCCATTCCAGAAACAGCTTCCAAGCTCTTTTACAGACATTCCTGCTACTAATATAGATGAAATTCCTGCCACTAAGAACATCAAGGCTACAATTATCATGGTATAATCCTGTAATGCAGTGATGAATACTGAACTTAAAATAATCAAAATACCAATAAACAGAATTCCTCCAAAATACTTTAACGCCTTATCTTTCTTTTTATCTGGTATAAAGTTCTTTGATGCAACACTTTCCTTTAATGGTCTTTCCACTTTTTTAGCATGACCTCTTACAAAGAATAGCAACAAGAAATATACTACTATAAAGCTTACTCCACGAAGCCACATTCCTGAAAACATTGGAAGCCCCACAAGCTTCTGAGCAACTCCTACTGTAAACGGATTGCATACCCCTGCTGCAAATCCACAGCCTATGGCCAGCAGACTCATTCCAAGACCTGTGAGGTCATCCCATCCAAGGCTTACTGCAAGTCCTACAACAATTGGCACCAATGGTACACACTCTTCAAAGGAACCTATTAAAGACCCTAACGCCATGAAAAACAAAATTACCACAGCCATCAAAGTATATCGTGATGCACCAAATCGGTCTACAATCTTATCAAGCATATATTTCATCAGACCGCATTTTTCCAATCCGTTGAATACTCCTCCAATTACTAAAAGGAATATAATTACAGCAATAATTGTCCCACTGCCTTCTGCTGTTAAAACAAGCAACGGAGAAAGCAGCCATTTCCAAAATGGAATACCGCCATCAACATACTGAAAACCACTGGCCGTATCAATTACAGTATCACCATTAGCATCCATGATTCTGGCATATTCCCCACCTGGTATAAAAAAAGTCAAAATATAGGTTGCACACATCAATGCAAATATAATTATGATTGCAGTTATGAAGGATTTGACATTGATATCCAAACCTTTCTTTTCACTTGTATCTGCCATGTATATGTTTCTCCTTTTTACTCCTGTCTTTACAACTATCTTTACTCTTATCTTTTACTTCCAGCTTTTGCTGTTATTCTTTTACTACTGTCTTTTTACAACTTCCTTGTAGAAATCTACTCCCATTGGAAGTGTTCCCTGATAGATATTTTCATCCAATCCATGAATGCTTCCATACTGCTGTGAATCAATATATAATGGAGCAAATCGAATACAGTTATCACTTACTGCACTGTAATATTTAGCATCTGTTCCACCAGTCATAATATATGGGCAGACACCGATTCCCGGATAAACATCATGTATTACTTCTTCTACAAGCTTAAATCCCTCACCCTTAAAATCCACAATTGGACAAGGTTCATCTTCATATATTACTTCTGTTTCAATGCCATATTTTGCAGCAACCTTACTAATACACTCAATGCTTTCTTTATTAGACTGATGTTGAATAAATCTCATATTTCCTACTACATAAGCCTCCTGAGGAAGAACGTTGGCACCGTCTGCACCCTTTGCCATAGTAAAGGCTAATGTTGTTCTAAGCATGGCACCTGCTGCTGAACTTACGGAAGGCATTACTTTGATAATTAGTGGTTTAAAAAGCCACATATTTGAGAAAAGTAATCTCATACCAAAATCCATATTAGGAGAAAGTCTTCTGAACATTTCTTCCAAAACCGGTGACATCTTTGCTGTAAATGGATTTTTCTTATCCACCTCTGCCATAAATTTACCCAGACGAACCAGTGGGCTGTTCTTTGGCGGTGCACTGGCATGACCGCCATTACTTCTTGCCGTGAATTTGACATCGCCGTAACCCTTTTCCACAATACCAACCATACCATAGATTCCACCAACTCCGGCAATTGGTTCTTCAATAACCATTCCGCCTTCATCAATAAGAAGCTTTATCTTAATTCCCTGTTCCTGTAAATATTGTACCGTTGCCGGAGCACCATCACCACTCCATTCTTCTGTACAACTGGAAGCAATATAAACATCACAAGCCGGAACATAGCCATCTGCAATCATTTCTTCAATTGCTGTGAAAATGCAGAACAGACTGGCTTTGGTATCTACCGTGCCACGTCCCCATACTCTGCCTTTCTCATCAATATCACCACTAAACGGTTCATGCTGCCATTTTCCATTTGCCTCTACTACGTCCTGATGACTCATAAAAAGAATTGGTTCCTGACTGCTTTTACCACTCCACTTATATAGAAGGCTACCATTGAAGACATGCTTTTCACAGGTTGCATGAACTTTCGGGAATAATTCTTCCAATATCTCATGGAATTCATAGAACTTACTTCTGTCTTCCTGATTTCGGAAGGATACTGTTTCTTTTTGAACCATTTTTGCCAACTGCTTACCGTAGTTGACAGCCCGTTCACTCTCATCTAAGTTTATCTTTGCTGTTTTCGCTGAGGTTGGCTTTACTAAGACTGTTTTAATAAGAACGAAAACAATAAAAAGTAAAATCGCAATTAGTACATACTTCATAGATACACTTCCTTTGATTTTATGTGATAAATTAGCTTTCTACAGACTAGTGCATGGGCTGATAATAATATTCTATCACATAATCTGTTAAATTTCATTAGATAACTTCATTAAATTGACATTTTGCCCTTTTTGCTTGTACCAAACACTTGTTTGTGTTATAATTATCTAAAGAGTTGCATATCATATTATTACCACTAAAAAGCATTTGACATTCTACTTAGAATAACTTATACTTTTTGTAGTGAATGAGTTACGGAAACTTGAGAAGCCCGTAACCCGAGCGGCTCCTGCGGGGGCCGTTTTGTTATTTATGCAGAAAATTTTGGAGGTGTCTTTATGGCTAACAATCTACAAAAGAAGCCTTTTTTAGATTATCTGGCACAAATTAAATATTTAAAACAAAAGCAGTTAGTCATTAACGATGAAGTTTCTGCAACAACAGCCCTTGAAAAAGTCAGTTATTATGGTCTCATCAACGGATACAAGGATATTTTCAAAGACCCTGCTACAAACAGTTTTTATCCTGGCACTACCTTTGATGATATCTATAATTTATACTTGTTCGATGCAGAATTAAGAGATGTATTCTTGAAATATATATTAATATTTGAAAAGCATG
>CAYTGQ010000156.1:0-4768 GCA_964437345.1 uncultured Lachnoclostridium sp. | reverse complement strand
ACCGAACTTCGTGAACGCGAAAAAATTACATTCCACCCAAATATCAATACAGCAACAATCGAAATTCCAACAGATGATATGTTCCGCTTTATTGAATTTATGGGGAATCCAATGGAAGAGATTACATTGCCTTAGTGACTAAAACGAGCAGCGTTCTAAGACGGACGCTGCTCTAAATTTATCCACTTCAAGTAATCCTTTAACAAGAATGCACAAAAATATGGAAATGTATAAATATTATTGCTAAATCCGATATTTCCAGCAGTAAACTTAATTCCCCACTGAATATCCGGATATGACTTACTTTGAATCAAAGTTCTCAATGTCTTTGCTGTTCCCTTTACTGCCTTCACTTCCACTGGAACCAAATATTCCTGAGTGCGTACAAAAAAGTCTTCTTCCAATGTAGAATCATCTTTTTTATAATAATATAAATCATATCCACATTTTCTCAAGGCTTCACCAACAATATTTTCATATAACGCACCTTTATACACACCCAGATTTTTATTGGCACGTAAATCTTCCTGTGCTTCTTCATCTAGCATTGCCACAAACAATCCTGTATCAAAGAAATACAGTTTATATTTGGAATCATCATAGTTTCCTTTCAATGGCAATTCTGGAAAGTTCATGCAGTAACAAACATTTATAATTCCTGCGTCCTTCAACCATTCAATACAGCCACGATAATCTTTGAATCTTGCACCACTTGCCACTTTTGATATCTGAAATTTCTTATTATCCTTAGCAAGCTGTATTGGAATTTGTTCAAAAACATTAAGAATTCTAGTTTGGTCTAAACCCTCTGCATATTTTCGAACATCCTCCCGATAGTCATTCAAAAGCTGATGCTGAATATCTAATGTACCTTCAAAGGTGTCATTTTTAATATACTCACGTACAACCGCAGGCATCCCACCAAGAATACAATAATCCAAAAAATAATTGCTATATTGCTTCATTTCCAACTCATTAAATGGTTTCTGCATTTTCATATGCTGAAGCATTTCCTCAATTACAGAATCATCATATCCCTTTGCCCATAAAAATTCTTCAAAATCCATGGAGTACATTTCATAATCTGTCTTATATCCCACACTGTTACTCTCAATTCTTTTATAGTGAATGCCCAGCAGCGAACCACTACATATCACATCAAACCTTCCATCTATCTTAAAAAACTTCAATGCTGTTGCAATCTCTGGATATTCCTGCAATTCATCAAATATAAGAATTGTTTTCTCTGGTATAAATTTCTTTGCCGGGTCTATGCGGGAAATATTACGAATAATATCCTCCACCTTGTACCCATCCTCAGTTACCATCTTGTACTTAGGTTCTTCTACAAAGTTGATATATATAATACTTTCATAATTCTCTTCTGCAAAACGACGAATAGATTCTGTTTTTCCAACCTGTCTTGGACCTTTCACAATCAAAGGTTTTCTATCTGTATTTTCTTTCCAACTCACCAGATAACCGTCTATTTTTCGCTTTAAATATATCTCTACCATATATTTCACTCCTCTTCATTTACAGTATACAAAAAAATGAGCGAGTTATGCAAGAGTTTTGCAAAAAAATGAGCGAGTTTTTTATAAAATACAACAAAAAATGAGGGAGTTTAATATAATCCCCTCATTTTTCCAGATTTTAAGTTCCATTTTTATTTAGTTTCCAACTTAATCCATTCAACAGTAACATTCCTATTAAAAGAACTACAGAACCATAATGGTATCCCCATACTGTGTCGGTTATCGTATCAAAACTCCCATTTCTCGTATGGTAATCCATTGTTAGAATTGGAAAATATAAAGCAACAGCTCCTAGAACCAAACTCATTACTGAATAATTTTTCCAGTTTTCTTTTGAATTTCCCTTATCTGACAAAGCACCTGTCAGTGCCAGTCTCCACGAAAGAGCACCTAATACCAATGGAGTAATTTCAAGCAAACCAACGCCTGCCAGATTACTTAGTATTTCCTACCTCTTTTGCATCCATTGCAATTCCCTCCTTGTTAGAAAAATTATACTTATAATGAGGGGAAAATTGCAATCGACTTAAAGTTAAATACCCTTATTTTCCTTCAATTTTCCCTATAAATCCTTCAAAATCGTTTCCTGCATCTTGGTCAGTCCTCTTTTTTTCTTCATAAAACTATACATAATAATGATAAATAGCCATGCCAGATTCCACGTCAGTATCATAACTGCAATGGAAGTAAGCATTTCCGATGTTAAAGTCTCAAGTCCCATAAAATTTCTTCCTGACCAATCAATAAAAAAGATTTCTCCCAGTGTAAAAAGCCCCCAAATTCCAATGCCGGATAAAAGCTTTATCCATTTCCTTTCTGCGTCTATAAAAGCATATAATAATCCTCTACAGCCCAGTGCATACAATATAAATATTAATGGTTCATATAAATTATATAAACTATTCATAACTCTCCTTCTCCTTTCGATATTCTTCAATTAACACTGCTGCTGCCTCGAAATCAATCTTATCGTTCATAGTAAGACGCTTGATTAACTTGATGTAACCATCATCCTCTTCCACATCTGCTGCCTTGATTTTTGCAATCACTTTATCCAGACGATTTCTCATGGTTGGATACGTTACGTGATAGGAAGCAGCCATTTCTTTTAAGGAACCAGATGCCAAAACAAATTTTTTAATAAAATTAATATCTTCTTCCTCTAAGTTTAAAATCCATTGCGCAATCTTTTTCAAAATATTTTCTCCTTTCTGTTACAAAATTTTCTAATAGCTGTTATTGTTTTATATGTTTAAATTTAAGTATCGCATTCTTCCTTACGCCTTTAGTATATATTTTAATTTTATTAAAGTCAACTTTAATTTTATTCATTCTATACTGGTGTATAGTTTGATTTCTTTAAAAAGGAAAACAAAAAAAGAACTTCCCCAAATACAATATTAAGAAAGTTCTTTCCTATTTATTTTCCCACCAATTCTGTCATCACGTCATAAAGTTCCGGATACTCCTTTTTCATCCGAACAGGTTTTCCGTCTTTATCAAGAAAACAATGCTCTGAATGTCCTTCAAAGGCAAGGCTGCCGTCTTCTTTTACCATCTCATATTTAATCTTTAGCTTTACACCTTTAAATTCCTCTACCCCAACTTTAATGGTAAGCACGTCGGAAAAAGTAGTGGTATTCTTGTACTTACACTCTACTGCTGTTACCGGAGAAATAATTCCCATCTCTTCTAACCTTGCATAATCCCAGCCAATCTGACTTAAGAAATCAATTCGTGCCTCTTCCATAAAACGAATATAGTTAGAATGATGAGTAATTCCCATCCTATCCGTCTCATAGTAATTCACTTTATGTTTATATAACTCCATTTTATTCCCTCCAAATTGCAATTTTCGCGTTAATATCAGTAACGTTACCAACCAACAAATGCCTTTATAAGCCAAAACTTCTGTTCATAAAGGCATCGTCCGTTTGTCACCTTACAAATACTCTCTCACCTTGTCACTTGGAACACTTACTTCCCCTGCAAGGCTCTTCTCAAAGTATGCTTTAATCTCTTCTTTATCACTTGTCTGTCCCAACACCCACATCAGCTTAGTCACTGCTGCCTCTGAAGTCATATCGTGGGCTGCAATAGCACCCTGCTTCAGAATAACCTGACCGGTCTGATAAATGGAGAGGTTGCTTCCTTCATACAGGCACTGAGTTCCTACTACTACTGTCATCCCCTTTTCAATAACATTTCTAATGGCATCTGCCAAATCTCTCTTTTTAAAATGGATTCCACCAATACCAAAGGCTTCTATAACAACCCCTTTATACCCCATCTGGTATAATGCCTCAAAAATAGCCGGATTGGTTCCCGGAATCAGCTTTAACAAAAATACTTCTTTACAAAGATTGTCCTGAAGCTTAAACTCCTGTTCTTCTTCATCCTGTCTATAATTAGAAATATCCAACCCATTGGAATTTACAACTCCAACATATGGATGATTGATACTTTCAAATGCATCAAAGCTTATGGTTCGAACTTTGCAGGCTCTTGTTCCAAGCATAACCTTACGGTTAAATGCTATGAATACTCCCGGCACACCGCTTCCTGCCATATTAATTGCACAACGACAGTTTTCTACTGCATCTGCTATAGGATTTAAAATTGACAGCTGGCTTCCTGTCAGCACAACTGGAATTGGCACATTCTGAAGCATGAAGGAAATGGCAGATGCTGTATAAGCCATGGTATCCGTCCCATGAATGATAACCATTCCATCATATTTAGAACAGTTCTCATATACTGTTTTGGCAATTTCCTGCCAATGCTCCGGCTGCATATTGGAACTGTCTAACGAAAACAACTCCAAAAAATCCACCTGAAAATGATTCATAATGCCTTCCATACCGGAAAAAATTTCTGTACTGTTAAGTTCAGGCACTAAACCTTCATGACTACTGGCTGACGCTAATGTTCCTCCAGTTGTTATAATCAAAATCTTTTTCTTCATACCTCTCCCCATTCCTGATTTGCATCCAAAAAGGGAAAGACAGAAACTGTCTTTCCCTTTTTCACTGTTTCCTAAAGCTATTATACTTCACAAAACACTATATTTCTACAGAAAATTTTCCTTGAGTTTCCGCATTTTTTTGCACATCACATAATGGGCGTTATCTTGCAATGCAGAATATGATTTTTCATCAATATCTTTTAACTAAAGGTCAGCTTGTGCCTTAGAATTTTTCGCCAGACAACGTAGAGCTATAGAACTTCTT
>CAYTGQ010000155.1:0-4824 GCA_964437345.1 uncultured Lachnoclostridium sp. | reverse complement strand
GGACTCTTTAAATGCTTTCATTCCCACTACTTCTATTAGAAGTGACGGATTGGCTTCCATTTCCTGCATCCATTCTTTGTATTTATCCCAAGGAAAGCTCCCTTGTCCAATTGGAAAATGGCTATCTTCTTCCCCATCATTGTCGTTTATATGAATATGCTTAATGTATGGTTTCAGCTTATCTACCCATACATCAATTGGCGTTCCTGATACATAAGCATGGGCAAAATCAAGACATACTCCAAAACGCTCTTCATCCTCCATTCGCTTTGCCAGGGCACAAAGCATGTCTGGTGATTCATCAAACATATTTTCAAGATAAATCATCAAATCCGGATAAGCCTTTAATGTTTCTCGCCAGAACTTTTCATTTCGCTCAATCCAGCACTGGCGATAATGCTCCAGTTTGAAATTAGCAATATAATTAGTGTGGAAAATAACTGCCTTTATTCCCATTTCTCTGGCAATATCCATGCACTGATACACACGCTTTTTGCTGATTTCATAGATTTCCGGATCCTCACTGTTCACTACGATATCCAAAAAAGCCCCATGCATTGTATCCCTGCTTCTGTCTCTATCCAAGGCTTTGTATGTATCGATAAGTTTTTGTTTCTTTTCTTCATCCATCAGCACCTTTGGTATAAAAAAATCATTGTACTCAAAAGCTGCTCCGTGAATTTTAGAAAACTGATAAAATTCCTCCAACTGTCCTATGATAGGAATACAATATAATTCCACTATTCAAACCCTTCCTTCCCTACTAATCCAGTCACCTGATAGGCATCTATTTCCTGTGCTTTTCCTTTTAATGTAAGCTTTCCTATTGGCTCTGCTACAATATACTGTTTTACACGTTCATAAACATCACTGCTGATTAAAATCTGACCTGCCTTCGCCTTGGATTCCAGTCTGGAGGCTGTGTTTACGGTATCACCGATTGCCGTGTAGTCCATACGACATTCACAGCCAATATTTCCAACAATGGCCGGTCCACACTGTATTCCAATTCCAAAAGTAACTTCCTTTCCATACTTTTCCATACAGTAATCTTTCAATATACTTGCTTCTTTCAATATATCCAAAGCACTTTGAACTGCTTTTAATACATAATTATCCAAATCCTTTGGTGTATTGAAAATTGCCATAGCTGCGTCACCAATGAATTTATCAATATCTCCTCCATTATTAATAACTGCATGAGCTACCATTTCAAAATACTTATTAAGAATAGCTACCATTTCTTCCGGTTCTAAAATTTCAGAAAGACTGGTGAAACCACGAATATCCACAAATAAAACTGCAATATCCCTTTTCTCGCCGCCAAGCTTGATGTCAAAAGTGGAATCATTAATGATTTCTTCTACAATATCAGCTTCCACATAGGTTTCCAATGCTTTCTGTAAATGATCAGTATTTTCCTTTTCTCTGAAATAACCAATCATAAGTCCCAGCATAATTGCCAAAAGAGCAAACAGCCACAATGGGAAAATTGGTACATAATAATGATTTCTCATGAAAAATGCCAATTGGGAATGAATAATGAGGACAAGTATCGAAATAGGTATACTTCGTTTGCCTCTGACTAAAAATACGGCGGTATAGCATGCAAGAATCAATACTCCATAAACTCCTGCCAGTACTTCACTAGCCAGCACACGAACTATCTTCTCAGACAATAAAGCCTCAACAATATTAGCCTGTAGTCCAGCGTCCGGCATCTGTCCCCCATATACATCTGGTACAGTGTGACGATTTTGCTCTGTATAATCACCTACAATAACAATGGTATTGGCAAATTCAGATACATCCACTTGTCCATTTAATACATCAACCAAAGAATAGGTTATATACTCATTAAATGCTCTGGAATAATTAAAATATACCACTTCATCATTCGTTTTAATTGCTTCGTAAGACTTTCCCGCATGTCTTTGATAAGTCTTATAAAGTACCACCGAGAAATTATCTATCTGTTGTCCGTCCATTTCTGTAGAAACAGCAAATTCTCTGATTGTATCAGTAGATTTTACTTCTGAATGACCAACTGCTCCAATCTGAACCACCCTCGAAAGTGCCTCATAAGGATACAAAAATTCAGGATCTATTTCCTCGATTAATTCTCCATTTTCCGCTTGATTTTTTTGCATTTCCTCTTCAGAAGGCATACTGACATCCGGTGTTATTCCCTCTTTTGCCTTTACTACCACACATACATTAGCAAAAGCTCTACAGGCTTCAACCAACGCTACATCTCCTACTGCATCCTTTTCTCCATCATATAACAAATCCATACCAATGATAACAGGATTCTCTTCTTGCGAATTGAGAATATTTATCAAATCAGCTGATATCTGGCGTGACCATGTCTCATAGGCCCCTAATTCTGCCACTGTTTTTTCGTCTATGGCTATAATTCGGATTGGTACATCATCATTTTCCCTTTCAAACGGATCAAGTTCTTCCGATAACGTATCAATCAAAAGAGTATCCATATCTATAAATATACCGTAATAGGTAAAAAAGCCACAAGCCGCCGCTAACAGCATTGATAAAATTACAGATAACAGCCTCCATTTATTTTTCTTAATTGCATTTATCATACCTCACTCTCCTTCCCCATCCTTTCTCCACAACTTGGTTCAGGCTGATTGTATTTCATTCTTTTCCTTATACTAGTTCAAAATATCTCTATTCTGTTTTTCTAAAACCTCATGAAGATTAATGTATACACAATCAATCAAATACAATATAAATGGAGTCACATCATGAAGACTGTTTTCACTAGCTTCAATTGCAGCGTAATACTCCTGAACTCTTTCATTGATTGTTTTACTTAGCGTAAGTGCACTAAAGTTCTGAAGCCCGGAGCGAATCAAAAAGTCCGAAGTTAAAAGTCTTGCAATACGTCCATTGCCATCACAGAATGGATGCATGTATACAAAATAAAAATGCAGAATTGCCACCTTGATATATGGTGACATATCACTTTCGGCATGATAAAAATCAAAAAACTGCTTCATACAATAATCGAGAAGTTCCACCTCCGGCGCATCGTGAGTTCCCACACGAACCACACCCGTTCGGAAAGCATTTTTGCCATCCCCCGCAATATGTTCATTATCACATACCTCATGAGTTACAATTTCCCATAACTTTTTCAGCGTATCCGGATTTCTTTTCTGGGTGATGTTCAAAAATTTAACCGCTCTATATGTATTCAGAATCATCTTTTCACCTTTAGTTGTTGTACGCTTTGCTTTAAAAATCTCAAAAGTTTCCTCTAGGGTTGTATTCGCCCCTTCAATCTGACAGCTATGGAAGGATTCTTCTTCCAGATGAACCTCAATATTATTTTCAATGATATGTATCATATCGTACATCTGATTAATCGCAGACATTTTCTGCTGTGGAATATCCTCCGGACACCATGTGAGCGAATACCCCATGGCATCACGAATTGGAAGCTTTACAAGCTTTGCTTTGCGTTCTTCTAAAGTCTGTCTTGCAGATAAGTCGCCAAGATTGGCGGCAATTTCAAGTTTTTTGTAGTCCAGGTTCATAGTTTTACCTCTCAATCTGCCATTTCGGCATCAAAACCATATTATTTATCTCATTGCGTTTGTATTTTTATTCTATAAACTTATATGACAAAGGCATATCTATATACTTTTAGATTTCGTTATAATTAAGTTCTAGCAGGTCGGCTTCTATATTTCGTTATAATCCAGTTCTGATGGATTTACACTCTTTATCCAACAAATCTGCTCCAAAGAAACATGACAGTACCCATTCGGATTCTTATCTAAGTATTTCTGATGATACTCCTCCGCATCATAAAAATGCTCCAATGGACAGGCTTCCACTGCCAGAGGTTCTCCAACTTTCTGCTCCAGTTCATGGAGAGATTCTTTGATTATCTGTTCATCTTCGCTGTCAGTAAAATAAATTCCAGTACGATACTGATGTCCAATATCTTCACCCTGCTGGTCTACAGAAACAGGGTCAATAATGCGATAGAAAAGCTTTAAAAGTAATTTTAATGGAAGCTGTTCTTCGTTGTAAATTACTTTTACTGTTTCAGCATGTCCAGTATTCTCATAACGTACCTGTTCATAAGTAGGGTGCTCCGTGTCACCATTGGCAAAGCCAACTGTAGTCTCTGTTACACCTTTAATGCAGGAAATGTATTTTTCAACACCCCAATAGCAGCCACCTGCCAGATAGATTGTTTTCATCATTTATACTCCATTCTAACGTTCTAATTTTTATTGTTTTATATTTGTTCTACCTCTTCCAGTATAACACCGGAAATAAGATTCTGAAATACGAAATCACAAAATCCAGTAAAATATACACATGCTTTTCATATATCAGAACTATACCCTACAGCTCTCCCCGTTCTTTTAGAAAGCGAATCAAGCCTTCGCAGCCCATCCAGACATCATTGAAGGTATCATCAAAATTGCCTGTGTACCATGGGTCCGCAATATCACGGCCAGAACCAGCGAAGCTTAATAGCTTGTAAATCTTTCCGTCATCATCGTTACCAACAATGCGGTTCATGTTGCGGATGTTGGCTGTGTCCATGCCGATTAAATAATCATAGTATTCATAGTCCGCCTTGGTCATCTGAACCGCCTGGTGTGGGATGACAGGGATATTCTCCTGACGGAGTTTGGCAACAGTTCCTCTGTGGGGAGGGTTGCCGATTTCTTCGCGGCTGGTGGCCGCGGAGTTGATGTAGAAGAGGTCGGATAGACCTTTCTGGTTAACGATGTGTTGTAATACGCTTTGTGCCATGGTGGAACGACAGATGTTGCC
>CAYTGQ010000154.1:0-4851 GCA_964437345.1 uncultured Lachnoclostridium sp. | reverse complement strand
TGCGAGCAAGCTCTCTCGTAATGCATATAATTATCTGTGCATGACTGAACTGGTATTAAAAATTTCCTCTTGTATTCCATGAACTTTTATATTAAAATGATTCTATCACATATAATTATTTTAATTTATAAGGAGGATACTATTATGGCACATAAAATTACTGATACATGCGTTAGCTGTGGAGCTTGCTCTGCTGAATGTCCAGTAGGCGCTATTTCTGAAGGTGCTGCTCACTACGAAATCGATGCAGATGCTTGTTTAGATTGTGGTGCTTGCGCTGGCGTTTGCCCAACAGGAGCTATCGAAGCTGAATAATTTTAGACATTAAAAACGGGTTATCAATTACTTGATAGCCCGTCTTTTTTTGCGAGAAATCTGCTTTGCAGATTTCTCAGCACTTGAGCAAAACCTGGAGAATAGTTCTACTCTCATCCATATTAGTATAATCCCTTTCGGGTATGGAGAGCGTTTACTCTGTTACTATGTTTTCAGCAGTTTCTGCTTGGCAAACTGTTTCTTCTAATTCTGCTTCTGATGTAAAACCTTCTGTAGCTTCGCCTTCAGATGCTTCTGAAGCTTCGTCTGCATCTGCGAACTGGCTTTCATCTAAAACTTTTTTTGCTGCTCTTCCAGCTGCTTTAAAACCTTCTGCAACTGCACCAACTGCTGCACCACTTGCTACTAAAGCGCTTAACGCAAATACTCCTGTACCTACTGCAACTGCTCCTGCATATTTTGCTGTTTTCTTTGCTAATACTGTTACATCTTTACTCATAACTATTTCCTCCTGTTATTTTTCTAAACTTTAATATGTTTTAATATATTTCAATTTAATTACTGCACGCTACTTTTGCTTTCTTTCCAACCAAAGCACATTGGAATTAAGCAAAGTAATAATACGATTCCGATAATTCCAACAATAATTCCCTGAAGCATCATTCCCTCAAATGCCATTACCATACACATTCCTGTTCCAAATACTAAAGAAGCAAATAATCCATAGATTACTTTTAAAACTGTTTTTCCATTAAGCTTAATTGGTGCTTTTCCGGCATCTTTACGATATTTAATAAACGCAATTAAAAGAACTACTGCACCTGCGACACCAAAACCAATTCCCTGATTAAACATGCCCCATTCAGGAAGTAAGCACATGCACATTCCTAAAGCAAATAATAAACCACCTACAACACTTAAAACTAATGTAATAAAACTTTTCTTTTCCATTTTTTTAATCTCCTTTTTATGTCTTTATTTTTATTTGTTCGTTGTCTCTCTTGATGGTGTTATTCTACTGTGGGATTGTTATGGAAATTTAAAAGAAATGTTTCTGAAATGTTAAAAATAAAAAAGCAGAAGATTTTTTCATTCTCCTGCTTCTCATATTTAATCATCTGTTCTATGAATAGACTTATTTCAACAGTTCCTCGCTCAACGCCAAAATCTGAGGTGCAATTTTTTCTCTCTGTTTCTTGGTTACTAACCTATAAACAGGAAGTCCCGCTGCTATTAATATCATTCCCACAAATCCAATAATGCTTCCTAATATTAGCATTGTATCCGTCCATACCATTGCAAGACTCAACCCGATTCCAAAAAGCAGCAGACCTACTACACCTACTGCAATTGCCGCTATGGTCCCCGGTTTTTCTGCGTCTTTATCCAACTTACGAAGCTGATCCATTTTATCTTCTGTTTTCGTTTCGTATTTCTTTCTAATTGCTTCTATTTCTCTCTGTCTTTCTGCAGAATAAGTATATTCGAAGGTTTTTTCCTCATTCATTCTATTTTCCTCCACTTTAAAACTACTTCCGTTTCATCGAAAATATTTTTTCTCTTTTGTAATGTAATAACTATGCCTGCTTCATTTTATCCATTTCTTTATTTGCCCTGCGTATCATCCAGATTGCCATTCCAAATATCAGAAGGCATACCACACTTCCTGTCATGGCATTCATAATTCTCGAAAAACTCTCCTGACCTGCTTCACCAAACTCTGTTAATAACGCTGTCTGCAGTGCCAGAATAGACATCATGGCACAGGCAAGAGAAAGCATTTTTGCTGCTGACAATACCGGATTTACCATTTTTCGGTATTTTGCCACATTAATAACCGCCATAATAAAGTTGTAAAAAGCAAATGCTGCAAAGGCAAAAATTAAAAGTCCCGGATAACTGTAGGTTTCATTTCTCCATATAAGCTGTATTACAAGTCCTGAAACTACTATATTTAAAAGTAACATAAGCCATCCGCAGAAACGATAACGTCTTAGCCCATACATTCTCTGCTCCCATTCATTTTCCTTTTTCGTACGGAATCTTTCTCCTCGTACCAGACCAAATCGTATCAGACTAAGAACCAGATAATAAGCTCCAATTCCTCCCAACCAGTAAGATTCATAATAAATCCCAGCAGATACTTTAAGAATTGCAAATACAATATTAATAACTACTCCTGTATAAAGGGAAATCCTGGCTCTAAGCTCCGGCTCTGTTAAATACATATTGCTGTATTTATTGGCATAAAGCCCGCCCTTTACTTTCTTTCCAATTTCAGGAAATCCTGCCACAACTACCACCAAAGCATACGCGGATACTGTATATCCTAAATATGTAATAACTGCATTTGGATTTGGCGTTGCAAATGCATAAAATAATGCGACTATAGAAACTACTACCAAAATCAGTTTTATAAACCAATGTGGAAACAAAAGCTTATATCCAACCTTTTTCCACTTCTCTAGCTTTAATTTTATGTTTTTTCTTTCCATTTTACTCCGCTTTCAAAAGAACTCTAAAGCTGGTTCCTTCTCCTAATTTACTCTGTACGGAAATTTCTCCACCAGTAATATCAATAACACGCTTTACCAGAGCCAATCCAAGTCCATTTCCCTGCACCGCATGGGAGGTATCTCCCTGATAAAACTTTTCAAAAATATGCTGTCCTACTTCCGGTGCAATGCCACATCCGGTATCTGTTACTGTAACAGCAATTTTATCATCCACTTTCTTCAATCCTATAGAAATCTTGCCACCTGGTTCTGTAAATTTTACTGCATTAGAAAAAAGATTATTCCATACTAATGTCATCAATTCAGAATCTGCTTTTATCTGCACGTTTTCTTCTAAATCCACATCAATTTCCAAATCCTTTGCTTCCCATGCTTCTTCAAATCCAAGCATACATTCACAAAGCTGTTCTCCCAAATCATAAACCGTTGCATCTGGATAAATCTGCTGATTTTCCAATTTATTTAACTTCAAGATATTGGTAATCAGATTGGATAATCTTCTGGAAGCTCCTGCTATGGTTTTCGCATATTCTATCTGTTTTTCCGTAGACAGATTAGGGTCCTGCAACATGGAAGCATAATTCTGAATAACTGCAAGAGGCGTTTTTAATTCATGGGAGACATTAGCAATAAAATCAGTTCGCAATGTTTCAATGCCTGAGAGCTCCTCTGCCATCTTATTAAAATCTTCTATAATAACATCAAATTCATCCATGCTGTCATAACCGTGAAATGGCTCAATCCGGGCAGAGAAATCACCTTCTGTCAGCTTCTTTGTTTCCTGTAAAATACGTTTTACCGGCCGCTCTACGGTATATTTTCTTCGCCAACGGTCAATCATACTGACAATCAGACTAAGAACAAATACATTCGCAAATGTAAGCTTTGCACTTTTTTCTATGTTTATTGTTGATAAATCCATTGCACTGAAAAATACAAAAAAGGAACAGGTAACAATAAAGCACACCATAACGAAAAAAATCACAAAGTTTTTGATAGAAAATAAACTATGATTGATTCTAGGATCTCTATCACCATTTCCCATTTTTAGCATTTAATCACCGCCTTGTAACCAAGTCCATGAACTGTTACAATTTCAAATTCATCACATTCAGAGAACTTATCTCTGATTTTTGTCATATATACATCTACTGTTCTTGGGCTGGAAGAGGAATCTGTATCCCAGAATTCATCCATTAACTGGGAACGGGTAAATGTCTTCTTTGGATAGGATAACAATTTATATAAAAGGTTAAATTCTCTTACTGTCAAATTAACCTCTTCATCTCCAATATAAGCTGTATGCTCCTCTGCATCCAAAACAACACTTCCTACAGTCAGCTTTTTGCTTGTGGCAATTTTTGCACGGCGAAGAAGTGCTCCAATACGAAGAAGAAGCTCGTCTAATTCAATTGGTTTTACCATATAGTCATCAATTCCAACACGGAATCCTCTCTGCTTGGAAGCCAAATCATCCCTTGCTGTCATAAACAGGATTGGAATTTCCTGATTTAATTCTCTCACTGTCTTTGCAAATTCATAACCATCAATTCCCGGCATCATGATATCTGAAATGATTAAATCATACAGGGTTCCATACATAGCATCATAAGCTTCTTCAGCACCAAGACATCCATCTGCCTCATAACCATTATTATTTAAAAATGAACAGACTGCGTGATTTATTTCCTTGTCATCTTCTACTATAAGAATTTTAAACATGGTATGACCTCCATTTGTACTATTTTTTACTGATTAAAAAACAAAATTTTCACATCGTAACACAAGTGTAACATACAAATGTTAAAGAATTGTTTACGTCATTCACTTTTTGCATATTTTTTTAAACTACAACGACAAGAAAACCCACAGTCACCTGCGGGTTTTCTATTAATCTACATGATTGAATTGTCTCTATTAACATTGATTAAATATTTAATAAATCGCTATACACTTTAAGTGCTCCATCTGTATCATGGGCAAGTACTTTTTTCGCTAATACTTTACCAAGCTGTACACCTTCCTGGTCAAAGCTGTTGATATTCCATACAAAGCCCTG
>CAYTGQ010000153.1:0-4883 GCA_964437345.1 uncultured Lachnoclostridium sp. | reverse complement strand
GCTGCTTTTGCTTCTGGCACTTCCATTCTATTGGAACCGCTGTTGTTATTGCTTGCCATAATAATTTACCTCCATAAACATATCTTTTCATGTTATTGATAAGCTTTTGTCTGCTTATCTTGGTATTATTATGTTCGATTTCCAAAAGATTATGTTGGTAAGTAATGGAAATACTTTTCTATCTATTCAAACCTTTTTTTCGATAGAATATAGAAACTGCAATACACACTAACACAATCGAGCCAAGCATACCATAGACAATTCGCATATCTACAGTAGCACCTGCACCTCCACCAGATGGAAGTAGGGTTGCTTCATAAGACTGCATCTGCTCTACTGCTTCTTCAAAATCATACATTGCACTTCCTGTTCTTCTCGAATAGGTTACATTACCTTCTTCTAAAATTCCCTGACTATATCCTATGCTTGCGAAAGAATGTGCCATTCCGTCTTTAAAGCCAAGTGCCAGTGGATATTGAATTCCTGGTATTCCACCAATAAAAACCACTCTGTCATAGTCCACGCCCAGATTGTCTATCTGTTCTTTATAATTGTCCGGACGTCCATATGCTATTTCGCTAACATTCCATTTTCCTGCACGATTTTCAATCATTTCGCGTTCTTCTTCTGTAAGTGCATTTATCATCTCTTCATTTAGGGATTTTCCTCTCGCCAGTGTAACCTGTATATTCACTCCATTATATTCAAGAGGAATCACCCATACATAATCGCTTTTGCTTAGCCAATCCTCAATGGTAGTCTGGTCTGATACAGAGAAATTCTGAATACCGGTATCAACATAAACCTTTATAGCCTCTTCATAATTGATATCCGGGAAATCTGTCAAAGACTTATTCACTTCTGTTGGATTTTCTAAAAGATAAATCTCGGTTACCTCTTCCATAATTTCTTCATCAAGTACATATATTTCTTCATAATATTCGTACTCTGTTAGGCTTTTTCCATAATCAATGCTTTCTTTTGCAAATGCAGTAGTTGAACCGATACATAACATCAAAATAGCAGAAAGCATGATAAATATATTACATTTCTTATTCACTCAAATTACCTCCAAACCTTTTTACTCAGGAATCCAAGTTGTCATATACGACCCCGTTCCCGATTGTATTGTCGTTCCATTCACAAGATCATAGTGCGCATAATACGCTGTAGAGCAATTTGGTGCCGGATCCAGCAAATATACTTTATATCCCGAAGATTTATATCCTCCAACTACTACATAATGACCATTTGTACCTCCCCATGACATATATATAGCTAATGGAGTCAATTCATCTCCTACTAACGATTTCATTTCCGAAAAACTAAGCACTCCTGTAACTGCACAATTTCTTCCAGTCGCATATTCTATTGCTTTTGTTAATTCTGATGTAAATGCTGCAGAATTATTAGTAGTATTTCCTTTTACATTTGCACTAATCTGGTATTGTGTCTTTGTACTACCATAATAATTTCCTAACATCTGTGCTGTAGCTGCCCAACACCAATTAGATTTCACCTGTTCTTTTCTGGTAACCCCTAAAACTGAATTAGTTGGAGCTGCTAATGCCATTGTACTTGAAATAGTCAACAGCATCAAAAATAGGAGCATTCTTTTCTTTACTTTCATCTTTTTCCTCCGTATACATTATTTTCGTAAGTACTTACAGCCAATACTATACACCTCAATTTTCAATTTGTTTATGACGTTTTGGTTCTAGATTTCAATTACGACCAAAACGTCATAAACCTTTTTCATCTTTTATAGTATATTAGTCCTATCATTTAAAATCAAAAGGAGAAATAATTTATGAAAGCAAAAAAATTAATCACAACTTTGCTACTGACTAACCTTTTAACATTAACTATGTCTATCGAAGAAAATCAATCTATGCATCCAATCAATCCTACAGATTTATTCCCACCTGGTATTACTGTATATGATTGCAGGTCTATCTATTAATAGACAGACCTGCATTTTTTATATTTCATGTCCATACACTTCCTTAAAATGCTTTAGTGTTATTTCTTTAACAACTGTATCTTTCACCAAATCGCTAATATGATATGCCTGCACATACAGTTCTTTTCTCTTTTTTTCCTCCGTTCCCTGTCTCTCCAATGTAAATGCAAGCCCTGCCAACGTTCTGCCAGCTTCCCCTATCCTTCTACAAGCCAGCTCTAATTGCATTTTCTGGTTTCTAATCAGTATTGCCTCCTCGAAACAATCTATTTCCTCTAAGAACGAAGCCAAATTTCCCATAACCGTCAACATTCCATAAGCTTGAAATACTGGTAAAATCTTACTTTGTTTGTAGCTTTGCATAATTTCCTTATATAACTGAACAGCTTTTTCTTTTTGTCCCATTTTTGCATATACAATTCCTATTCCATTAAGAATCAGAACTTCCTGCTTGGTTAGAATATAGTTTTTCACATTAGCAATATTTGTGATTGGCAAAGTCATTTCTAATGTGTTTTTCAGTAAAGTCAACGCCTCTTCTACATTTCTTTTTCCAAGATTTATATCCACCATTATGGTCATATATTGAATGTATTGTCTTGCTTCTGATGTTTCAGCAACCGAAAATTCTTCCAATCGCTTTTTTGCCTCTTCATACTTACAACGGCTGACTAACCAATCAATCTCTGCCTTCTTTTCAAGCAGCTGATAATCCCAACATCCTAATTCGTTTGTCTGTTTCTTTTTTGTCCACGAGATTTTTTCGGCAAGTTTTTGAAATTTCGTATTCTGAGGAGTTCTCCCCTTTTCAATTCGAGCAAGAGTTTCCTGTGCACAAATATCTTCACTGATTTCTTCCTGTGTCATACCCTGTGCCATACGATTTTTACGAATCACTTCTGAATCCAGATAAAATTCTCTTTTTACTTTCATAAATATGGATACTGTATTCTCTTTATATCCATATTCTTTTTCTACTGCCTCCAGTGCTTCCATTTGTTTTATCAAACGTTCTAATTCCAAATCATTTTTATCTGTTTCCTGACTTTCTAATTTCTTAAGTGCATCTATTCTAATTTTCAAAAGGACAAGCAAATTAGAAATTGCCCCATTTCTAGTCAATAACGCAATGGCATTTGCACATAATTGGTCTATTTTTCTATATTTTCCATCCTTTTTCAACAACTGACTATATAGCACAATCGCAAATGGATATATTTTCACTTTTTCTTCTTCATCATTCCACTGATTATCTATATAAACTAATAATTTTTCGAAAAAATCCTCCAATTCGTTTTCCGATTTCACCTTTTTTGCCCACACCAAAAGAAGCCCTACTTCTCTCCATGTCATAGGATAATTCCATACATTTTCTTCCTGCCAAAACCTCATTGTCCTGCTCATAGCCTTTTCCAAATATGTAACACAATCAGAAATATTATCTTTATTATCCCATATAAGAAATGCCCGTATCATGTCTATATACTGAAAATGTATTGTGTCCTCATCTTTTAAAATCTTTTCATACTCTGCAAGCTTTTTTTCAGCTTCTACAGAGTTACCTTCCTCCAATTCATTTTCAATTTCTATTCTTCTCACAAAAAACTGATAATCTTCTTTTGATATGACATATTCCAGCTTATCAGCAGATTTTCCCATCCTACTCATTAACGCATCCAAAAGAAAAGAATCTGGCAATGAATTCCCTATTTCCAATTTTGATAAAAACTTCTGTGTACATAATCCACTCGCCAGTTCTTCCTGTGAAATTTTTCGTTCTTCTCTCAACCTCAAAATCAGTTCGCCGATTCCATGTATCTCCATACATCTCACCTTCCTGCTCTGAAAAATGCATTAACTATATTATCTTCAGTTTATCAAAACACTAGAATGATGTCAAAAAAATAACTCCAGCATTTAATCCCTTTCCTTTTCATATAATGTATAAATTTTTCAAAAAGGAATTTCTTCATGCTTCAGTCCTTAAAATCACTCAATGAAATTTTATGGGGAACTCCGCTTCTCTGTATTCTGATAGGTACGCATCTATTTTTTACATTTCACTTAAAATTCATTCAAAAACATACATTAAAAGCAATCCGATTGTCTGCCAAATCCGAAACTTCCGCTGAAAGCTCTAATGATACTAATACTAGTCATTCCTCTAGTGACGGTTTTTCCGGTTTTGGAGCTCTTGCAACTACCCTTGCTGCCACTTTGGGAACCGGAAATATTGTTGGTGTGTCTACAGCTGTCTACTCTGGTGGACCAGGAGCTGTGCTTTGGTGCTGGCTTACTGGCATTTTAGGAATGGCAACCACTTATGCAGAGTGCTTTTTATCTGTTAAATATCAGCAACGGGGAGATTCTTTGAGAGATTCTACGGAAGATACTTTAGCTTCTGGTGAACTATTTCACCGCTATGGCGGTCCTATGTACGTATTAAAGGACGGATTGCATAGTAAAGGTTTAGCTGGTTTTTATGCTTTCTGCGTACTTATTTCTTCTTTTGGTGCAGGATGTACTACCCAGTCTAATTCACTGGCTGAAACTGCCTCTTATCTATGGCATCTTCCCACCTGGCTTATTGGAATGATTACTGCTGTTATTGTTGGTTTTGTTCTTGTTGCAGGTGTTTCTTCTATTGAAAAGTTCTGCATGAAGCTGGTTCCTGTTATGGGATTTCTTTTCCTTTCTACTTCTGTAGTTATTCTGATATTGAATTTTGAATTTCTGTGGAAGGGTTTGGTACTGATTTTCACCAGTGCCTTTTCTCCAAAGGCTGTTGGTGGTGGCCTTTTAGGTGCAACTGCAGGATATTCTATCAAATCTGCCGCCCGCTATGGCATTGCCAGAGGCTTATTCACCAACGAAGCCGGACTTGGAACTGCTGGAATTACTGCTGCCGGAAGCACCGCCA
>CAYTGQ010000152.1:0-4940 GCA_964437345.1 uncultured Lachnoclostridium sp. | reverse complement strand
GATTTGACTGAATCTGCATACTTTCTTCCGGTCCCATGAAAATCTTTCTTCCATCGATATGAGAATTAAAATAAACCCCTTCTTCTTTGATTTTACGAAGACCAGCCAGTGAAAACACCTGGAATCCACCGGAATCAGTTAAGATTGGCTTATCCCATACCATAAACTTGTGAAGTCCGCCAAGCTGCTTAATTACCTTATCTCCCGGTCTTACATGAAGATGGTAAGTGTTGGAAAGCTCTACCTGTGTCTTTAATTGCTGTAAATCCTCTGTCGACACAGCTCCTTTAATGGCAGCTACCGTTCCTACATTCATAAAAACCGGCGTCTGGATTGTTCCATGTACAGTTTTAAATTCACCACGCTTGGCATTTCCATCTCTACATAATAATTTATACATAAAAATTACCTTTCTATATTTATCAACGCTGCTTTATTATTACAGTTCAACATGTCAAGTATAACGTCAATCCTATTTATTTTCAACTATTTTTCAAAATTTTAATACTTTAAATTGCTTAATTTAGGAAAAAATGGTAAAATGATGGCATATGATTTAAGATGAGGTGTCGTTTTATGTCAATGAAAAAACGTTTTATAATTATATTTCTTTTCTTTGCTCTTGTACCATCTCTCGTGATTGGTACTTTTTCCTATTATTATGTTACAAATCGCTTAACTAAAATAACCGGAGAGGCAACAGCCGAACTAGCTGCTTCTAACAGAGACAATCTTCAAAATATCCTGAATGATCAAAAAGAGGCTCTGGTTTCTCTTAGTATTTCCCCATTGGTAGAAGAAATTCTTACAGCCTCTAATGAGCGTACTATTGCTCGTGAAGATGCAGAATATCAGCGGCTTTATCCTCTTTTAGTTAAAAAAGCAAATAAAAGCTCTATTTGCCAGAAGATTTCTATCTTTGACATCAATAATAAAGTGGTTGTTTCTTCCGATGAAACATGCCTTGGTATTATTCAGAATGAACTGGCCGAAATGCAGCTTACTGAAGATGAATCTTATGTAACTGCCAATCTTTCTCATCCTGACAGTAACGCATATTACCACATTGATATTATTCGTCCTTATTACAAAGATTCTGCTTTGTTAGGTTATGTGGTTTCCACTATAGATACATCCTATTTTGACAATATGATGAATTCCAGCCATCTGGGAGATAATTGCAGTATCATGCTTTCTGATGCCAGCGGAACTATACTTTATCATACTAACAACCAGTTCATTGGAAAAAATATAGATTCCAATATTTTTTCCCAATTAGAAACAGAACTTATTTCTTCTCAAAATGGATTTTTCACCAGCGACTCTGAAAATATTGATTCCATTCTGGGATATGGAGTTATTGATGATTTAAATTGGATTATTATTACCCAGCAGCAAATGTCCAAAATTCACAGTTTTTCTGATGCAATTTTAACTGCAATGGCAAGCTGCATTTTTGTTACTATTGCACTCAGCCTTGCTATTGGTATTTTATGCTACAAGGTTCTTACCAACCCTATTACAAAGCTGAAATCAGCCATGAAGGAGTTGTCAAATGGCAATTTTGAAGTTCAGTGTGAAACTACTGCCTTCGAATTTACTGATTTATATAAAAGCTTTAACAAAATGGCACAGATTCTTAAAACAACCTTTGAGGATTTCCATTCTATGCAGGAGCTTCTGGCTGCTAATGAAAAAGAAATCCGTGCCAATTACAATAACATTGAATTTCTTGCTTATCATGACCCCCTTACCAAATTGCCAAATCGTCTCTCCTTCTATGAAAAGACAGAAGATATTTTTAACAATGGTAATGCACAGGGCTTAATCCATGCAGTTCTCTTTATTGACATGGATAACTTTAAAACTGTAAATGACACTTTGGGACATGATTATGGTGATGAACTTTTAAGACAGGCTTCCGAACGTTTCCGTTCCATTGTTACCTCTCCACAAGATAGTATTTCTCGTGTTGGTGGTGATGAATTCCTGATTTTTAAATATGACACTACAAAAGCCATGACAGAACAATTGGCAAAAGCCATTCTGGATGCCTTTGTCCCACCTTTCCATATTCAAGATGAAACTATTTCCATTGGTTTAAGTATTGGTATTGCCTTTTATCCAGAACATGGAACCAGCCAAAGCGTTCTTGTTAAAAATGCCGATATTGCAATGTATCACTCAAAAGAAAATGGCAAGAACTGTTATTCCTTCTTTGAACCTTCCATGGAATTAGAAATTAACCGTACTGCAGATATTACAGATGCTCTAAAAACAGCTATTGAAAACCAGAATATTTACCTTATGTATCAGCCACAAATTGATACTGTTACACATGAAATTATTGGTTTTGAAGCATTAATGCGTATTAAAAATGATAAACTCGGTCTTATTTCTCCATCTGAATTCATTCCGATTGCAGAAGAAACCGGATTAATTGTTGAACTTGGATACTGGACTTTAGAAGAAGCCTGCCGCTTCACAAAAGGTCTGGAGGAGCATGGACATATTGGTATTACAGTATCAGTCAACGTTTCTCCTATCCAATTAAATCAGGATGGTTTCACTGCAAAGGTAAAAGAAATTTTAGAAAAAACCGGACTTTCACCACAATTTTTAAAGCTAGAAATCACAGAAAGCTGTCTGATTGCTTCTTTGGAAAATACCATAAATATTATCAAAGAACTCCAGGCAATCGGCATTGGCTTCTCCTTAGATGATTTTGGAACCGGCTATTCTTCCTTAAAATATTTAAGTAACCTGCCAATCAATACTTTAAAAATTGACAAATCCTTTGTAGATGATATCTGTAGTAATGGCAAAAACAGCTCTGTTACCCAATCTATCATCAACCTTGCTCACGATTTACAGATTGAAGTTATTGCAGAAGGTGTAGAGGTAAAGGAACAATTTGAACGACTAGAGAAAGAACAATGTGATTCCATTCAGGGATATCTATTCAGCAAGCCATTACTTCCTGAAACTCTAAAATCCCTTCTTGGTACACCATTAAAATATTAAGTTTAACCAAAAAGCTTCCAGATGTTAATGACATTAACATCTGGAAGCTTTTCTTTAATAATTCATTATTATGTATTATATTAAAAGAACTGGAATACTGTAACCAGTATTCCAGTTCTTTGACAGGGGTGGAAGGAATCGAACCCTCCTCTGCGGTTTTGGAGACCGTCATTCTACCGATGAACTACACCCCTATATTTAATTACCGCAATTTTGCACTGCTCAAATATTATATAATGGATTTCTCGCTATGTCAACTTAATTTTTTAATATTTTTCTACATTTCCAATATTTTTATCTTTGGAAAATTCCCTATAACAAAATAACTGCCAGATTTCATCGAAATCTGACAGCCAATAATCAAAATAATTATTCGTGACGTGGGTTATCCTTAATCTTTGTAACACCTTCTGAAATCAAAATCATAAGCTTTGTATCAAAGTTCGGATCAAACTGAACAGATTTAGAAAACAGTTCTCCTTTTTCGGATACTACATACTTAGGTCTGATATTATTTAACACATAAGCTGCTATGTCAGACTTACACTTAACACAATCACAGCAATGTGTCTGCTTCAGGATTGGTTCCATTCTCTTTTCTACGATATCTTCCATCACATTTTTAATCATAAGTGCCATTTGTTTATACCCCCAGTTATCTATGTTAGTCATTTATAAATTTCCAAACCATATTTATAGTATAACAGATTTTTTCACAAAGTACAGCTTTTTTTGACACGATACCAATAAAATCATAAGTATGAAGTAATACTTGACTTTTTTTTCAGATGATTTAAACTAAATAAATAAATATATATATATATATGAACATGTGTTGTCCAATAATAAAATGAAAGGAAATATTCTTATGAATACAGATTCTTTAAAAGAATACAGTTTTATCAGTGAAACCGATGCATCCTCTATTATAGATACTATCCCTGATGAAGAGGAACTTTATTACCTTGCAGAGCTCTTTAAAATGTTTGCAGAACCAACCCGAATTAAAATATTATTTGTTCTTACTACTGGCGAGCTCTGCGTTGGAGACATTGCCCATATTCTGGATATGTCCCAAAGCTCCATTTCCCATCAGCTTCGTGTCTTAAAACAAAGCCGTCTGGTAAAATTCAGACGTGAAGGAAAAACAATTTTCTATTCCCTCTGCGATGAGCATGTAAAAACAATGTTGAATCAAGGCTTTGAACATATTTCCGAATAAAAAAACTGCTAACGCAGTTTTTTTATTTTGTAATTTCATATCATGCGGGTTATGATATATCTTATATTATGATTTTTCATTTAAACTTTATTAAAAAGGGAAATGTGACATAAATTTTTTCTTGCAACCTTACGAGCTCAAGAACACCTAATGTTTTTGACTTTTTGCCTATGATTATGCCCCGCTCTCAACAAAACTCACAGGGTGAGGGTAGCTCATGGTCCCTGCAGCGGGGCTTTGCATACACCGGTCCTTAGTGTCACAGTGTCAGCTTGTCGTAGATGTTTAAGCTGATGCTGTGACACTTAGTACCGCTGTAGTATGCAAGTCCAGTGGGAACGTCCGCGAAGGGACCTGAGACTACCCTCACCCTGTTCAGACAAGTTTCCGCGGGGCAATGGCGCAAAAAGTCTTAAAAACAAAGGTGTTCTAAAGAGCTCTACGTTGTCTGGCGAAAAAATTTATGCCACACTTCCCTTTATATTCATCTATTAATGAAAAATCATAAAAAGAATTTCACATAACCCGCATGATATGAAATTACAAAAATAATAAAAACTCCTGCATATACTATTGACAAATGGATAAATTTATGATTATATTAACATATGAACACTGGCTCATATATTAATATATGTTTATACTTTTAAGGAGGGATTCCCATGAATCATACAGAACACGAACATAATCATGA
>CAYTGQ010000151.1:3388-5062 GCA_964437345.1 uncultured Lachnoclostridium sp. | reverse complement strand
TGAAAGTTCTTGGCTTCCGTGATAAGCAGATTGGAAGACTTTTAATCAGTCAGAATATCTGGCTGACTGTGATAGGCGTAATGATTGGTCTGCCAAGTGGTGTAGGCGTTCTTTACGAACTGGTTACAGCATTGGTAAGTGAATATGAATTGAAGCTTACTGTGGGATTACTGACCTATTCTGTCAGCATTTTGCTGACCTTTGGTGTATCATTAATCGTAGGGCTTATGGTAGCCCGAAGAAACCGACAGATTGATATGGTTGAAGCATTGAAGGGAACAGAGTAACGTTTTTTCTTGATAGATAGAATTGAATATGCTAAAATCTCTATGTCTGGGGAAACAGGTGCAAATCCTGTACGAGCCCGTCGCCGTGAGGTACGTTAAGTTATTTGGCTGACCAAACAAAGCCACAGTTTGGAACAGAGTCATTGGAGAAATCTGAGAAGACTGCCATGTAAAGTACCAAGTCGAAATATCCGGACAAAGAAACCTCTTTTTTAGTACCATAAGAGTTGTGCACAAAGCACACAGTTTAGGGTTTACTGCCGCGAGTGCCGGTTTTTAGAGGAGAAAATTTTATATTATACAAAAGGAGATAACAAGATGAAAATGAAACGTAGTAGTAAAAATGCGTTGTCATTGTTCCTTTGTATGGTGTTAGTTGTGGCTATAACACTTTTTACAACTGGTTGCAATGGCAATACAGAAGATGCAGGACAGGCTGACAGGCAGACCACACAGGAAGTAGTGACAGATAATAGCGGAACAGGAGCTGTTTTGGAAGAGAATGGAGATAGTACGGAAGGATACATCATATCAGCGGATGCAACAGAGCTTGGCGAAGGTGCAAAGTCGTTTGTGTTTACTGTAATAAACAGTAATGGCAAAGAAACAGCATTTGTAATTCGCACAGACAAAGAATTAGTTGGAGAAGCCCTGATAGAGCTTGCTCTAATTGAAGGTGAAGAAGGTCCATATGGTCTTTATGTAAAAACAGTCAATGGAATTACCATAGACTATGATATAGATAAAGCATACTGGGCATTTTATGTAAATGGCGAATATGCAACATCTGGTGTGGATACAACAGCGATTACAGAAGGAGATACCTACTCTTTTAAAGTGGAAAAATAAGAAACCGTTTGAATTAGGAAGCAAAAAGAGAGGTAACCATGAAATTAACAGTAAGAGAAATGGCAGTGTTTTCTATGCTGGGTGCCATTATGTATGCTTCGAAGATGATAATGGAGCTGATACCTAATGTACATCTTCTTGGAGTCTTTACCATTGCATTTGCCATTGTATATAGAAAGAAAGCTTTATATCCCATTTATGTATATGTCATATTAGATGGAATTTTTAGTGGATTTGCCACATGGTGGATTCCATATTTATATCTTTGGACGATTCTTTGGGCAGTAGTGATGATACTTCCAAAGAGAATGAATAAGAGAATAGCGCCATTTATTTATATGATAGTATGTGCATTGCATGGTTTTCTTTATGGAATTTTATATGCCCCGGCGCAGGCAATTCTTTATGGGTTAAGCTTTGAAGGGATGATAGCTTGGATTGTAGCAGGGTTTCCATTTGATATGATACATGGAGTCAGTAATTTTTTCTGTGGAATGCTTATAATGCCGATTGTGTCTGCTTTGAGAAAGGCAGAACG
>CAYTGQ010000151.1:0-3288 GCA_964437345.1 uncultured Lachnoclostridium sp. | reverse complement strand
TATAAAAGGAGAATAAAGTGAAAAATTCATTCAGATATTTTGCAAATAAAGAATGTGAGTATTATCCCTGTCATAAGGGAGAAAAAGAGCTTAACTGCTTATTCTGTTACTGTCCCCTTTATAATAGAAAGAATTGTCCTGGCAATTATCATTATATTGAAGTCAGTGGAGAACAGATAAAGGCGTGTGAGAATTGTACATTTCCGCATCAGCCGGAGAATTATGATATTATTATGAAGTTGCTAAAGCAGGAAAAAATAGAGAATAAGTGAAGAAAAGGACTGCTTCCAAATTAGATGGAACAGTCCTTCTGATTTTATTCCTTTGAACCTGGTTTTTTTGCAAATATTGAAAATATTGGAAAAATGATTGCCAATATAGTTGTTATAGTAGCGGATACGGTATCACTAACAATTCCAAATTGACTCAAAACAAATATGATTATCATTACAAATATGATTCCAATCATCATGAACATAACATTTTTCTTAACCATTTTGATTTTCTCCTTTTGTACTTTGCGAAATTTCCTACATTATATAATACTGTGTTTCATACCGAATGTCAAAAGAAGAAACTATAAAGTTTTGAATCATCTGTGAATCATAGTTTTCATATTTTTTATTTCCCATAATAAGCAATCATATAAAGTTCTTTTAACTCTGATACCAGTGGAAGTCTTGGGTTAGCAGTAGTACACTGGTCACCAAATGCCAGGTCAGCCAGTTCATCTACTTTTGCAAGGAATGCCTTTTCATTAATACCATATTCCTTCAAAGTAGCAGGAATTTCAAGGTATTCATTTAATTTCTCAACTTCTTTCGCAAGCATTTCAACGGCTTCATCGTTGTTCTTTGGAGCAAATCCTAATTTCTTCATTAATGCAAAAATCTTATCTCCAACAATATAGCTTTCATATTTTGGCCAGGATGTGAATTTTGTTGGATTAGCAACACCGTTGTAACGGATTACATGTGGTAATAAAATTGCATTTGCACATCCGTGAGGGATATGGAATTCACCACCAAGTTTGTGAGCAAGAGAGTGGTTAATACCAAGGAAAGCGTTTGTAAATGCCATACCAGCGATAGTAGAAGCATTGTGCATTTTTTCTCTTGCAAGTGGGTCAGCAGCCCCCTTTGTATAGGAGTCTTTTAAGTATGTGAATACCATTTCAATGGCATGAATAGCTAATGCATCGGTATAATCAGAAGCTAAGATGGAGATATAAGCTTCAATTGCGTGTGTTAAAACGTCCATACCAGTCCATGCTGTGGATTTTTTAGGAACGCTCATTACAAATTCTGGGTCAATAATGGCTACGTCTGGTGTTAATTCGTAGTCAGCTAATGGATATTTCTTGTTTTCTGTCTTATCAGAAATAACAGCGAAGGAAGTTACTTCGGAACCTGTACCGGAAGTAGTAGGAATCGCTACTAACTGTGCTTTCTTTCCAAGCTGTGGGAATTTGTAAGCACGTTTTCTGATATCTAAGAATTTAAGTGACATGTTCTTAAAGTCAGCTTCCGGATGTTCGTAGAACAGCCACATACCCTTTGCAGCATCGATAGCAGAGCCACCGCCAAGTGCAATAATAACATCTGGCTGGAATTGTTTCATGGATTCAACACCCTTCATGATAGTTTCAAGGGATGGGTCTGGTTCAACCTGGTCGAAGATTTCACAGTGGACATAATCCTCGCGTTTTCTTAACTGATATAATACTTTATCTACATAGCCAAGGTCTGTCATGGCTTCATCTGTTACAATAAATGCTTTGGAAATATTAGGCATTTTTGCTAAATAGCTGGTAGAACCTGCTTCAAAATAAATCTTGTTTGGAACCTTAAACCACTGCATATTAACTCTCCTTTTTGCCACACGTTTTACATTTACAAGGTCTACTGCAGATACATTGTGAGTAGTAGAGTTACCACCGTAAGAACCGCAGCCTAAAGTGAGAGAAGGCATATTGGAGTTGTAAAGGTCACCGATTGCTCCATGGGTAGAAGGTGAGTTTACTAAGATACGTCCTGTCTTCATACGGTTGGAGAATTCATCGATTACCTTCTGGTCTGTGGAGTGGAGAACAGAAGAGTGTCCCATACCACCATTAGCAAGCATTTTTTCGCAGAGAACCATACCTTCTTCTACATCTTTTGCCTTTAAAACAGCTAAAACAGGAGAAAGTTTTTCTTTGGAAAGTGGATATTCTGGACCAACTCCATCAATTTCTGTACATAATACTTTTGTGTCAGCAGGAATTTCAAAGCCTGCAAGATTTGCAATGTAAGCAGGGGATTTACCAACGATATCAGGGTTTACACTGCCTTTTTCTATATTAATTACAACGGGTTCTAATTTTTTAATCTGTTCTTTGGTTGCAAAGTAGCAGCCAGCCTTTTTCATCAATTCAATTACTTCCTTATATACAGGAGCTTCGATGATAGCAGCCTGTTCAGAAGCACAAATCATACCATTGTCAAAGGACTTAGAAAGCACTAAATCATTTACGGCACGTTTCAGTACAGATGTTTTCTCAATAAAGCAAGGTACATTACCAGGGCCTACACCAAGAGCAGGTTTTCCACAGGAGTAAGCAGCTTTAACCATTCCAGGACCACCAGTAGCAAGAATCATCGATACACCAGGATGATTCATAAGAACGTTAGTAGCTTCGATGGATGGATATTCAATCCACTGGATACAATCCTTTGGAGCACCGGCAGCAACAGCAGCATCTAGTAATGTTTTTGCTGCTGCAGCGGAACATTTCTGCGCACTTGGGTGGAATCCAAAGATAATTGGATTGCAGGTTTTGATACAAGAAATAATCTTGAACATAGTAGTAGAAGTAGGGTTAGTTACAGGAGTAACACCGGCTACGATACCTACTGGTTCAGCAACCATCATATAATCTTCTTCATCGTTATCTTCAATAATACCAACTGTTTTCTGATATTTAATAGAATGCCAGATGTATTCAGTAGCGAAAATATTTTTGGTAATTTTATCTTCATAGATACCACGACCGGTTTCCTCTACAGCCATTTTTGCAAGTTCCTGCTGTTTGGAAAGACCAGCTAAAACCATTTCGTGAACGATATTGTCAATAGTGTCCTGATCAAGCTTCTTTAATCCCTCTAAAGCGACCTGGGCTTTCGCTACTAATTCGTTAACATGTTCCTGTGGTGTTGGTTGTTTCTTTTCTGTCATAATATAGTCCTCCTTGTTTTTCAAAGAAAAATGCGAGCCCAATGGCGAGCAGAGGGCTTTCCTCCTAAAAAA
>CAYTGQ010000150.1:0-5066 GCA_964437345.1 uncultured Lachnoclostridium sp. | reverse complement strand
CTATTTAGCACTATACTTTTTTCTCTTAAAGTTCTTTACAAAAATCAATGCACTAACCAGCAATACCACCGATATACCTGCCACTACCCAATCCTTTGTTGAATGTTGACTTATCCCGGTATTTTCACGATTACCTGGCGACATGTTTTCTTTTGGCATCTGCCCCATATTTGCAACAGGAACATTATCCTGCTGTTTCTCCGGTCTTTGTGGTGCTTCATTGCTTTCACCCATAGTCATACCTTCTGGTCTGCCTCCTGTGTCATTCTCCATTCCGTCCGGCATTTGCGGCATTCCTTCGCCTCTTTCACTGCCATTGTTTTCACCTCTTCCACCACCGTTGCCTCCGCCTTTTCCGCCAACATTATCTCTGCCTCTTCCGCCAGCATTATCTCCACCACCCATGGTACCCATATCAGACAAATTAATACCGGATGCATCAACCAGGTTGGTGTCGTCTGCTCTCTGACCTTCTTCTGTTGATGGAATGGTTCCATCAAGCTGCCCCTGTATACTCTGGCTTCGAAGTATACCAAAAGTAAGAAGGGTATCTACAGCCGTTTTATACTCATCATAACTATAAAATGCGGTTGCGTCTTTTTCCACATAAGGAGAAATCATACTGTCAACGTTCTCTATTTTACCGGCAAAATAACCACTTTCAAAATACTCTGTTACAATCTGCTGCAAATATTCATAATATTTTTCTCTGTATTCCTCAACCTCCAACAGCTTTGCTATCATTGGCCTGTCTTCCAGTTTCGCTCCAGATACGACTGTATCAATGGCTAAATTTACTGCACTATCTGATGAACTACTCTGAAAACCTGCAAATGCAAGATTGTAATCCCATGGAACCATAGTGAGCTGTCCATCTTCTTCATATAAATAATAGTTATGAAGCATTGTTCCAAAATAGCTGTCTAAGTTTACCACTACTACATTTACTGCAATATAGCGAAGCATCTGGTCCACATCTATATATTTTTCAAGTTCTGTTCCATCATTGATATTCTTTAGAGCCTCTATTACAGCTTTTTGGTCTGCGCTATCTACATCAAATACTGCGTTATTAAATATATCACTATAACTGTCAGCTTCATCATCTATGTAGCTTAGGTCTGCTCCTGCACTTGAGGAACCAAACCCCATTTCACCACCACCGCCGCCTTCTACAGAATCACTTTCCGGCTTATAAAGTTTTCCATGAGTATAACCATATTCGCGTTGTGCAAAGGATTCCTCTACTCCTTCAATTGCCAGATAGAGTCCCCAATCCTCTCCATTGACTTTTACTTCTGTAAAGGCTGTCAATGATGCATCTACATCCATAAATTTAAACAAATCATATGCCAGATACTCCTTCATATATGTAGCATCGCTCATAAGATTATTTAAAACTAACACATCTAATCCATCACAGGTCTGCCCGTCAATATATTTTCCAAAATCTATTTTAAAACTGTATCTGTCTGTTGTATTATCTGATGCAATCATGGTTAAGCTGGTATTTCCTTTTGGACGTATACCTACATTTTTATAGGTTACTCCATTAATAATAATATCACAGGCATAAAACTCTTCTGACATTGCATTATCAATCATTTCCTGCCATGAGCTTTCATCCATGATAATGTTGACTGACTGCACTTTGCTGTCATCAAAAAGGCTGGTTTCATAAGTCATTTCTACACTTGTAGAACTATCCGTTTCTATAGTTTGCCGAAAATACGCGATATATATAGAAAACGCGATTGCCAGAAACATAAGTACCGGAACCAGAACATCCATATAGCTCTTCTTTTTCATATTATTCCTCACTAAGCTGCGTAGTCTCCATTGTAGCTTACCAGTACTGCATTGCTGACTCCTGATATATCTGAAATTTCATTGATAAACTTAGTTGTCATATCTTTCAGACGGATTTCCAGTGTCAATTCAATTCCTGCTTTAGAGACACTCTTGGATTTTACTACATGCTTCTTTACTGCATTATTTACCATTTTCACCACATTTTCTTCTGCTTCTTCATCTGCACAGTTTACTACTAAAATATAAGGATTGTCTGTGCTTTTCTTATTTACGAACACAACCATAAGTATTCCAATAAACAAAGAACCTATTACTGCCAGCGGAATCATACCTGCACCAATTACAATGCCAACTGCAATTGCCCAGAATAAAAATGCAATATCCAATGGCTCTTTAATTGCTGTACGGAAACGAACAATAGATAACGCACCTACCATACCTAAAGAAAGAACTACGTTGGAAGTTACCGCGATGATAACCAATGTAGTAATTAATGTCATGGCAATCAGGGATACACCAAAGCTTCTGGAATACATGACTCCACTAAAGGTCTTCTGGTATACATAATAAATAAAAAGTCCCAGCACAAATGCTACTGCCATTCCAAGAACTGTATCAACCAGACTAAAGCTTGTTGCATTTTCCAAAAAACTGGATTTAAAAATATCATTAAATGTTGTTGTTAAAATTATTGAATTCATTTTGTCCTCCTAAAATATTACATTACTTTTTTAATCATTTCATTTATATTGTTTTTCTATTTATAGCCGCCTACCCATACATTCTGCAAGCTGCATATTTGGAATATCCACTTTCTCTTCTATCCTGTAGCTGTACCATGTTTTCAATGATTTCCGGTAAAAATTCATCATATTTTACCTCCAGAATAATCTGGTTATCCGGAACAATAATTGAAAGGCTGTCTTCATCAAATAAATTCTTGTTATATAATCCGGTTCTGATTTCACTATCCAAAGTAACCCTTACATTTCCCGGTTCATACACAAATGGTTCCCTTATGTAATCCACCAAAACTCTTGGTCTAAGCTGCTGGTACTGAATTTTACTATAAAAATCCACAAGCAGAGGTATTCTGCTTTCCAACATCCACTGTATATCCCCATTCAATATTTTTTCACACTGTTCTCGTGTAATTTGCACTGATTCTTTTCCGCAAAGACCATGAATTTTGCTTTTCTTTTCCAGTCTGATAAAATCATAATCCTGATTATAATATCTGATACGGAATTTCTCGCGGTTATCATAACCATTTATCTTTTCTCTAAGTACCTTGTCATCTATATTGTCAAAATATAAGCTCCGGATGCGGTATGTTCCATCACAGCCAACATTAGAGTCTGGTTTTGCCACTATCCGAAGACGGTTTCTCAATGCAACATAATCACCGTAATTGATGCTGTGCTTTTTTTCATGTCGAAATTTTCTTTCTGGCATCTTAAGAAAACTTACTGTTTTCTGCTCCTCCACTTGTTTTCCTCCTTTTCTTTCATTTCCAAGTGTCAATTTATGAATCTTCCATTTCTTTTACTCGGATTTTACAAACATAATATACGGAGAAATTGTGAAAAGAAAATGATGTAACTGTGAAAAAAGAGTGAAATATAAAAATGAGCAATTACACTTCTATTGAAATTGTAATTGCTCATTTTTATTCCTCTATTCTGTTTTTCCAGCCAGATAATTAATAAACTGCTGAGCTGTTCTTCCAGAAATACCTCCATGGCTCAATTCCCATGCATTGGCTTTCTGGCACAGTTCCTCTTCTGTCAGCGTAATGTTTGGATATTTCTTTGCTAATTCTTTTACAATTGTAAAATATTCCTTCTGAGAAGGCTTACTATAGCAGATACTGATACCAAAACGATTAACCAGCGACAGTTTTTCCTGCATTGTATCAGAATGATGCATACCATCATCGTGACTCATATCAGAACGGTCGCCCCATGTCTCACGAATCAGGTGTCTGCGATTGGATGTGGCATAAATAAGCACATTATCTGGTCTCGTCTCCAAGCCACCTTCAATGACTGCTTTTAAATATTTATACTCAATTTCGAATTCTTCAAAAGACAAGTCATCCATATAAATAATAAACTTATAATTGCGGTTTTTCACCTGAGCAATGACATTGGAAAGCTCCTGAAACTGATGCTTATAAATCTCAATCATTCGAAGCCCTCTGTCATAATACTCATTTAAAATAGCTTTGATGCTGGTAGACTTACCGGTTCCACTGTCACCAAATAAAAGTACGTTATTAGCTACTCTTCCTTCTACAAAGGCTTCTGTATTATCAATCAGCTTCTGCTTCTGTAATTCATATCCAATCAAATCATCTAGACGAATTTCTTCTGTATTGGTAATTGGGCGGATTAACTCGCCATCTCCTCCCGGGAACAGACGGAACGCCTTGTTAAGGCCAAATTTACCTACTCCATACGCTTTATAGAAATCTGTAACAATTACAAAGATTTCTTCTTCATCCATTGCCCCTTCAATCTGTTCACTAAGCAGGCGAACCTTATCACTGACATTCTTATTATATCTTTGCTCTTTCTTCTCTACTGCTTTGTAATTAGAAATTACACTAAAGCAATTGATACCAAGCTCTTTCTCCATCTCACTGAAATCATAGTCAAACAGTGCTTTAAAAATACGAAAATCACTTTTTGCAAATTGATTTACAGTTCCCTCGTTGGCACCAATCTTCTCGCAGGTCATGCTAAATGGATTTTCTGTGGTAGCAAGCAGATATGCAAGATAATTGTGCCATAAGTTCTTATCAAAGCCATACTGGGTTGCCACATCTAAAAGCTTATTGACTTCCACATATATTTTTGTAATCAAATCTTCTTTTACATAATTACCGCTGTAAAATTCCTCACAGATGTCTGCAAGAGCAAATAAAATGTTGTCTTTTTCTAATTTGCGGTAGATAACTAGTTTGGAAATTTCTCGAAACATAGGAATTCCTCCTTATTACTAAAAAGGTAGAAGATGAAAATCTTCTACCTTTTGTTTCTATACGGTTGTGTTAGACTCCAGAATTCACTTGCTTCGCAAGTGCCGCATCACCTTCGGTGCTGCTCAACAATTCTGTCGTTAAAGCATCGCCCAAAAGTAAATGCTCCGCTTCGCTCCGCGCTTCCTTTATGGGGCGATGCTTTACATCCTATCTGGTGCTTCAATAGCAAGTAAATCAATACACTGATTTAACATATCTAATGTGTAGC
>CAYTGQ010000149.1:0-5068 GCA_964437345.1 uncultured Lachnoclostridium sp. | reverse complement strand
TTGTCTGGTTGAGGAACAAAAGATAGTCTGAATATTCAGTGTGTAATTTTGAAGGTATCAACCTTTTTTTGAGAGAAGTTGTTATGCAACTTCTCTTTTTTGCTTTATAGAAAAGTTCGTACTATAAAAAAACGCTCCGCGAGGAAGCGCACTTGCGCATACTTGTTCTTATATTAAAATTTATTTGCAGAGATTTCATTGTTAAGTTTAAAAATATGTAGTAAACTAAATAGAGTTAGATATGTGACAAAGATTGGGATATGATGCAGGAGGAAAATATATGTACCATATTGCAGTTGTTGAAGATGAAAAAGAATTTTCAGAGCAATTACAAGAATTTTTAAAACGCTATGAAGAAGAACAGGGAACGAAGTTTAAAGTTTCTGTCTTTTGTGATGGTGCAGAAATTTTAGAAGAATATCAAAATATATATGATATTATTTTATTGGATATAGAAATGCCAAAAATGAATGGAATGGATGCTGCCGTAGAGATTAGAAAAGTTGATACGGATGTAGTGTTAATGTTTATTACCAATATGGCAGCGTATGCAATCAGGGGATATGAGGTAGAAGCTTTGGATTTCGTTATGAAACCAATTACTTATTATAGCTTTGCAATGAAGATGACAAGAGCATTAAAGAGAGTTCGGAGAAAAGAACAACAGCAGATTGCACTTACTCTTCCTGGTGGGATGAAAAAGTTAGGTATTCAGCAGATATATTATATCGAGGTACAGAATCACATGTTACATTATCATACGAATGAAGGTGAGTATATGGTCAGAGGGACTATGCAGAGTGTTGAAGAAATGCTGAAACCATATCCATTTGTAAAGTGTAACCATTGGTATCTTGTTAATTTGGCTCATGTATCTGAAGTGCAGAAAAATACTGTGATTGTTGAAGGACATGAGTTAGAGATTAGCCGAAGAAACCGTACACCATTTTTGAAAGCACTAACTGAATATGTGGGAGGAGTATATTAGTGGAAACAGTTAGTTATTGGATTAGTGAGATTGCTTTGTTGGCCAGTGGTTTTATTTATGTACATACCATTGAGCCAAGGGAGATATCAAGAAAAAGAGTTTGGGTTAATGCAGTTGTTTATTTGCTTTTAGCTGCTTTTGGCAATCGCTTTTTGATGTATGATTTTTGGGGGGTAAATTTATTATTTGGAGTTGCCGGATTTCTTTTTGTAGCACATTTTCTTTATATTAGGAAAGAACTTTCCAGAAGAGCTGCGGCATATTATGCAATATGGGCGTTTATTTCATGGCAGCTTTTATATGAATTAAGAATGATTGTAAAAAATATTACAGGATATTTAATAGAGCCGGAATTATGGGTTAGATGGATTGTTGAAATACTGATATTTGTGATAGGTTTTACATTGATTGGCTTCACAATTGCAAAATGGATGCCAGATGGCGGACAAAAAAGGATAGGTCCAAGACAGTTTCTATCTGCCATGTTAGTATTTGCAGTATTTGAAATGCTTTCTTATCTTCAGAAAAGTAATAAGCTGAGTTCCGGTGGATTGATGGCTATGTATCTGACGCAGATATTATTGGTAGTTATTTTGTATTTGCAAAATGAGCTTTTTAAAAAAAGTGAGATGAAGCAGGAACTGGATATGATAAAGCTTCTTTGGAAAAAAGAACAGGAGCAATATCAAATTTCAAAGGAAAATATTGCTTTGATTAATCAGAAATGTCATGATTTGAAACATCAAATCCGGGCAATACGTGATTCTAATAGTGAAGATAAAGAGAAATATCTGGAGGAAATTGAACAGTCCATTCAGATTTATGAGGCGATTGTGAAAACTGGAAATGAAGTGTTGGATACAATACTTACTGAAAAGAGTCTTTATTGTAAAGAAAGAGGAATTACAGTTTCCTGTGTAGTTGATGGCGGTCAGTTGGAGTTTATTAATACAATTGATTTGTATTCCCTTTTAGGAAATGCAATAGATAATGCAATTGAAGCAGTTGAAAAGATACAGAATAGAGAAATGAGGCAGATTGATGTATTAATTTACAGACAACAGCAGTTTCTGGCAATTAATGTAGTAAATCCTATTGAAGGGAACTTAATTTATGAAGAAGAGTTTCCTGTTACAACTAAGGAGAATAAGGGGTATCATGGATATGGGATAAAAAGTATGCAATATATGTTGGAAAAATATGATGGGTTTTTAAGTATTGCAGAAGAAGATGGATGTTTTTCATTAATGATGTTAATACCAATTCCGAAATCATAAGTTTTTAAGATAGAAATGAAAGATAATTTGGAAATTACTATGAAGAATATGTCCACTTAGGATAGTTTTCTGACCACTTAGTAAATATATATTGTGCACTTAAAAAGAACTTTGTATAATTTAGACATGGCAAAGTTCTTTTTTTATGCTTATTTTGTAAAAAAAGTATAATAATAAGAGAAAGGAGGAAATGTAAAGCCAATGAGAAAGACAGTAAGTTTAATGAAGGACTGGATGTTCACTGGAAAAACAGGAAAAACAAGATTAGTAGACCTTCCACATACATGGAATGACAAAGACGGACAAGATGGTGGAAATGATTACTATCGAGGTACTTGTATTTATGAAAAAGAACTTCAGAAACCAGAGTTTAAACAAAATGAAAGGGTATATCTTCAGTTTCATGGAGTAAATGCCAGTGCGACAGTTATTTTCAATGGTAAGGAACTGTGTCATCACGATAATGGTTATTCTACCTTTCGAATGGATGTGACAGATGAACTTCAGGAAAATAATAAGCTTCGTGTTGAAGTAGATAACAGCGTAAATGAAAGAGTCTATCCTCAGAAAGCAGATTTTACTTTTTATGGTGGAATTTACAGAGAAGTAGAATTCCTGATAGTAAATGAAGAACATTTTGATTTGGACTATTATGGTGGACCTGGTATCAAGGTTAAAGCAGATGTTAAGAATAGCAAGGGTATTCTTAAAGTTAAATCTTATGTTAATTCCAAAAATTTAGAGGAAAAGGGTCTGGAAGTAGTTCTGGAACTTAAGAATGCAGAGGGTACTGTAGTAGGTACTGCAAATGGATGTAAAGCAATTATTGAAGTTCCAGAAGTGCATTTATGGCATGGTATTAAAGACCCATATTTGTACAGATTAACCGCAAGTCTGAAACGTGGAGAAGATGTTTTAGATGAAATTTATGTAAATTGCGGTTTCCGTACATTTAAGATGGATCCAGATAAGGGATTTATATTAAATGGAGAAGTATATCCACTTCGTGGAGTATCAAGACATCAGGACTGGAAAGGAATTGGTAATGCAATTTCTCATGAACATATGGAACAAGATATGGATTTAATCAGAGAAGTTGGTGCTAATACCATTCGACTTGCACATTATCAGCATGAACAATATTTTTATGATTTGTGTGATAAGTATGGTATGGTTGTATGGGCAGAAATTCCTTATATTTCTGCACATATGCCAGAAGGAAGAGAAAATACTTTCTTCCAGATGAAGGAGTTGATTGTACAGAATTACAATCATCCAAGTATTGTAACATGGGGACTTTCCAATGAAATTACAATTTCAAGTAAGCATAAGAGTGATATGTTAGACAATCATCATGCATTACAGGCATTTGTTAAGGAAATGGACCCATCCAGACCTACAACATTAGCTTGCTATGCTATGTGTCATCCATTCCATCCGGTAACCAAGATTTCTGATATTGTAGCATGGAATCTGTATCTTGGATGGTATGTACCGGGATTATTCCTAAATGATTTATTCATGAAATTCTATCATTGGAAATATCCAAAGCGCTGTCTTGGTTATTCTGAATATGGTGCAGAAGGTATGCCTAACCTTCACAGTGCAAAACCAAAGCGTGGGGACCACACAGAAGAATATCAGGCGATATACCATGAATACATGTTGGAATGCTTTGAACGTCATCCATTCCTTTGGTCAACTTATGTATGGAATATGTTTGATTTTGCGGCAGATGCCAGAGACCAGGGAGGAGAGCCTGGTATGAATCATAAGGGACTGGTAACTTTTGACCGTAAGATTAAGAAGGACAGCTTCTATATTTATAAGGCATGGTGGAGTGATGAACCATTTGTACATCTCTGTGGTAAACGATATGAGTATCGTACTGGAGAAGAAACAGAGGTTACAGTTTACACAAACCAGAAGGAAGTAGAACTTTATAACAATGGTAAATTAGTAGGCAAACAGAAAGGTGAGCATGCTTTCCACTTTAAAATGACTTTGGAACAGGAAAATTGCTTAGAAGTAAAAGCTGGCGAATATACGGATTCAGCAGTTATTTATAAGACAGATAAGCCTAGACCGGAGTATAAAGTGAAAAAAGGCAAGAGCCAGAACTGGGTCTAGGAGAGATATCTTAACTATATTAGTATAATGGAGAGAAATGATATGGATAATAAGAAACAAGAATTCAAAGCTCGTAAAAAAGTCTATAAAAAAGCTAAAAGAAAAGTATATGGACCTTGGAAAATTTTATCATTAGTAAGTGCACCATTGGCAATTATTTTTACACTTATATTTGTAGCTGTTTCTATGTTTGATAATACCGTAGCACTATTTGTTGGTGGTTCATTCTGGGAATTGGAGAATGAGGATTCACATGCACAATATTATCAGAGTGAGTACGAAACAGAAGCAGATCGTAATGCACGTGGTTATGAGTTAGTAAAACAGGTAGAGGGTGAAGGTGCTGCATTATTAACTAATGTTGATAATGCATTACCACTTTCACAGGGAGCGAAAGTGAGTTTGTTCTCCACTTCATCTGTAAACATTGTTTATGGTGGTACAGGTTCCGGTAACGTTGATGCCTCAAAAGCGAATAACTTAAAGCAGGCGTTAGAGTTATCAGGATTCGAAGTAAACCAGACATTATGGGATTTCTATGAAACAGGTGCAGCGGCTGAATATACACGTGGTAATGCCGGGGCTGTTGTACAGGATTCTGCAACAGCAAGTGGATATGGTTCAGCAGCAATCGTAGAAGCTCCATGGGAACTTTATTCTGAAGATGTGTTAC
>CAYTGQ010000148.1:0-5097 GCA_964437345.1 uncultured Lachnoclostridium sp. | reverse complement strand
AAAGAATTATATAAATTGCCATTATCAAATTCGAAATGGGGGTCTGCAAAAACAGAATTTCCAGAAAAACCCTTTATAAAATCTTCATATAAGTCAAACGAATAAATCTCTTTTATCATTTCTTGCTCCCTTTACCCGTGAGAATATAATTAACCAGTTAGACAAATTCAAGTATTACGAACTGTTTGTACATGAAAGATTTCGCTCAGCCAATCATAACAGTAACGATGAACTCATGATATAGCTCATTATACTCCCAGCGAAAGTCACCGTTATACCGCTTCAATGTCTTAGCAACACTTTTCAGTCCAAAGCCATGAAGCTTCTTATCCTCCTTGGAAGAGACAAGCTGCCCACCCTGAATCATAGGGGCAGAATCACAGCTGTTGGAGATAATGATTACGCTGTACCCATTTCGCTGGGTAGTTTCCAGAGAAATCTTTTTGTCATTGGACTTTGCTGCAGCAGTAATGGCATTGTCCATTAAATTACCAAGGATCGCAACTAAGTCAATATCATCCAGTCTTTTCAGATTGCAGCTTTTCAGGTAGTAATCGAACTGAATCCCGCGACGCTTGCAGTCGATGACATATTTATTGATTATCACATCAAGCATCTTGTTGCCACTATGACAGTTGCTGGAGTAGTCCTTCAGCTGATTCAAGAGCTTCGCAATGTACTCGTTGATCGCCGGATCTGTGCTGAGAGACTGAATGGCAGCCAGATGATTCTTGGTATCGTGGGTATAGATCATCAACTGCTGATTCTGCTGTTCTAGAATGTCATAGTAGGATTTCTCAGTCTGGAGCCGTTCGTTTTCGCTCTTGACTCTCAGATGTTCGCTTTCTGCGTCTATCTGGTGCTGGTATGTAATGAACAGAAGCACCGTAGATCCGAAAATAATGACGCTGGCAACGGATAGAAGTAGCTGAATATCGTAAGTAACGCTGGCACGTGTACAGATGAACCAGAAGATCATCAGACAGAGGGCAGAGCACATAGGGAAGAAAAAGAGGCTCAGCTGATACTTTGAGAATCCTGAATGGGGCTTGATGATATGGGACATTACCAGACATGTAACAAAGAACAGAATCTTGCTGGTAGAGCATTCCAGAATCAGCAGTGCCAGATTGCTGTTATAGTCAATGGTTTCAGTGCCGGTGACTGCAGAAATTACAAGCACAGAGATCAATTCCAACGCAAAGTTCAAAACAACCAGCACCACCGAGTAGCAGGCGGCAAGCACTGGCCTTACATCAAAGCAAAGAATGCAAAACAGGATACGGATGGTAATAGAGGCGGCTGTGTTGATCCAGAGATTGTTTTGGAAAAGCAGATTGATAGCCGAGCCAACCTCAAACAAAAGGATGCCGATTAAAAATGTCTTCATCGATGTCGTCTTTCTTTCTGAAATGCGAGAGAAGAACACATAGATGATCAGCATCTCAAAGGCATAGACCGAGCAGGACACAAGAGGATTCAGCATACTTATCTCCTCCTTAGATACTCGAACCAGAACTTATGGAACGAGGACTGCTTTCTTGGGGCTACCGGAATCCGAGTCCCATCTGTCAAATAGAGTTCTGAGTAAGAATACTGCTTCACATAATGGAGATTGACGCAGAAGGATTTGTGGACCTGATAGAAGAACAGGGGAGGCATCTTCTGACACAGATCATCGAAGGATTCCCGTGTGGTGAAGCTCTGTAATGTAGTCTTCAGCTCCACTTTTCGGTTGCTTCTCGTGATGTAGAGGATATCATCTACCATGATTCTCTGCTGAGCGTTATCACCGTACAGAAAAATATCAACGTAGGCCCCATCGATATACTCCATAGCCTTATCAAGACCGGAATACAACCGTCCAACATCAAATGGTTTGGAGAAGAAGCGGAAGGCCCGGAGATCCATGGCATCGTCCTGGTATTCTTCGTAGTTGGTTACAAAGAACAAGGCCAACTTACTGTTGTGCTTCTTTAGCTCTTTTGCAAGGGATATGCCGTCCATACACTCCATCTGAATATCCAGAAAAGCGAGGTCATACCGGAGATCCTGATTGATCACTTCCAGAGGGGAGGTCGCCCGGATGATCTCACACTCGATAAATCGCTTACTCATGTACTCCTGAACATGAGCGCACAATACATCAAGATATTGCTTCTCATCATCGCAGATCAGAATCTTCATATTGCCCCTCCAAAAATAGACTTGCAGTGTTGTAACTCTATTTTAGCATTATCTGCAATTTACATCAAGTGTATATCGGGTCACGCAATCCGCAATTCTGCACGATTTCCTTGCAGTTCTGCAAGGCGAATTGAAACCAAACTTCAGGTAATTTAGAATGAAGGTGGAAGATTAGCAAAGCAAGTAGTATTTCATTGCTAAGCATTTTATAAGGAGACGATAACGTGAAATATATGACTTTCAATTCCTCCTGCTCTTATGCAGGTGTTGCCAATATGCTGGAACAGTATGGTGTGGACACGGACGATCGAGCTATTGCTATGGGTATGAAACTGCCGTATTTTTTTACTCATGAGGACGGTGTATATATGGCAGGTCCTATGCTTCAAAGTGCAGAGTGGTTCAATCTCTTTCTTAATTCCATTGGGTTTGAAATGTGTGAAACGGAAGTGCCTGCGGAACAGGTTGCAGATTATTTGAAGCAGCAGAAAACAGCAATGTTGGGTTTACAAGTGGACGAAACTAGCAAACATGCTGTTGTGTACACGGGCAGTCGGGATGAAAAGCTGGTTTTCCTAAACAACAAGTGGGAGCAAGATCCCGGCCCAGTGCAGCTCCTGCTTTCCCAGGAGGAGCTTTTGAATCGCATAGGTTCATCCGCAATGGTTGCTACATTGCAGAAAATTAGTCCCCAAAAAGTTGATCAGTACAGTAAGTTTGCAGACTCTATATCAGTGATTTTGCAGAATCTGGCAGAGATCAAATCGGTATGCAGCAGGCAGGAAACAGTGGGCGCATTGCGTTCTATGCTGAACACATTATTTCGGCCTTTACTGCTAGACGGTATTTCTATGCTTGGCCTGCTGGGTGAAGTGGAATTGGCCGATAAGTTTTCGCATATTCAAAATAGTTTTCTCAATGCCCTGCGGCAAGATCCCAGTAGTAAAGTAGTTCTAGGAGATTATATTTCGATAACAGAATTCGAGAGTTTGGTGTTCGAATACGTACGACTGATTTCAAAAGAAGCTCAAGGCTTTGCTGATATCAATGCAGTGGAATAGATTCAAGGTGATCAAATTGCTTACAGAACAAGTGGATGCATATAGCATGGAGTCATTATCTGAGAAGGAAACAACATCAATTGCGAATTCCATAAATGGGTATCTGGAAAGTATTTCTCTTGAATACCGTGTGATCTTCATGCGGCGCTATTGGTTCTGTGACACCTATGCGGAAATTGCCTCGCGTTGCGGGATCAGTGAGCGAAAAGTAAAACGTTACATCCAGGAAACTCGGGAGCATATGTGCGACTATCTTGGCCGAGCCTGGGGTTCGTTTGGCATAAATCATGTAGATGTCAAGTTTATTATAGAAGCAGAAGCTTCTGTTTCACTTAAAGAAGATAGAAAGCTATATCATTACAGTTCGTATCTACTTAAGGTAATTGACGATATGGTAAAAATATACTTTTGTCTTCCTAAGCAGGTCTGATTTGATTTTTCGTTACTGTTAAATATTAGGATTTTCTTAGGAATATATTTATGGACTCCCATTTTGAGGTGATGTAAAATGAAAGAAAAGCTGAGAAGGGGAGGACGGTATATGTCCGAGAAGATTCTTATTGTGGACGATGAACGGGAGATCACCGATCTGGTTGCACTATATCTGGAAAATGAGCGATTCACCGTATTCAAGTGCTACACGGCACAGGAAGCGATGGACTGCATTGATAAAGAAAAGCTGGATTTGGCGATCCTGGATGTGATGCTCCCGGATATGAATGGATTTGAAATCTGCAAGCGGATTCGCCGGGACTATACCTATCCGGTGATTATGCTGACTGCTAAAATTGCGGAGGTTGACCGGATCACCGGCCTTACTCTGGGGGCAGACGATTATGTGACCAAGCCTTTTCTGCCGCTGGAACTGGTGGCCCGTGTAAAGGCCCAGCTTCGCCGATACACCCAGTATAACACCGGAGTGAAACCGGACGAGGATGTAATTGAACACAGCGGTCTTGTCCTGAATGCCAAAACCCGTGAATGTACCCTGAACGAAAAGCATCTTTCCCTGACACCAACAGAATTTGCGATTCTGAAAATCCTCTGCCAGAATCGTGGTAGTGTGGTAAGCTCTGAAGAACTGTTCCATGGTGTCTGGGGCGAGGAATACTATTCCAAGAACAATAACACCATCACGGTTCATATCCGGCACCTACGTGAAAAGATGGGTGATTCCTTTGAATCTCCGAAGTATATCAAGACTGTTTGGGGAGTGGGGTATAAAATTGAAAACTAAATTAAAAACCACTGTCAAGGTGATTCTGTTTTCTGCTATTGTTGTTGCGGTATTTTGTGGCTTGTTTGCTTTTCTTGATATTGTTTTGGACAGGCAGGTTGCGGACTGGTTTCAGGACACATTCTTTACTGACATGGGCAATGCCTATTGGAGTAACGGTGGACGAGTTGAGGTGCATATTCTCAAGTGGAATAAACTGAAGGATTTCCTGTTGGTTGCTGGTGTGGTGTTAGCCGCTGTATGGGCAGTGTCCATTATGGCTGTTGTGATTGTTTCCAGAATTCAGACAGAGCGGAAAACCGCAAAGAACATCGGACGTATGCTACGGCAGTATTTTACCCAGGAAGAAAATACGAAGATATTTCCCCTAAAATACGAAGATGTCGCAGACTATGCTGCAACACTTAAAGACCAAATTAACCATAATGAAGAAATGCTGGTTGCTGAATCAGCTAGGAAAAACGATCTGATTGCCTACCTTGCCCATGATCTGAAAACACCGCTGACCTCTGTAATCGGATACATAAGCCTGCTGAAAGAAGCACCGGATATGCCCGTGGAACAGAGAGCAAAATATACGAACATTGCATTGGAAAAGGCCATGCGGTTGGA
>CAYTGQ010000147.1:1567-5173 GCA_964437345.1 uncultured Lachnoclostridium sp. | reverse complement strand
TATTTTGAAAGTGAGCATTTAGAAATGGAGGTTTGTCAATGAAAACTTTAGAAACAGCACGTCTTATTTTAAGACCATGGGAAGAAAGTGATGCCAAAGATTTATATAAATATGCAAAAGAACCAGAGGTTGGTCCGGCAGCAGGCTGGCAGCCACATACCAGTGTAGAAAACAGCCTTGAAATTATTAAAAATGTTTTGTCAGCAGAAGGAACCTATGCGGTTATTTTAAAGGAAACAGGAGAAGCCATAGGAAGTGTCGGACTTATGGTAGGAGAACAGAGTCATTTGAAAGTACCTGCCACAGAAGCTGAGATTGGATATTGGCTTGGAAAACCATTTTGGGGGCAGGGGATGATACCGGAGGCGGTCAATGAATTGATTCGTTTTGCGTTTGAAGAATTAGAATTAGAAAATCTCTGGTGCGGTTATTATACTGGCAATGATAAATCCAAGCGTGTACAGGAAAAATGTGGATTTGTATATCAATATACAAAGGAAAAAGTGGAATTAAAATTACTGAATGAAATTCGTGATGAAAATGTTTCAAAGCTGACAAAAGAGGCTTGGATGCAGACAAAAGTTCAAAATAAATGATGATATATGTATGTATCAATTTGTCAGAAGGAGGTACATAAGATGATAGAAGAATTATTTTGGGAAATGTCTTTATTTCCTGAAGTAGAAGCAATTGCTTTGGGCGGTTCCAGAGCAGGGCACTACTTTGACGAAAAATCAGACTATGATGTGTATGTATACTGTACCGGTCCTATTTCTGAGGAGAGCAGGGAGGCACTGCTTTCACGTTATTGTGATGTGATAGAAATTGGAAATCACTTTTGGGAACTGGAAGATAACTGTACCTTAAAAAATGGAATTGACATTGATATTTTGTATCGTAATTTAGATGATTTTCTTAGTGGAATTTCTGAAGTGGTAGATAAGCATCAGCCTCATAATAGTTACACAACCTGTATGTGGCATAACTTGTGTAATTGCAAGATTTTATATGATAGGGATAAGCGTTTGGCAGAAGCCCAGTCAAAATACAAAGTACCTTATCCGAAAGAATTAAAAAAGAATATCATTGAGCATAATATGAGACTTTTAAGAGGTTCTATGCCAGCTTATGATAATCAGATAAAAAAGGCGGTAGAACGTCAGGATTTGGTTAGTATTAATCATCGTATAACAGAATTTTTGGCTTCCTATTTTGATATTATTTTTGCAATTAATGAAATGACTCATCCGGGTGAAAAAAGATTGGTAAAACTATGTAAGGAAAATTGCAGACAACTTCCGATTGATTTTGAAAAGAATTTGAATCTTTTATTTCAGGATATGTTTGTAAATCCGGAAAATATTGAAAGTGATTTAAATCGTATTATAAAACGGTTGGAAAAATTGATTGAAAGAGCTGAAAAGAAAAATGCAAAAGAAACAAAATAGAACAATTCGTTTAAAGGATATTCGTCCGGAACTAAGAATTTTTGGTGCAGTATACCGTACATTTGGACCAGACTTTTGTAATGAAGGGGTTCTGCGCCTGCGAAATAAGCTTGCGGATACCTTTATGAGGGGAAAATGGCGTGGTAAAAATACGCAAATTGAACCCAGATATATAACAAGAGAAGATGGAAGCAGAATGCGCATTTTAATATGTACTTCCAAGAAAGGGACCAATTCCGATGCCACGGGCCTTATGTGGATTCATGGTGGAGGCTACGCGGTTGGATATCCGGAACAGAACTATATAAAAGTAGACCGTTTTGTTAAAGATGGTAATACTGTTGCAGTTTTGCCGGATTATACGCTGACTACAGAAAAACCTTACCCAGCAGCTTTAGAAGATTGCTATCTGGCATTAAAATGGATGAAAGACCATGCGGAAGAATTAAATATTAATCCTGCTCAGTTATTTGTTGGAGGAGATAGTGCGGGAGGAGCATTGACGGCAGCAGTCAGCTTATATGCGAGAGATAAGAAAGAGGTTTCCGTTGCATTTCAGATGCCCCTTTATCCTATGTTAGATGATACAATGACAACAGCTTCAGCACAGAATAATGATGCACCTGTCTGGAACAGCCGATTTAACCAGACAGCATGGAAAATGCTTTTAAAGGGCTTGGAAAAGGGTGAACCGATACCAGAATATGCTGCACCAACAAGAGCAAAAGATTTGTCGGGATTGCCACCGGCTTGTACTTTTGTGGGAAGCCTGGAACCTCTTCGGGATGAAACCATTGCATATGTAAGAAAATTAAAACAGCAGGGAGTTGATGTGTATTTGAAAGTATATGAAGGCTGTTTTCATGCTTTTGATACTAATTGTTACCCAACAAAGGTTGCAAAAGATGCACGAGATTACCTTATGAAGATGTATCGGTATGCACAGAAGCATTATTTTGCAGAGCAGAAAAAGGAAGAGTGTGAAGCATAATATAGAAGAAAAAGAGCAAGGAATATAGGCATGAGGAGGACTTAAAGGTGAAAAATGACAATTTTGAAATTCGAATAGCAACCAAGAACGATGCAAAAGAACTTCTGGACATTTATGCCTATTATGTGAAAGAGACAGCAATTACATTTGAATATGAAGTGCCATCAGAAGAAGAATTTGCAGGTCGAATCAGGCATGTTTTGGAAAAATATCCATATCTGGTTGCAGTTTCAGATGGAAAAATCGTGGGCTATGCCTATGTAAGTCCATTTAAAGAAAGAGCTGCTTATGATTGGGCAGTAGAGACTACGGTTTATATTCATAAGGACAAGAAGGGATTGGGAATTGGAAAAGCACTTTATCTGAGACTGGAAGAGATTTTGATAAAACAGAATATTTTGAATATGGAAGCCTGTATTGCTTATGCAGAAACAGAGGATGAATATCTCACCAATGCAAGTGTCAGATTCCATGAAAAATTAGGTTATCGTCTGGTTGGTGAATTTAAGAAATGCGGTTATAAATTTAATCGCTGGTACAATATGGTCTGGATGGAAAAACATATTGGAGAGCATAAGAGTGGGCAGGAATCAGTGAAACTTTTTTCAGAAGTCAAAGGTGAAATGAAATTTAATATCTTTTGAATCAGATAAATAGAAAATCAATTGGATAGAAAATTCACAAAGTGGTAAGGTTAGGGTATCAGGAAGAAAAGGCTGAAAATCTAACACGGGATTAGAGGTTTGAAGTGATAAAACTTCAGAATGGAGAGTAAATGATGACTCAACAAGAAAGATTGGATTATCTGTTAGAACAGATGAAAAATGACCTGGCAGAGTACCGCTATCTGGAATTACCGGAGTCCTATGATGAAAGAAGGAAAGCTTTCCGAGCATTTATGAATATCCGTATGTCTAAAAAATATCAGATTATGTTATTCATACAGTTGGACCAATTGTGGAAACAAAACTAACTGGTGATTTGTGTGAAGAATTGCAAAATTGTTATGTAAGTGTATTAAAATGTGCAATGGAGCATGGAATCCGCAGTGTTGCATTCTGTTGTATTTCTACAGGTGAGTTTCGTTTTCCGAATGAAATGGCTGCCAATATTGCAGTAGAAACCGTTTCAGAATTTTTAGAGAAACATGATGAAAAGATTGAGAGA
>CAYTGQ010000147.1:0-1467 GCA_964437345.1 uncultured Lachnoclostridium sp. | reverse complement strand
AAAATAATGCGTAGACAACAAAGGAAAAACATGGTATAAATAGTAAAAACATTTTAAGAAGGGATGAATAAGGATGGAGCATTTAGTAATTCCCGAAAACTATAAATCCGAATTGGATTTACATGATACTCAGGTGGCAATTAAAGTTGTAAAGGACTTTTTTCAGAACCTTTTATCAGAACGATTAAATCTGCTTCGTGTTACAGCACCATTATTCGTTGAGCCAGAATCCGGACTTAATGACAATTTAAATGGTGTAGAAAGACCAGTTTCCTTTGGAGTGAAAGAACAAAATGACAGAGAAGTGGAAATTGTACATTCACTTGCAAAATGGAAACGTTTTGTTCTTGGAAAATACGGATTTTCAGTAGGGGAAGGTCTGTATACAGATATGAACGCAATCCGCAGAGATGAAGATACCGATAATATTCATTCTATTTTCGTTGACCAGTGGGATTGGGAGAAAATTATCACAAAAGAAGAAAGAACTATGGAAACCTTACAGGAAACAGTTAAGGTAGTTTATAAGGTTCTTCGCAAAACAGAAAAATACATGGCAATTAAATACGATTATATCCATGAGATTTTACCACATGATATTTTCTTTATTACAACTCAGGAATTAGAGGATATGTATCCAAATATGACTGGCAAAGAAAGAGAATATGCTATCACAAAAGAGCATGGAGCAGTTTGTCTGATGCAGATTGGTGATAAATTAGCTTCTGGTGAAAGACATGACGGAAGAGCCCCAGACTACGATGACTGGACTATGAATGCAGATATTTTGGTATATTATCCGGTACTTGATATTGCATTAGAATTATCTTCTATGGGAGTTCGTGTAGATAGAGAAGCTCTCCTGCGACAGTTAGAAAAGAGTGGCTGCATGGACAGAGCAGAACTTGCATACCAGAAGGCAATTTTAAATGATGAACTTCCATACACAATCGGTGGTGGTATCGGTCAGTCCCGTATCTGTATGTTTTTCCTTAGAAAGGCACATATTGGAGAGGTTCAGTCCTCTGTATGGCCTAAGGAAGTAATGGAAAAGGCATGGGCGAATGGAGTTAAGCTGTTGTAAATGCGAAAAGCTAGGTATTTCCGCTATTGACAACTTTTAGATTTTCATCTAAACTATACCTAATGTAAAAATGCAAAATGCAGCGAAAAGAAGAGTACCTTATGGGAATTATGACAGAGAGCCTCGGAAGCTGAAAAGAGGTATAAGGAAAGTAAGGGAAGATGGTCTTGGAGCAGGGTGGTCGAGCTTTGGAATATTATTTTGTAGGATTCGAATTTAGACCACAACGGCAGCACCCGTTATCGTGCAGACTGTGAATAGTATTTTTGGAAATGCAATTTCATTCACAGCCATTGAGGTCTTTGTCGTGAGGCAAGGACGAATTAAAGTGGAACCACGGAATTATGCCCCGTCTTTAAATTATTTTAAAGGCGGGTTTTTTA
>CAYTGQ010000146.1:0-5186 GCA_964437345.1 uncultured Lachnoclostridium sp. | reverse complement strand
GACCATGGAACAATACAGTGTGGAATGGTCTTGCATTCATATGCTCAAATCCAGAGAAAATCATACGGATTACCCAGAAGAAGATAATATCATATCCGGTAACTAATACATCTGTTGGATAGAAGTATTCCAGTTCTTCCGTTTTTTCTGGCCAGCCAAGTGTAGAGAATGGCCACAAAGCAGAACTAAACCATGTATCTAAAGTATCTTCATCCTGTGTTAAGTGGTCATGACCGCATTTTGGACAAGTGCATGGCGCTTCAGAAGCCCTTGCAACAACGATTTCACCACATTTATCACAGTAGTATGCAGGAATTCTGTGTCCCCACCATAACTGTCTGGAAATACACCAGTCACGGATGTTGTCTGTCCAGTTAAAGTATGTCTTGTCCATTCTTTCTGGAATTAACTTGATGTCACCAGTTTTAACTGCTTCTACAGCTGGTTTAATCAGCTCATCCATCTTAACGAACCACTGCTGTTTAATCATTGGTTCAACTGTTGTGGAACAACGGTCATGAGTACCTACATTGTGAACGTGTTCTTCAATCTTAACTAAAAGACCTAACTCTTCTAATTCTGCTACAATCTGCTTTCTTGCTTCATAACGGTCTAAGCCCGCGTATTTGCCGCCTTTTTCATTAATGGTAGCATCATCATTCATAACGTTGATTTCTGGAAGATTATGTCTCTTTCCAACTTCAAAGTCGTTAGGGTCATGAGCAGGTGTAATCTTAACTACACCAGTTCCAAAATCTTTATCTACATAAGAGTCTGCTACAACAGGAATTTCTCTGTTCATAATTGGAAGCATAACCATCTTGCCAATAATATCCTGATATCTTTCATCTTCCGGATGAACAGCTACTGCAGTATCTCCTAATAATGTTTCTGGTCTTGTTGTTGCGATTTCTACAAATCTGCCTTCTTCTCCTACAATAGGATATTTGATATGCCAGAAATGTCCTGCCTGTTCTTCATGTTCTACTTCTGCATCAGAAATAGATGTCTGGCATACCGGACACCAGTTAACGATACGGGAACCTTTGTAAATCATCCCCTTTTCGTATAACTTAATAAATACTTCCTCTACTGCCTTAGAGCAGCCTTCATCTAATGTAAAACGTTCTCTGTCCCAGTCACAGGAAGAGCCTAATTTTTTAAGCTGTTCTACGATAGCTCCGCCGTATTCTTCCTTCCATTCCCATGTTCTCTTTAAGAAGCCTTCGCGTCCTAATTCTTCTTTATCAATGCCTTCCTTCTTTAACTGGTCAATAACCTTAACCTCTGTAGAAATGCTGGCATGGTCTGTACCTGGAAGCCATAATGCTTCGTATCCCTGCATTCTCTTAAAACGAATTAAGATATCCTGCATTGTCTGATCCAAGGCATGTCCCATATGAAGACGTCCTGTAATATTTGGAGGCGGAATAACGATAGTAAATGGTTTCTTATCTTTATTCACTTCTGCGTGAAAATATTTTTTATTTATCCACTTATCATATAATCTAGGCTCAATTTCTCTGGGATTATATGTTTTTTCCAGTTCTTTGCTCATTTTAATTCTCCTTTTCTTTCCGTATGCAATCCATACTTTTCCTACATTATAGGTTATTGAAAAAACCTCATTTTGTCAAGCTAAATGTTTATCTCATATTTTTGAAGCATGGTAACAATTTCTTCACGTAATTCCGGCTTTTGCTCTAAAACTACCTGCATCTTTTCAACTGATTCCAATTTTACCTTATTATTGTAATCAATTCTGTCACGAAGCTTCTGCCTGCGTACATTAAGACGATGACGAATCTCTACCATTTCCTTTTTATCAATAATAGCGACCGGTTGATGAATCCATATATCCGGATCTTCTATTTCATATTTTTTCAATTCTGCAATCAGTTTTTCATTATTGGCATTCAGCTTATCTGTATTACTGCGGAACTGTATTTCTTTCTGTCTTATTTCTTCATACTGCTGCCATATATGCTCTAATTCCATAGCACTGCTGACACCATATTTTTCATAAGTATATTCCAGACAGCTGGTATTGTTAACATACTTAATTTTAACTTTATTAAGAAGTCCAATTGCTTTATTGATTTTCTTTTCTGTCAGCATCATATTGGTTCTGTTTTTATTGGCTTCAAAAAATATATATGCTGCACTAATAGCTGCCATTGCTATGGTCAGAATAAATGGCATACGCATATCAGCACGAAATACCTTTGCCAAAGCATAGATAAGTATAAACAAGGCAACCACTAAAATACTGGTAGTAATAGCTATATTTTGTAAATACTTCTGCTTAGCAATAATTTCCTGACGCTGGTACTTCAAATAACCCTTCTCACCTTCCAGATATTTCAAATCATTTTTAATTGCTCTTTGGTAAGCCTCATTTTCATACATTTTTTTAATTTCACTGACCATTTCCTTTTCATATTTCTGCATAGTCTGTCTTGCAGCTGCAGGAAGCTTAATATCGTCACTGCGATAATTATCTCTGTCCCTTGTCAGTGTGATTATATCTCTTGCCGCTGTTTCCAGGTCTTCCCGCTCATCCCTTGGAATCATATCAATTTTCTGCATATCCATAAGATAAGAAGTTACGGCACCATATTCTATCTTAGCCTCTTCAATCTGTCTGGAGGCTTCCATAATACGTTCGCAACAGCTTTGCACATAACCGGAGCTGTCTTCCTCGGAATCAAAATTTACTTTCTGTTCCTCAAGCTCTTCTCCCAGATAATCAGTTTCTCTCTCCGGATTAAGAGCTTCTCCATTTACTGATTCCAGCACATCCTGTGAACCTTCTTTTATTTCTTCTTTTTTCTTATGAAAGAAATCCCATAATCCCATATGCTTTTCTTTCCTTTCTGTTTATCAGCAGCTTTTACCCTACTGCTTCCTCTTTATAATCCTGTTTCCACTTTTCAATCATTGCTTCAGCAGCCTCATAATAATTGCTCACCTGTCCCTGCTGCTTCATAACAGAAAGCCTTTGCAGCTGGGTATATTCCGGCAGCAGCTCTGCTTCCTTCATTTTTTCTTTCAACTCTGCACATACTTCCTGCTCCAGAATTTCCTCCACTTGTAATCGTATCAATTCCTTCTGATACAAAAGCTTCTGTTCCGAAAGCTTTAGTGCTATCAAATACTGCTTTAATGTTTCTTTATTATGATTACGTTCATAGGCATCCCTAAACTCTTTTGCTGCCTCTGCATAAGATGCTGTATGAACATGAATAACCGCCAAATTATGAAGAATATCTCCACATTCTTCTGTGGTAAACTGCTTTGCTGTTTCTGACTTTAATACTCCCAACAGAAAACCTTCTGCTTCTTTGTATTTACCATTTTTCAAAAACTGATTGCCTTTCTGTCTGCATCGTTCAAAAAGGCTCATATTTTCAAGCTGGTCCATAACATCAATTAAATCCCTGATTTCTTTCTCTTTGTAATAATCACAGGCACATAAAAGTGTTACTACCTTATCCTTTAAACTGTTATGATTGTCAATGAGACGTTCCATTTTCCCGGAAACCTCTTCCAGTCCTTTCTGTCCTCTCAGCCATTCTGTCAGAGAATGGTCAAATGCATCATCTGTCATTGTATCAATATAATTATAAATATAATAACAGATTTCCTCTATTGTATAGAGCTCTATATGACTATCTGTAAATACAAATGGCTCATCTGCCGCATTTCCAACACACGATATTAAATTTCCCACAGAATCACCTCACTATCATATCTTTATGGTCTTCTCCCATATACGGTTGCTGGTCTTATAAAACCTTCCAAATCCCATATCTTTAATTGTTATTATAAATTCATTCTCACATAAAAATTTTATAGCAATATATAATCTTGTCATTTTTGCAGGACGCTTTGGCAGTCCATCCAGTGGAATAATCATCATACTATCCTTTTTCTTTAATGGATTATTCACAATAATCCGGATTTCCTCCTCATCATCTAAGATAACCTCTACTGCTGCATCTGCTTCCTTCCACGGTGTTCCAAATTTACTTAAAACAGCATATTCCTCATGGGCATTTTTATAAACCGGAAGATACACATTATAAGAAATAATATCTTCACCCATAAAAATATAATTCTCTGCTTTTCTTTTACCTGCAAGCTCCATTGCCTTATAGCAGGCTCCCCTTGTATATAAATTCTGTCCTGCAAATACTCTTCTTCCCACACATAGTTCAGGAAGCACCTGATCAGCAAAGGAATCCTTAAATCCCGGCCCCGTGATATAAATTGTTGAAACACTCTGCTTATGTAAGGTTTCTTTTGCCAGATTCAAAAAAATATAAGCCATTTTTTCTTTTTCCAGCTTATTATTAAGCCATTCATATCTTAAAGCTTCGCTATAGTCCTTCTTTATCACATAAACTGCCATTGGACTATTTCCCCTATTTAATGAAATCTGTCTATAATATAAACCTTTCTCGGTAAAATCAAACAATCCGATATCATTTAACCACAGTTCTTTTTTCTGTCCAAGAGCATACTCCACATAACTTTCTTCATAGCTCTGCAAATATGCCCTGTCTTTGCCGATTCCCAATTTTTCCAGAGCACCATAAACTGCCTGCTCCAGATATTCATTTTTCTTTTCTATAGTGATTACTAATTTGGTAATGCTATTTAACGGATAGCGGCTTTTAACCAAAAGAAGCAGCTTTTTTAAAAACTTCTCTAAAATACTTTCCGGAGAAAATTCCACGTCATATATAATAAATCTTTCTCCCTTTCCAATCCTCTCTAATATACCCTCTACTTTTGCACCTTCCAGTCCATTACATTCTCTTCCATAGAGCCATGTTTTCTTGTCTGCTGTTACTCCAAGGACAGTAGGAATCAAGCCTTCATCCTCTAAAGGATAAGGACTAATACTTTCTATTTCGCCTTTTCTCTCATCATAAACACTTATTTGCGAATGATAATTGCCTAAATCAATGCCAAGCAACAGACTTTCCATCTCAGACCTCTTTTCTATCTTTCAGCTCATGCTGGTAAATTCTATAATGGCTTAAACAAGCAATCTGCCGCATGTTTTCTTCTGATATAATCCTCCATACTGTCAAGGAGCGTTTTATCGTCTTTCATCTCCAGCGCTAACAGCATCACATTCAGCATATTCTGCTTGTTTTCTCCAGTATCCTCCGGTA
>CAYTGQ010000145.1:0-5213 GCA_964437345.1 uncultured Lachnoclostridium sp. | reverse complement strand
TTCTAAGGCATAAGCTGACTTTTATAAAAGTTCAATGAAAAATCATACTCATATATTACAAGATAACGCCCCATTATGTGATGTATAAAAATGCGGAAACTCAAGCGAACATTCGTTTGACATATTGACTATATCTATGTTATACTAAGAAAAAGAAAGGACGGGTTGATGATTATGAGTTATGGTAAAATTACTACTAAGCAAAAAGAAATTTTAGAATATATCAAATCAGAAATTATAAATAGAGGCTATCCACCGGCAGTTCGTGAAATTTGTGAAGCTGTTAAATTAAAATCCACCTCTTCTGTTCATGCCCATTTAGAAACTTTAGAAAAAAATGGTTACATCCGAAGAGACCCTACTAAACCAAGAGCCATTGAAATTGTTGATGATGAATTTAATCTAACCAGACGTGAAATGGTTAATATCCCAATTATTGGTACTGTTACTGCTGGCAGTCCTATATTAGCTGTTGAGAATATTGAAGGCTATTTCCCTCTTCTTGCAGAAGATACTCCTAAAGGTGAAAGCTTTATGCTCCACGTAAAAGGAGAAAGCATGATTAACAGAGGTATTTTTGATGGTGACCAGATTCTTGTTCATAAGCAGGAGACAGCTAACAATGGAGATATGATTGTTGCTTTAATTGATGATTCTGTTACTGTTAAGACTTTTTACAAAGAGAATGGCCATTTCAGACTTCAGCCTGAAAACGATACTATGGACCCTATTATTGTAGATGATGTTGCTATTTTAGGCAAAGTAGTTGGTTTATTCCGTCGTTATCATTAGAATACATAAAAATACCGACCTCTAAGAACTAGATTTTCTTCTAACTCTTAAGGTCGGTTTATTTTCTTTATCTCTATTTTTGTATCTTATCTACTATATCATAATTTCCTGTATTTAATCTTTATTCTAAATCTTCTTTTGTAATATTTTTTCCATCTTTCCAGATACGTTCTAAATCATAGAATAAACGATCTTCTTTTGAAAATACATGAACAATTACATCGCCATAGTCCATTAAAATCCAGCTGGAATTTCTTGCACCTTCAATTCTCTTTGGCTCATATCCATTTTTTGCCAATGTTTCTTCTACACTATCTGCTAATGCCTGTACCTGAGATGAGTTTGTACCATTAGCAATCACAAGATAATCTGCAATTACAGAAATATCTCCAATCTGAATAACGCGAATATCTTCACCTTTTTTATCTTCCAGTGCAGCAAATGCTAATTTTGCCATATCCTTTGATTCATTCATTATTAGTCCTCCTTGTAATACTCATAAGCTCTTACAGTCATTTCATCAATTTCTTTTTGCTGACCATGAGCAGTGTGTTTTAAGTAATTTAATGTGTTTTCAAGTGCCATATAAACTGCTTTATTAATATCAATAAAAACTTCTCTTCTTATTGCTGACAACCCTGGAATTTCCTTTCTCAATGGCTCAATATAGTCAGCAATAAAAATAATCTTTTCCAATAATGTCATTTCTGGTCTGCCAGTTGTATGATACTTAATTGCTTCACAAATATCATCTTCATCAATACCATACTTATTTTTTGTATAATATGCTCCAAGCTTCCCATGCAGAAGATATGGATTTCTTCTCTCCAATGGTGTGATTTCTATATTATATTTCTCACATTCCTGTAATAAATCCTCATCAGTGAGACATTTTGCACAATCATGAAGAAGTCCTGCAATAGAAGCCTTTTCAACGTCTTCACCATATCGCATGGCAAGACATGCAGCTGTATGCTGTACTCCAATTGTATGAGCATATCTTTTTTCTGTCAAGACGTCCTTCATCAGATTCTGTAATTCTAATATATTATATTTCAACCTTGCTTCCTCCTGTTCCATAAAGTTTATTCTGTTCGATATAACTTATAACTGGTTCCGGAAGAAAATGACTGATATCCAGTCCTTCTTGTATAGAAGTTCTTACCTCCTGTGAAGATACAATAACTGGTTCCATTTCAATAAATTGAATGTCTGCCTCATATTTTTCTTCTAAAAATGCTTTTTTTCTTCTATCTTCCTCTGGATTGCTTGGATAACGTGGTGCTGATAAAAGATGCGCCATGGAAAGTAATTTATCCGGTTCTTTCCATGTATCAATATATGCCAGTGAATCAGAGCCGATAATAAAGTAAAAATAATCATCTGGATACTTTTTTGCAACTTCTTCCAAAGTATCCTTTGTATAAGTCATACCTGCTCTTTCATATTCCAGCGTTGACAAAACAAAATAAGGCTTGTATTTAATAGCCAGCTTAATCATTTCTGCCCTATGTGCATCTGATACAATCTCACTATTCACTTTATGAGGTGGATTCTTAGTTGGCATAAACCATACTTCATTCAGTCCAAACTGTTCGAAGGCTTTTTGAGCTATTTCTAAGTGTCCATTATGAATTGGATTAAAGGTTCCACCCATAATACCGATTTTTCTCATAGATTTGCTTCCTTTCCACCAAACACTGACACGCATCACAAGCTGTCTGATTGGATTACACTTTATGGAAGTTCTATTTTCTTCTTTGTTTTAGATTCGCGATATAAAACGATTTTTTTACCAATTACCTGAACTACCTGAGAACGAGTTCTTTCTGCCATAACAGCAGCAATTTCCTTCGGGTCATCAATACAGTTCTTTAATACACTTATTTTAATTAATTCTCTTGCTTCTAATGCTTCACTGACAGCCTCAATGATTTCAGGTGTTAAGCTGGCCTTTCCAATCTGAAAAATTGGGTCCATGGTCATCGCAAGTCCTTTTAAATACGCTCTCTGCTTACTCGTCATATCTATTCCTCCATTCTGAAAATAACTTATCATGTAAAAATATAATTTCTTAACCAGCTACACTTTACTTATAGTAGTCAAATTCAAGACCATACATTCTTACAGTGTCACCTTCCTGAATGCCTAATTCTTCTAATTGTTCTAAAATTCCATTTTCTTTTAAGAAACGCTGGAAGAACTCAAATCCTTTTTCAGATTCAAGATTAGTGTAACCAAGCATTCTTTCGATTCTTGGGCCTTCAACAACAAACACTCCTTCTTCCTCTTCATCCATTTCCACTGTATATGGTTCATTAGAGAAATCAACCTCTTCCGGAAAATATTCTCTTTCAAATACAATTGGTTCTGAATCCATTTCATTTAATAAGGATTTTACATAGTAAAGTAGCTCTTTGACACCTTTACCGCTTACCGCAGAAATTGGAAATACCTTAATTCCTTGTGGCTCAAATTCCTCTTTTAATAATTCCATTACCGTTTCTTCTTCTGAACCAAAGAAAACATCACATTTATTCGCTGCAATTACCTGCGGTTTATCTGCCAGTTCAGGATTATAATTAATTAATTCTTCATTAATTGCTTTGATATCCAAAAGTGGATCTCTGCCTTCTACAGAAGCAGCATCTACCACATGGATAAGAACTTTGGTTCTCTCAACATGCTTTAAAAATTCATGCCCTAAGCCGATGCCTTCTGATGCACCTTCAATTAATCCCGGAATGTCTGCAATAACAAATCCATCGGTACCTTCCAGATCAACTACACCAAGATTTGGATTCAATGTAGTGAAATGATAATTAGCAATCTTTGGTTTTGCATTGGTTACACGAGAAAGTAAAGTAGATTTTCCTACATTTGGAAAGCCTACAAGACCTACATCTGCAATTACTTTAAGTTCCAAGGTAACATTCAATTCTTTAAAAGGCTGTCCAGGTTGGGCATACTTTGGAGCCTGCATGGTAGGAGTCGCATAATGCTGGTTTCCTTTACCTCCATTACCACCTTTTAAGATAATTTCTCTTTTGTTGCCATAGGACATATCGGCAATAACCTTGCCTGTTTCTGTTTCCTTAATAATAGTTCCTTCCGGAACTTTAACAACTAAATCTGCACCGTCAGCACCATGGCATTTTTTCTTTGCCCCTGGCTGTCCATCACCAGCACAGTATTTACGAATATGTCTAAACTCATTAAGAGTATTAATTCCTTCATCAACTTCAAAAATCAAATCGCCGCCCTTACCGCCATCTCCGCCGTCAGGACCGCCAGCCGGTACATATAATTCGCGACGGAAGCTTACACACCCATCGCCGCCTTTACCGGAACGAATATAAATTTGTGCACTATCTGCAAACATTTCTTCCTCCTAATTCAAAAAGGATTAGTTTGAAAAAAGCCCCAATGTAATTATTGGGGCTCTAGGTTACGTAAAATTATTTTGCTTCTACTGGGTATACAGATGCCTGTTTCTTATCTCTACCTTTTCTTTCGAATCTAAGAACACCATCTACTAATGCGTATAAAGTATCATCTCCACCACGTCCTACGTTAACACCTGGGTGAATCTTTGTACCACGCTGTCTGTAAAGAATGTTACCAGCTAAAACAAACTGTCCATCTGCTCTTTTTGCACCTAATCTCTTGGATTCGGAATCTCTACCGTTCTTAGTAGAACCAACTCCCTTTTTATGAGCAAAAAACTGAAGGTTCATATTTAACATAGTCTTACACCTCCTCGAGTATAAGTAATCAACAAATTTTAATGTATTGATTTCCATATTCTGCTTCAATTCCTTCTAAACCAAGAAGTAATGAATCTAAAAGCAATCTGCTTTCTTTACTAATATCAGAAACCATTTTGAATTCGATTGTTCCACTTTCTTCTTCACTTTCAACCACAAAATGGTCTTCCGTAAATCTCTCAATGGAATTGATTGTATTTATAACCATAACCGATACTGCAGCACAGACAATGTCTTTACCATACTCATCGTATCCGGCATGTCCTTTTACAAGGAAACCGTTACAAATACCTTTTTCATTTTTTTGAATAGTTATCTCAATCATATATTCAGATTATGCATTGATTTTTTCAATCTTAACCTGTGTAAACTGCTGTCTATGACCGTTTTTCTTGTGATAACCAGATTTTCTCTTGTATCTGTAAACGATAACTTTTTTAGCTTTGCCTTCTTTTACTACTGTTGCAGAAACAGTTGCTCCAGAAACAGTTGGATTTCCAACTTTAACTTCGCCGTTGTTTACAACAAGAACCTGATCGAAAGTAACTGTCTGACCAGCTTCAACTCCGAGCTTTTCTACTCTAATGATATCGCCTTCGGCTACTTTGTACTGTTTACCACCTGTTGCAATAATTGCGTACATATGGCACCTCC
>CAYTGQ010000144.1:3738-5312 GCA_964437345.1 uncultured Lachnoclostridium sp. | reverse complement strand
TAGAAGAAAAGTGCCATGTGGAGACCACTCCACATGGCACTTTGTCTACAGTCTGCGGCACTTCACATTTTGAAGTGCCGTTTTTCTTTGATTTTCTACACTCTACTGTTGGTCGGTTGCCTATTTTACACTTTTTGCTTAAACTAAATTCATAATAAATAGTAATAACATTGCTTAAGCCAAAAGTAATGGAATAAAAATCGCTATCCAATCAAGAAAAATAGAAACCTATTACTTCATGATTGAATGGCGATTTTGGGATTCAAATTATTCTAATTGTTCTAATATTTTCTCAATTTCATTCAGCTCTTCTTCAGACAGTACCGGATTAACAAATGCACGCACATTTTCTTCCACCTGCTCCGGTCTACTTGCTCCAATCAACGCACTTGTAACAACAGAATCACGCAATGTCCAAAGCAACGCCATCTGTGCCAAAGTCTGTCCACGGCGTTCCGCAACAGCATTTAACTGACGTACAACTGCAATTTTATCTTCTGTAATTGCACTGGCTTTCAAATACCGTGGATCATTTGCCGCACGGGAATCTGCAGGAATACCATTCAGATATCGATTGGTGAGAATACCATTACTTAATGGAGCAAATGCGATACAACCTAACCCTTCTTCTTTTAGTACCTGAGTCAATCCTTGTTCAGGTACACGGTGCATCATAGAATACCTTGGCTGATGAATAAGCATAGGTGTGCCCAGTTCACGAAGGGTTTTGACAGCCACACGAGTCTGCTCTGCATCATAGTTTGAAATTCCAACATACAACGCTTTACCACTTCGCACAATCTGGTCCAAAGCTCCCATGGTCTCCTCAATTGGCGTATCCGGGTCTGGACGATGATGGTAAAAAATGTCTACATAATCTAAATGCATTCGTTTTAAAGATTGTTCAAGGCTTGCAATCAGATATTTACGACTACCATGGTTTCCATAAGGTCCTGGCCACATATCATAACCTGCTTTTGTAGAAATAATTAGCTCATCACGATAAGTATGCCAATCCCTGTCCATATGAATACCAAAATTCCGCTCTGCCTCTCCATAAGGAGGCCCATAGTTATTGGCTAAGTCAAAATGTGTAATCCCCATATCAAATCCTTTACGAAGGATACTCTGTTGAGTTTCGAACGGGGTAATATTTCCAAAGTTATGCCAAAGCCCAAGAGACAGTACCGGCAACATCAATCCACTCTTACCACAACGTCGATATGGAATCTGCTCATATCGATTGTCAGCTGGTTGATAATTCATAAAATACCTCCTCAAATTAATATTTTATATTATATCAAAAATATTTAGCAATTCCTAGTATCCATTCTCCTATCCCCACAGAAGCAAATCCGCCTGCATTAGCTGCCTGAATACCAGCATGTGCATCTTTCACTACTAAACATTCCTTTGGAGACATTCCTATCATATATTATCTCCCTTACAGATTCATGTACTGAAATTCTATTTGCTTTTAACAGAGTAACCCCGTCTTTCCCCATAAATATATAAATTAACCTCCTTTCAAAATTTGGTGCATGTGTTCCATTTTGTACAAAAAAATATTTTAT
>CAYTGQ010000144.1:0-3638 GCA_964437345.1 uncultured Lachnoclostridium sp. | reverse complement strand
ATTCCGAAAAATATGTTAATATTTCCGGATGCTCGATTACATTGTCTGTAAAATACTCAAAAAACTTTCTATATTTCTCATATCCATTCAGCGAAGGATCAATTTTTTCTCCTATACTAGATTGTAATAAGATTTCAGTAAGTTCCAATGAAACCATAAAAGCGAGCTGCTCTCTGCTCGGATAATAGCGATATAAAGTTGTTCTCCCTACCCCTACTGTTTGCGCAATCTGCTTCATCTCAGTATTTCGTATCCCTCGCAACAAAAACTGTTTTTTCGTCTCTTCATATATTCTAGACTTTATTTCCTCTGGTGACAGTTTTGTATATACCATGTTTTATTTCTCCTCAACAAATTTAATAATATGAGCACTAACAACTCCAGCACTACTTAATTCCAACCCTTACCTGTAAATAGATGTCATTTATTATGCACTACTTTTTATCATTTGAGAGCTTTCATAATAATTTATTTTTCTTTTAAGCACAAGTGCCACAGTATATGATATAATTTATCTCAGTATAATTTATTTACACTCAATAATAAGAAACGAGGAAATATCCAATGGCTGACGAAAAGAAAATTGAACTCTTTGAGCGCACACCGATTCCGCAGGCGGTAGCCCAGCTGGCTGTGCCTATGATTGTTACCTCTCTGGTATCCATCATTTACAACTTAGCTGACACTTATTTTGTCGGAATGTTAAATGACCCAATCCAAAATGCTGCTATTACTTTGGCAAGCCCGGTTATGCTGGCTTTCTATGGCATCACTAATCTATTTGGTGTGGGAAGCTCATCTATGATGAGCCGTGCTATGGGACGTTATGATTATGATACTGTACGCCGAAGCTCTGCTTTTGGCTTCTATGGTGCCTTATTTTTCAGCTTGCTTTATTCTGCAATATGTACCGTATTCCAAAGCCCATTGTTAAATCTACTTGGTGCTACTGAGACAACTGCGAATCCAACCAGTGCTTATCTGTTCTGGACTGTAAGCTGTGGTGCCGCCCCTGCCATTTTAAATGTTGTGTTGGGACAAATGGTGCGTGCAGAAGGCTCTGCTCTCCATGCCAGTATCGGAACAATGAGCGGATGTATATTAAATATTATTCTTGACCCTATTTTTATTTTACCTTGGGGGCTTAATATGGGAAGTGCAGGTGCCGGTCTTGCAACATTCCTTTCTAACTGTATAGCCTGTATCTACTTTATCATTTTGTTATTTACACAACGTAAAAAAACCTATGTATGTATCAATCCTAAAATGTTCTGTCTTCGCAAAGACATCGTACTTGGTGTATGCGGTGTAGGTGTTCCTGCAGCCATTCAGAATATCTTAAATGTAACGAGTATGACTGTACTTAATAACTTTGCTGCAGCTTATGGTTCTGACCCTGTAGCTGCTCTCGGAATTGCTCAGAAAATCAATATGATCCCTATGCAGGTTTCTATGGGCTTATCCCAAGGCGTTATGCCACTTGTAAGCTATAACTACGCCAGCGATAATATTAAACGTATGAAGGAAAGTATTTTATTTACTGCCAAAATCATGGTAGCTCTGCTTTTAACAATGACTATCTGCTACTATGTAGGTGCAGAATCCTTGATGAAGTTATTTATGAACAATGAAACTGTTGCTGCTTACGGTACGCAATTCCTTCGTGGGCTGTGTCTTGGTATCACACTTTTAGCTATAGACTTTTTAGCTGTTGGTGTATTCCAGGCTGTTGGCATGGGAAAAGAAGCCCTCATTTTCTCTCTTATGAGAAAAATAGCATTGGAAATCCCTGCTCTTTATATCCTGAACTGGCTGTTCCCATTATATGGTTTAGCTTATGCACAGCCTGTTGCAGAGCTGGTATTAGCTATCGCAGCAATTATTGTTCTGAGAAAACTATTTAAACGTCTGGAATCCAAACAGACCACCTAAACAATCTGGAATTTAGCTCTGGAATTAGTTGTTATTCTATGATATACTATTTTTTATTTCAAAAATACAGGGAGGATTTACCATGGAACCAAGAAAACTTTTAGATGCATTACATGTTGCTGAGAAATTAAAGGACACAACCCGTCACTGCTATACTTCCGGCGGCAGACACGAAAGTGTTGGCGAACACAGCTGGAGAGCTGCATTGATGGCATATTTTCTGAAAGACGAATTCCCAGAAGCTGATATGGACAAGGTTATTAGAATGTGTCTTATTCACGATTTAGGCGAAGCCTTCACCGGTGATATTCCAACCTTTGATAAAACTACTGCCGATGAAAAAACTGAAGAAAATTTATTATATTCCTGGGTAAAATCTTTGCCTGAACCTTATGCCAGTGAAATGATGGCACTCTATACTGAAATGGAAGCACGCGAAACCTTAGAAGCGAAAATCTATAAATGCATTGATGGTCTGGAAGCGGTTATCCAGCACAATGAATCTGCCCTTGATACATGGATTCCAAAGGAATATGAACTGAATCAGACCTATGCAGAGGACAGAGTTCAGTTTTCTCCTTATCTGGTTTCATTAAGACAGATGATGAAGGAAGATACCATTCAGAAAATCAAAACAGAGGGTAAGTGTCATGAGTAAAATTGGCCTAGTTTTAGAAGGTGGTTCTATGCGCGGAATGTTTACGGCTGGAGTTTTAGATGTTTTCTTAGATGAAAATATACCTGTTGACGGCATTATCGGTGTATCTGCCGGAGCCTTGTTCGGACCTAACTATTTCTCCAAACAAAAAGAACGTGTTATCCGCTATAATAAAAGATTTTGCAAAGACCGCAGGTATATGAGCTTTGCTTCTCTTTTACTGACAGGAAATCTTGTTAACAGGCAGTTTGCCTTCTATGATGTTACATATAAATATGATATTTTTGATAATGATACTTTCGTACAAAACAATACTGGCTACTATGTCACTGTAACCAACGTAGAGACCGGAGAGCCAGAATATTTGGAACTGACATCCATTGCAAGAGAATCCAATGGCCTTGAAATATTGAGAGCATCTTCTGCCCTTCCATTCTTCTCTAAGTTAATTGAAATTGATGGCAAAAAATATCTGGATGGCGGCATTTCTGACAGTATTCCAGTTATGAAGTTTAAAGAAATGGATTATGACAAAATTATTGTAATTCTTACCAGACCACTGGAATATCGTAAAAAACCATTATCCAAGGCGGTTTTAAAGCTTACACAGGGTGTATATAAGAAATATCCAAACTTCATCAAAACCATGGAAACCAGATATGAGCGATATAATCAGACCATAGAGACTATTCTGGATATGGAAGCGAAAGGAGAGCTATTTGTTATTAGACCTTCTGAAGCTATTAATCTGAAAACTATTGAAAGAAATCCAAATGAGCTTCAAAAGGTTTATGATTTGGGAATTAAGGATTGCAAACAAATTATAGAAGACTTAAAAAATTATCTGCAATTGAACTAGTCAAGGTTCATGCCCACTCAACTTCCATGTTTTCCCACGACCCAATCATACGCATAAATAGAGAGTGCCGAAGCACTCTCTATCAATTGTTCAATTATTATGTACTTTAGATTTATGCTTTTCCTACAGAACCGAATAATTCCATTTTTTCTTTTACAGTAGCTTTGATAGCTTCTGTACCAGGAGCTA
>CAYTGQ010000143.1:0-5360 GCA_964437345.1 uncultured Lachnoclostridium sp. | reverse complement strand
TAACAGAAGTACAAAGTCAAGTAACAGAAGTACAAAGTAGAGTAACAGGAGTAGAAAGTCAGGTAACAGGAGTACAAGACCAAGTAATGGGGTTGCAAGGCAGGATAGACAATTTGGAAGAGGAAGTGAAGGAAGTAAGAGAGGATATACATGATATCCGAATAACACTGGAAAATGTGACAAACAGAAATGTTTCTATTGTTGCAGAAGGGCACCTGGATTTGTCGAGAAAATTAGATGAGGCAATAGGTATATCGAAAGAGAGCGAGATATACAAAATCAAGGTTAATATACTGGAAGATGAGATAAGAAGGTTGAAAGAACGAAGTGGGTTTCCCATATAATTACTTTTGCCATTTATACAGTGCATAAGTTATGAAATGAGTTACAATAAGAGTTAAGAATATAATAAATGAAAAGAGTTGCCAAATTCAACCTTTGGCAACTCTTTTAAATGATTAGCTAAGCTGTACTTTAGCAGCTTCTTCAGGTTTGAAGTCGTTTTCTAAGTCATAGATGTTGTGTCCTGTAGATTCGCCAAGAACACGACCTTCTAAGGAGTAGCAACGGATGAAACGGTCACCATTAACGGTGCTCCAGTGTTCGATATCCCATGTAAGATATCCCATATCGTCAGTTTTCTTTTAAGATTAAATCTACCTGACGTCCGGCAATCATCATCTGGATTAAGCCTTTTGTATCAAGTTCTAAAGATTCTTTCTTTACTACGTCTTCTACATGCATTGGTAAGCCCTCCTATATGTATCATAAAGTTTTTTTAATACTATAATTTTATGTTATAGCATATATCAATGAGATTGCAATCATTGTTATAAAATTAGCATGAATAAAATGTAAAGATAATTTAACGGGACTTTTTTTGAGGTTCCTGTTATACTATATGATAGAGAAAGAGCCTTTTGGGGTTTAATAAAAAGGAGGAATGACATGGCATTTGTATTATTATTAATTGCAGCAATTTTACTTTCTTGTATTGTAGCAAACCGTTTTTCTGATAAATTTGGGATGCCGGTGCTGATTATGTTTATGGCACTGGGTATGATTTTTGGGTCTGATGGGCTTTTTAAAATTTCCTTTGATAATTATTATGCAACAGAGCAGGTATGTACAGTTGCATTGATTTTCATCATGTTTTATGGTGGATTTGGAACAAAATGGGATATGGCGAAGCCTGTAGCAGGAAAAGCAGTTTTGCTTTCCACAATAGGAGTTGTAGTAACAGCCCTGCTGACTTGTGGCTTTTGCTATTTAGCGTTGAGAATGAGCCTGATGGAAAGCTTTCTGATTGGGGCAGTTATCAGTTCTACAGATGCGGCTTCAGTGTTCTCTATTTTACGTTCAAAAAGCCTTAACTTAAAAGATGGAACGGCTTCTTTATTGGAGCTGGAAAGTGGAAGTAATGACCCAATGGCGTATATGCTTACCATGATTGGCCTGGTATTTATGCAGGGAAGCGAAACCTCATCTATTGGATATATGTTGTTCGCACAAATTTGTTATGGTGCGTTGATTGGTGTTGGAATTGCAGCATTAGGAATCTGGATTTTCCAAAAGACCAATATTGTTCCTGAAGGTCTAGATACGATTTTCGTGCTTGCATTGATTTTATTATCCTATGGATTACCATTAATAGTTGGTGGAAATGGATATCTGAGTGTGTATATTACAGGAATTATTTTAGGAAACAGCAAAATAAAAAATAAAGCTATTATGGTACATTTCTTTGATGGAATTACTGGTTTAGCACAGATATTAATTTTCTTCCTGCTGGGATTATTATCTTTTCCACATAAGCTGCCAACAGTATTGGTACCGGCAGTATTAATTGCGTTATTTTTACTTATAGTAGCAAGACCGGTAGCGGTATTTTTACTTCTGAAACCGTTTAAATGCAGTGCAAAGCAGTGTCTTTTAATTTCATGGGCAGGACTTAGAGGAGCCGCTTCCATTGTATTTGCTATTATGGTAATGGCATCAGAAATTGGATTGCAGAATGATATTTTCCATATTGTATTTTTCGTTTCATTGTTATCAGTTACTTTACAAGGATCGTTACTTCCGGTGATGGCAAAGAAGCTGGATATGGTGGATGAAGAATCTGACGTTAGAAAGACTTTCAATGATTATCAGGAAGAGTCAGCAATTACACTTATGAGATTTTTCATTCCACATGGACATAATTGGGAAAATAAGAAAATCAGCGAAGTACATATGCCAACTGGTTCATTGGCATTGATGATAAAGCGAGATGGGGAAACGCTTATTCCAAGAGGAGATACGCTAATTCTTGCTAATGATAATCTGATATTAAGTGTTCCTTCTTATTATGGAGATGCAGATGTAGATTTGAAGGAAATTATAATTACAAAAAATCATAAATGGTGTAAGAAAACCATTGAAGAACTAAATCTCCCAGATGATGTATTGATTGCTATGGTAAGACGTGGAGATAAGAGTATTATCCCGAGCGGTAAGACTTTGATTGAAGAAAATGATGTAATTGTAATGTACAATTAAGGAGACAGGTATTTCAGTCTGACTTCGCATAAAAATAAGGATAACCCGGAAAGTAATTATAATTCAGGGTTATCCTTATTTGTTAATTCCATATTCATACTATTCTGCTGCATCTTCTTCTGCAATAGCACCAAATATAGAGGAAAGAACGCCGCCGACAGTAACAATTGCTGCGGTGATGGCAATTCCAATGACTGCTGCAAGAAATACTAAAACTTCCATAATCTCATCCTCCTTACATCTGTTGAAAGTATACCACAATTTATAAAAAAAAGAAATATAAAAAGATAAATTAATATAAAAAATCTATTTGAGGCTACAATTTGCATGTCAGACAGGGAGATTTATATGAGATTGGTGCACAAGTAATATTAAATATGATGAAAAAGTAGAAAAAAAATAAATTTACTTTGTGCAAAATACACCAAATTTATAAAAATGAACAAAAGTGCGTGCAAGACGAACACGAAGTGTGTATAATAGACAAAGAAAATGGCAACATGAAAAACCAGGAGGTAGTGAGTATGTCTTACACAGAGGAAATTTATGCACGAGTAGTAGAACAAAATCCAGGAGAACCAGAGTTTCATCAGGCTGTAAAGGAAGTATTAGATTCCTTAAAATTAGCCATCGATGCTAACGAAGAATTATATCGTAGTAATGGTTTGTTAGAAAGATTAGTAGAACCAGAAAGAATAATTACTTTCCGTGTACCTTGGGTAGATGACAAAGGACAGGTTCAGGTAAATAAAGGATACCGCGTTCAGTTCAACAGCGCAATTGGACCATACAAGGGCGGACTTCGTTTTCATCCATCTGTAAATCAGGGGATTTTAAAATTCTTAGGTTTTGAACAGATTTTCAAAAATTCTTTAACAGGTCTTCCAATCGGAGGCGGTAAAGGTGGTTCCAACTTTGATCCAAAAGGTAAATCTGACAGAGAAGTAATGGCATTTTGCCAGAGCTTTATGACAGAATTAAGCAAATACATTGGAGCTGATGAAGACGTTCCAGCAGGTGATATCGGAGTAGGAGCGAGAGAAATCGGCTACCTTTACGGACAGTATAAAAGAATGACTGGCCTTTATGAAGGAGTACTTACAGGAAAAGGATTAAGCTATGGCGGTTCCTTAATCCGTAAACAGGCAACAGGATATGGTCTTATCTATATTTTAAATGAAATGTTAACACACAATAACAATACATTAGATGGAAAGACAGTTGTTGTGTCCGGTTCCGGTAATGTAGCTATTTATGCAGCAGAAAAAGCACAGGAGTTAGGTGCAAAAGTAGTGGCTTTAAGTGATTCCAACGGCTATGTATATGATTCGGAAGGAATCAAGTTAGATGTCGTAAAAGAAATCAAAGAAGTAAAACGTGGAAGAATCAAAGAATATGCAGACGCAGTTCCAAGTGCAGTTTATACAGAAGGAAAAGGAATCTGGACAGTTAAATGTGATATTGCACTTCCATGTGCAACACAGAACGAGCTTAATTTAGAAGATGCAAAAGCATTAAAAGCAAACGGCTGTATGGCAGTTGCAGAAGGTGCTAACATGCCTACAACAAGAGAAGCAACAGAATTCTTCCTTGAAAATGGTATGTTATTCATGCCTGGTAAAGCAGCTAATGCCGGCGGCGTAGCAACTTCCGCATTAGAAATGTCCCAGAACAGCTTAAGACTTAGCTGGTCTGAAGAAGAAGTAGATGAAAAATTAAAAGGTATCATGGTAGGTATTTATGCAAAAACAGCAGATGCAGCAAAACGTTATGGCGTAGAAGGCAATTATGTAGTAGGTGCTAATATTGCAGGCTTTGAAAAGGTTGCAGAGGCTATGATGGCACAGGGTGTTTGCTAATAACTAGTTTATGATAAAGACTTCGGTTTGTCCGAAGTCTTTTTTATTGCCAATTTCTTCATTTAGTGATAAAATATAATCAATCGACCGGTTGGTCGAAAAAACAGAAAGAAAAATGAGGAGGTATTATATGGCTTTTGAAAAATTATTTGCACCTATCAAAATCAGAGACTTAGAGCTTCGCAACAGAGTGGTTATGTCTGCAATGGGAACTCATGAAAGTGCAGCCAGCGAAGATGGCAAAATGGTAACTGATAAGTTGATTACATATCATGTTGAACGTGCAAAGGGTGGCTGTGGTCTTAATACAGTAGAGGTTAGTGCTGTTGATAAGGCAAGTTCACCAAACGGATTTTTATCCATCGCGGAGGATAAATATATTGACGGATTTAAGAAGTTAAATGATGCAGTGCATGCAGCAGGTGGTAAAACTGCTATTCAGTTATGGCAGGGTGGTCTTGCAGTAGCAAGTGACCGCTCCGCAGAGATTTTATTACCAAATGACACACCACTTGGACCTCAGTATATAGTTCCTGCGGTTACAACAGAAAGATTACTTTCTATCATCGAAGCTTATGGGGAAGCTGCGAAACGAAGTGTAGAAGCTGGATTTGATGCAATTGAATTTCATTGTGCACATCAATATCTGCCACATTCTATGTTATCAGGTGGTATTAATAAGAGAACAGATGAATGGGGTGGAAGCTTCGAAAATAGAAAGAAATTCCCATTAGAATGTATTAAATCTATTCGTAAAAATATGCCGGAAGGAATGCCTTTATTTATGCGTATCGGCTGTCAGGATGATATGCTGACCGGCGGTTTGACTATTGAAGAAGTAATTGAATTTTGTAAAGATGCAAAAGAAGCAGGTGTTGATGTATTAAATATTTCCAGAGGTAATATGGCAACAGCAGCTAATATTTATGAAGTAGCACCGGTAGACATTCCAAATGGTTTTAA
>CAYTGQ010000142.1:0-5394 GCA_964437345.1 uncultured Lachnoclostridium sp. | reverse complement strand
ACAAAGATATATTCCGCCAAAAGGAATATATGAAAATGATTATCGCGGCATTAATCAATCGCTTTGGTGATTCAGTAGATGCAATCGCATCCACATGGATTGTGTATGAGATTACAGGCAGTGCAGCATGGTCCGCAATTATTTTTGGTCTTAACAAAATACCATCTATTTTGGTTACACCATTCGCAGGTGCATGGGTAGAAGGAAGAAATAAAAAGAGTATCATGGTAGTTACGGATATTATTCGTGCACTATGTGTAGCGCTTGTTGCAACAGGCTATTTGTTTGGTTTCTTGAGTGCTTGGATACTTGTGCTGACAACGCTTACAATTTCTACGGTAGAAGCGTTCCGTGGACCGGCAAATACAGCATTGACGCCAAGAATTTTGGAAGAAAAATATTATGAACATGGAATGTCATTGATGTCTACAGCTTGTTCTGTTGTTGAGTTAATCGGAACAGCAGCTGCAGCGGGTATTATTGCATTAATTGGAACCGCAGGAGCCATTTACGTAGATATGGTAACGTTTGTATTGTCAGCACTTATTATTATGACTGTAAACACAAAGGAACAGGATTTACAGAAGCAGAAATTCAATGCAAAAGAGTATATGGAAACGTTCCGCGATGGATTGGCATATGCTACAAAAGAAAAATCCGTATTATTTTTCTGTGGCATTGCTATTTTCTTAAATGCTATTTTAGTACCATTTAATAGTTTACAGGCTCCATTAACTAGCGAAATCCTGCGTGGTGGGGCAGAAGTGTTATCAGTATTAGGAATTGCCTTAACCTTCGGTATGATGCTTGGTACTGCAGTATATCCATTGCTTGGTAAAGTATTGAATTCAAAGGGATACGTAGCGTTGTGCTGCATGGGAATCGGTTTATATTATATTGGTTTGGTTGCATGTAAACCGTTTTATGATAGCAAGATTTTTATGTACGGATTTGTGGCGCTGGCCAGCTTCTTATGTGGCGTAATGGTTTCTATTTTTATGACATTTTTGAATGTAGAGTTTGTAAGGAAGATTGATGAGGAATATTTGGCGCGTGCAGCAGGCATTATGAGTGCTCTAAGCGTTGCTAGTATTCCGGTTGCATCGGTAGTAGTAAGTGCAATTGCTACTGTAGTTGCAACAGAGTGGATTTTTGTTGTAGCAGGTGCGTTAGCGATTGTTGTATGTCCTTTCTTCTTGCGAAGCGAGGTGCTTGTGGAAAAACAGGAAGCCGTAGAGGTGCAGGAAGTCCAGGGTGAATGCGCTGTATAGAGAGATTCTCCTATATTATAAAATAGTTTGGAAGTTGGTTGGAAAAATTTTTGAAAAATTTTTCCAACCTTTTCTTTTTCGTGTACACTATATAGTTGTAAGTAAAAGAAAAAAGTTGGTATACCTATGGATAAAAAATTTGCAGACACGATGATTGCACAATTTCAGAAAAAGTTCTTTGGCTTTGCATTAAGCAAATGTAATGACATGACGGAAGCGGAAGAGTTGGCGGCGCGCATTACCTGTGAAGCCTATATCACCCTGCGAACGGTAGAGAACGTATACAACTGGGAAGGCTATTTGCACAAAATCGCTTCTAACGTGTACGCCCGCTACGTGCAGGAGCAGATAAAGCACAAGACCGGTGATATAGATGATGTGGACGTGCCAAGTGTTGAGGACTTCGAGTCCGATTACATAAAAAAAGAAGAACTGGAATTATTAAAACGTGAAGTGGCGTGGCTTTCTAAACGCCACCGCGAGATTGTATTACTGCACTATTACCATAATAAAAAGCTGGCAGAGATTGCAGAGATTTTGGACTTGCCGGAAGGCACCGTGAAGTGGCATTTATCGGATGCGAAGAAGTTATTAAAAGAAGGTATGAAGCAACCGCGAGCAACAGGAAATCTTGGCATGGAGCCGATTAAGCTGATTAATACTGGACATATTGGAATGCCTGGACCTATGGGCGACACGGGAGTTTTTTTGAATTCTAAATTGCGACAGAATATTGCATATGCTGCATATTTTGAACCGAAAACCATAGAAGAAATTGCAAAAGAACTAAACGTGAGTCCTGTATATGTGGAAGACGAAGTTTCCTATTTGGAAGAGTGGGGTTTTTTGGACTTGATGCCGGGCCAGAAATATCGCACCAATGTTTTGATTCAGTGTACACCATATGAGGTGGAATTACGGATAAAGGAATTGGAAGCAGAAGCTGCGAAGTTCATTTGTGACGAATACATTTCAGAAGTAATAAAGCTGGCAAAAAATTATGCAAAAGATTGCATATATGTGCCGGAGGATGATTTTAACTATTTTCTATGGGCAATAATTCCAATGGTAGTAGTTCAGCATTCTAAGAGTGAATTTGACTGGGCAGGTCTAAAGGAAAATCACTATATGGTAAAGCGAAAAGATGGAGGCGAATATGTAGCATACGCAACGCTTTACGATGAGAAGGTGAAAGAAATGCTGGCAAAGGAGCGCTTGAGTGGACCTATGATTAAAGGTGAAAGTGAAATACCAATATTATCATGGGGATTATCCACTGACTTTCAGGACAGGGAGTTTGGCTGGGAAGACAATACGATAAAAGAGCATATCGATTTTGATAGGTATTTAAAGGGCAACTTGCCGAAGACAGAAGCGGTACTGGATAAATATATTCGTTTATACGAGCGAGGATTTCTTAGACAAGCGGACGATAGTGTAAATGTAATTGTCGTGAAGGAAGATATAGAAAATGGTCTTTTTGCGCAAATGGATAAGTATGTGGAAACAGACATCGGTAAGATAGATTTTGCCGGATATTTAAGAAGGTATATGCCGGAAATAACCAAAGAGGCATGGGGCAAGGTTGATGAGATTTGCGAGAAACGAATTTTGTTAGAGAAACCATATTTTCCAAAACACATGCATAAGGCTTTAGAGATTTATAGAAGAGCAAAAAAAATAAATGTCATTGTGGTAATAGAAGAGCTGATAAAACGTGGCACTCTAAAACCTCTGACGGAAGCGCAGAAAAAGGGTGTCATGGTAGTTGTATACAGTGATGTCCTTCCAAATGAGAAGTGAGCTTGGGGAAATACACTAAAGGAAAACGAAAGAAATGTGGAAAGAGAGAAATTTAGGCTTAGAGCCAATCGAACTGGTGCATATGGGAAATGCTGGAAGTGTCGGACCGATGGGCGATACACAAGCTTTTTTAAATTCTAAATTGCGTCAGAATATTGCATTTGCAGCTTATTTCGAACCGAAAAGTATAGAGGAAATTGCAAAAGAATTAAATGTAAGCCCGGCTTTTATAGAGGATGAAGTGTTTTACTTGGAAGAGTATGGCTTCATGGATTTGATGCCAGGACAAAAATATCGCACGAACGTATACATAGATTGTATTCCTTATGATGTGGTGATGCAGTCTAGAGAGATTGAATCAGAAATCGCTAAACTGATTTGTGACGAGTATGTACCGGAAGTAATTGCGCTGGCAAAAAAATATTCTAAAGAAGAAATCTATGTGCCGGATGATGATATGAATTATTTCCTATGGACGCTGATTTCAAAAGCGGTAATGGAATATGTAGAATTGTCGGTAAATTTTGAGATGCTTCGACGAAATAACTACATGGTAAAGCGAAAAGATGGCGGCGAGTTTGTAGCATTGGCAACTCTTTATCAGAAAGAAGTGGCGGTCCTAACGGAAAAGGAGATTACCAGTGGCCCGATGTGGATAGGAAGAACTGAAGCACGTGTATATTCATGGTCACTGTCTACTCCTTTTGAAGACAGGGAGCACGGCTGGCAGGTGAATAAAAGAGAGGATTATTTAAACCTAGCTTTGTACATAAAAGGAAATCTACCAAAAACAGAGGCAGTTTTGGATAAGTATGTCGGATTGTATGAACGTGGTTTGCTGAGGCAGTCAGATGACAGTGTCAATGTAATCGTAGTAAAGGAAGATAAAGACACAGGTTTATTTTCACAGATAGAGAGAGAAGAAGCTGGCGAGGGGATAGAAGCTGACTTAGCAGGTGCTCTTCGAAAGTATATACCAAAGATGCCAGAAACATTGTTAGAAAAAATCGAGGATTTAGCGGCGAAAAAAATCCAGCTACAAAAAGAGCATCAGCCGGAACATATGCATAATCTGGTAGAAGTATATGCCAGAGCAAAACAGATTAATATAGTAATGGTTATCAATGAGCTACTAAAGAGGGGAACATTAAAGCCATTGACCGATGCCCAGAAAAAGGGTGTCATGATTGCAGTATATAGCGATACACTGCCAGAAAAATAACCGGTTAGAGGGCAAAAATAACCTGTTACTGCGAAGCTATTGAAAAAGAAATGATAAAGCGTTAGCTTGTAAATGAGGAGAAACATTGGAGGAAGAGGATATGACGAAACTGGAAATTTTTGAGGATGTAGTAAGCGTGATGAAGAATGACGCATCTTGCTGTAAAGATGAGGCAGGAGCAGACGTAGAGCATTATCGGGCGCAAATAAGTGACGATATGGATGATGAAGCGTTTCTATTTGTGATGAAGTCTTATTTGGCGACATTCCATGTAATGAGTCATGTGTATTTTGATAAGCAGAAGTATGGAATGATTTCGTTCCGTGTTCAACGCTATCAGAACGCATTGTATGTGTGGGCTGCTACTGCTGATTCGCCGCTGTCTATTGGTGACAGAATTATCAAAGTTGACGGATATACAATAGATGATTTTGCTGCAAAGCATGAAGAAATGCTTTATGGTGAAAGTGAAGAACGGCAGAGTTATGCATGGTTTGATTTGCTGTGTTTTGCAAAGGAAATTATGGTAGAAAAAGCCGACACTGGAGAAATAAAAGTATATCCGATTACACTGGATGCGGTATGGGATAAATCAAATAAGTATATTTGTAAACTCCTCCGTGATGATGTTACATATTTGAAATTGAAAGATTTCCAAGAGGAGGACGTCATTCAGAAATTGTATGCGGATAATCATGAGATACTCTATAATTGTGAAAATCTAGTTATTGATGTTCGGCATAATGGCGGCGGTTCCGACACGGCATTTTTCCCATTGTTAGAGTTGTGTCTGCCGGAAGGAAAAACGGTAAATGATATGCCAGATGATATCTATGATAGTGGAAGAGAACTTAACTATTCTGAAAGAAACTGTGATTTGCGTAAGCGTTTTTTTGAGGAATACATGAAAATGGAACTGCCACAAGAGACCCTTGCTGTTTTACAGAAGATGGAAGCGGATTTAGAGGCAAATCGCGGAAAAGGATTTGTGAAAGAGGAGTTAGAAGATTTAGATATTCCATATGTGGGCTTAGCAAAGCCACAAAAAGTGTATATTCTTGTAGACGGTGACTGTGGTTCATCAGGAGATGCTTTTGT
>CAYTGQ010000141.1:0-5519 GCA_964437345.1 uncultured Lachnoclostridium sp. | reverse complement strand
CTATAAATGTCATTATGGGAAGATGTAGGAAAATACAAATCGAGTATTAATTTGATGTATTTAGTATAAGGAATTTTGTAAATGAATACAAGAAAATATGTTCGCATTTTTCGACTTCCTTTTTGTCAAAACAAGTCAAAAAACCACGTTTTGTGATTTTTTTGTGAACTTTTGACGAAAAACTTGTCAAAAAAAGAAAAATACACTTGAAAAAGTGGGACAAATTCTTTATCATTAAATTAATAAATTTTTACTAATTATGACGGCAGAAAGGCGGGTGTCGGCATTGTTTGACAAAATACCTAAGAATCAGAATTTTCCAGATGACATTTTTCTCATGAAAGAAATGAAAGATAAAGAGAATCGTATTCATTATGCACCTTCGATTATTTTGCATGAAGGTGACAAAACCGGACTTGGCGAAAAGGACTTAGAAGATATTCTGCTTTTCCGTAATATGCCTGTGTCCAATGAGTATATGATAGATGTTGTAGTCCGTAATAATTCTTATATGCCTGTAAGTGGACGTATTATACATGCTTATTATACACTCCAGGAAAATGTAGCTGAAGTTCAGAGCTGGAGACCTTTAAAAACTTTATCTGGTCAATATCAAACTGAAACCAGCATGGTGTTTCCCTGTCAGGACAGCTTTACCAGAGAAAGTTTCATAGTTACTGTAGATAGCAACAAACCATATTATCTAATCGTGTCACTGGACGAAGAATTTAGTGCCACAAAATTACCTGATGAACCGGTAGACTTGAATCAGTTAAATGAAAGCTATTATTGGTGTATTTTAGATAGTGAAGAGCTTATGGGATAAAAATACAGCTTTTAAACAGATTTTATAAGAGAAAATGACAAGCAAAAAGCTTCTTGTGACACATCGCTATGTCACAAGAAGCTTTCTTTATTTTACTAAGGAATTTTATTTGTTTGTTAATGTCTTACCTACTGTAATTGTGTGGTAAACGTAAACAACCGGATAGTCACTGCTTCCTGTTCTAACTTCTTCTTTTACACTAATTGTCTTAATGTGGAGCTGGTCGCCGGAAGAAATACTGATTTTGCTTCCTGTTTCATCTTCACCAACTGCTGTACAATCATAGATAGTACCTGATTTCACACTAATACATTCTCTTACTAAATCCAGTGCATTTGTAACCTTTGTTCCGGAAACAAGCTTATCTACTGAAAACGCTGGTGCTACCTGCGTATCTGTTACTTTGATTGTTGCACTTGTTGTCTTATAAGTATTTGTGCTGTCATTATAATATTTGATTGTAACGGAATAACTTCCAGTATCTGCTTTCTTACATTCTGTTGCAAGCTTCATTGCAGTAACTGTAAGTGAAGTACCACCATCCGATGCATTCACTTCATCACTGCTGCCTTCTACTGTTAAATCTGTAGTAAAGTATTTGCCGCCTTTTTTAATTGTAGCAGATTCAAATTCTACATATTTTTCAAATACACCGCCTCTGTACTGCGCCAGACGGATTACGGCTGTCTTGTCACCTGTTGTCTTCTTATTAACTACTGTATCAATGCTGTTATCTGATACTTCGATAGAATAGTTAATAGTTGAACTGCTGTAAGGAATCTGTTTTACAATGAGCTTAAAGTTAGCAGATACTTCTTTGTCATCAATTGTTACCGTTACTTTGTAAGTATGTGTACCTGATGTCAAAGTATTTTTTATAATAATCTGATCCTTGTCTGAATCAAATTCAATATCTGCATAGCTGTTGTTACTGCTTACTTCTTCGATTTCTACTGTTGCAGCAGAAAGATCATATTCATTCTTATACTGGTCATATGCAGTTACATCAATTGTCTTCTGATATCCTTCTTCGTATGCATTAGACATTGTAACTGAAGTAGTGCTTAATGTAACACTGCTTAATTCTTTTGCTGCCTTAACGCTTACGCTGAATGTATAGTTAAGCTCTGTTTCTCCCTTTGTAGCAACTACAAATATCTTTACAGAACCTGTCTTAATTGGTGTCAGTTCGCCATCTTCTGTTACAATCAGTACGTTATCATTAGAAGAACTGAATTTAACTGCATCATATGTAATCTCATCACCTTCAGAATCTAATGCTCTGAAATGTACATATCCTTTATCTTCTAATGCAATATAATTTACTGATTCAAAATCACTATCATCAAAATCTGGTGTAGTGCTGGAATCTGTAATTGTGAACTGTGTCTTTGCTGCTTCTTCCACTGTTGCTTCTACACAGGTAATTGTCTTAGATGCTGTCAGTGTAGAGCCATCTGTCTTAGTATATGTAAGTGTAATATTTGCTTTCTTACCAGGAGTAGTCATATATAATATGCCATCTGTAAGAGTTCCATTTGTGATTTCACCATCTAATGTAATCTCACCACTGCATGCATTCTTAACGTCAATTCCCTTTGAATCGTATAAAGCATATTCCAGAGTAACAAATGTGTCTGCAGGAACAGTTTCTGTAAGAATCTTCGCTGTAACCGGCTCGCCTACACTGGCTGTAAATGTCTTGCTTGCATTTCCATAAGAAAATACATATTCTGTATTATTTTTGAAATTAGTATGAGTTGTAATAGTAACTGTCTTACCTACTGTATCATACTTAAATTCCTTAGGAACTACTGTGCTTGTACCTGCTTTTGCTTCGATAGTAACATTCTCATCTGTAAGCTTATCTGTTACATCTGTGCTAAATACTACTTTTAATTCATTGGCACCAGTCTGGGCAATTGCTTTAATATATGCACCAACACTTACCTTTACAGAGCCTGCACAAAGTACCTTTGAAGTTGCAGAATTACGTGCTTCTGCTTTAATGGTATATTCGCCTGCTGCTGTTGGAGTCCATACACCATCACTTGTGATTTCTGTAGAATGGTCTGTTCCATCTGTGGCTGTTACTGTCCAGTATACGTTACTTGTTGCATTTAATGGTGTCACTGCTGCATCAAAATCATAAGCCTGACCTATGGCAAGTCCTTCTAATGAAGAACCAACCTTTGCTGTACTCATAGTTAAAGTCTCAGCACAAATCTTAATAGTTGGCTTATCCTTTACTGTAGCAATAAGATTACCACTCTTATCATATACTTTGGCAATTACATTAAATTTAACATTCTTTGCTGCTGTATCGCCGTTTGTATTAATAGTAATCTGATTGCTTGATGTTGTCTTAGTTGCTTTTGTTGTCTTATGTTTCAGGGTTACGTATTTCTTACCTGTACCTGTAATACCCCATTTAATCTTATAACCTTTCTGTACACCGGAGACTGTATACTTGTATACACCATTAACTGAGCTATTTTCGTATACATTAGTCTTCTTGGAACGGAATGCTGGTGTTGTTGCTGCTTTAGCAGAAACAGGTATTGAAGTAACTGTTAATACCAATGCTAAAAGCACTGCAACTTTTTTCATAAATTGCTTCATGTTGAAATCCTCCCGTATTATTTAAAATTTCCTTCACCATATCATGCGAACTATCGCACTTACTTATGATATGGTTCAACCTACCATAAATTAATGTCAATTTATGGTCAAATACTGATTTTAATAAAAAAATCAATATTTTGTTTCTTTAAATACGATTATAACATCATTTAGTGGATAAATACAACTTTAAGTCAAATAATGTAAGAAATTTTTAATGAATATTCCAGCATTTTTCCGGAAACACTGTTACAGTAAACAAAGTTCAAATATTTATTATAAATCAAGGTCTATATAAGGAGGTTCATCTATGTCTCACCCTGAAAATAACCCTCAAAATCAAACAAACAGTACAACCCCACCTACCAGTGCTCCTTCCACTGTTTTTCCTGATATTACATCCGGCTATATTGGCAATCCTGACTATCCTTTGGAATTTCCATCGCAGCTCTCCGAAGAAGAAATTGCTGAAATCCGCCAGCTATCCCAATATGATTCCAACAATAAAGCAGCCCCGGACAATAATATGTTCTTTGAAGAGCTTCATAATCCATTAAGCAGTAAAGGAGATTGATTGTCCCCCAATCAGTCTCCTTTAAAATATTCTTTCTTTTATTCATTTATTTCTTTTAGGTAACGTTTCAGTGCATCTTTCCAGTCTGGGAGTTTATAAAAGCCTGCTTTCACAAGGCTTTCCTTAGACATTCTGGAGTTTTTCGGTCTTATCGCCTTAGACACTCCATATTCTTCTGTTGTCACTTCATTTACTTTTACTGTCAGACCTGCCTGTTTGAAAATCTCTTTGGCAAATTCTGCCCATGAGCAGATTCCTTCGTTGGTTGCATGATATGTGCCATATTTTTCACTGGCAATCATATCACAAAGAAGAGGAGCTAAGTCCTTTGTATAAGTAGGAGAACCAATCTGGTCTGCTACTACATTCAATTCTTCTCTTTCTTTGCCAAGACGAAGCATGGTCTTTACAAAGTTACCTCCATTTTTACCAAATACCCATGAAATACGGACAATAAAGTATTTTTCAAGAAGTTCTTTTACAGCCTCTTCTCCTTCCAGCTTTGTCTTTCCATACTGACTTAGCGGTCCAGTTGGGGCATCCACTTCATAGAAAACTTCTCCAGTTCCCGGGAATACATAGTCCGTACTGATGTAAATCATTTTTATATCCATTTCCCTGCAGACTAAAGCCAGATTGCGAACACCATCTGCATTTACCTTACGGCAGATATCCAGTTCATCTTCTGCTTTATCTACGGCTGTGTATGCTGCACAGTGGATTACTGCTGTTGGTTCTTCTTTTGTTAAAAATTCTTTGGTTGCATCTAAGTCTGTAATATCAAAATCGTCTTTATCAACACCAACACAGGTAATCTGTCTTTCTTCCAGACATTTTACCACGTCATAGCCTAACTGGCCTTTTACACCGGTTACTAATATTTTCATAGTATTTCTCCATTTCTATGGCATATTTTCATGCTATATTCCACCAATTTCACTAGACATACTCTTTATTTTTGCGAGGCAGCCTATGGCAATTCCTAGCGATTATCATACATTTTAGAATAATAATTCTGATACTCTCCGCTGATAATATTTTCCCACCATTCTTTGTTATCCAGATACCACTTAATTGTTCTCTTAATACCTTCATCAAAAGTAGTTTCCGGTTCCCAGCCTAATTCATTTTTAATCTTAGTTGGGTCGATGGCATATCTCATATCATGTCCGGCACGGTCTGTTACATACTGAATTAAATCTTCACTCTTACCAAGCTCTTTAATAATAGTCTTTACTACCTGTAAGTTAGTTCTTTCATTGTGCCCGCCGATATTGTAAACTTCGCCAACTCTGCCATTACGGATAATCAAATCAATGGCATGACAGTGGTCTTCTACATAAAGCCAGTCGCGGACATTTTCACCCTTACCATATACAGGAAGATTTTTTCCATTTAATGCATTGGCAATCATAAGTGGAATTAATTTTTCAGGGAAATGGTATGGTCCATAGTTATTGGAGCATCTGGAAATAGTCACAGGAACCTTAAATGTAC
>CAYTGQ010000140.1:3566-5529 GCA_964437345.1 uncultured Lachnoclostridium sp. | reverse complement strand
CCAACAGAGCAAGATACTGTTTCTACATCGCTATGTCCAAATAATTTTAAAATGCGGACTGCCTGGTTACTGATGGCTTCCATAGAACGAAGCAGTGGAGTTTTCTTATCCAGCGCCTCTCCTGTATAAGAACAAAAGGCTGTTGGAATACAAAGAGTAACACCTGCCGCATCCTCTTTTAAGAAAGCAGGAGAAGTACAATCCCATGTTGTGTAGCCTCTTGCTTCAAATGTAGCTCGAAGACCACCAGATGGAAATGAAGAAGCATCTGACTCTCCTTTAATTAACTCTTTGCCGGAAAATTCCATCATTACACCGCCATTTTCAATTGGTGTAATAAAGGAATCATGTTTTTCTGCTGTAATACCTGTCATCGGCTGGAACCAATGAGTATAATGAGTTGCCCCTCTTTCCAGCGCCCATTCCTTCATTGCATGAGCTACAGCATTGGCAATAGAAGAATCCAATTCCAAATCCTTATCAATGATTTCTCGTAACTGTCTGTACACTGGTTTTGGAAGACGTTCTCTCATAACAGCATCATTAAAAACGTCCTTTGCAAAAATTTCTTCAATTACGCTACGTTTCATTATATTGCTTCCTTCCATAATTTCTTTTAAACTTATTCTATTTTTAAAAAATAACATCTTTTTATAAAAAAATCAACGTTCTGTTAAACAACATTGACCTTTTTATTCTTATAATATTCATTAATAAATATTATGAACCATTTTCTACTGCTTCACTGTTACTTCCAACTGATTAACCTGGATTGAAACACCATTGTTATCAAATTCTTCTTTTATTCCTTCTAACAATTTCCATCTTAAAGGCCAGTAATCACCAGTCTTTGTCCATGCACGAATTTCCATAATAATTGCACTTGCTCCCAAATCACTTACTACAACAAGCGGCTCAGGAGTCTTTAAAACCATGGTTTCCTCCTTTAAAAGTCCCCACAGAATATCCTTTACTTTCCCAACATTTTCAGAATAATCAATTGGTATTTTAATATCCAGTCTTCTTACTTCCTCATTTGTTGCATTAACAATACTTTGATTAGAAAGTCCTCCATTTGGAATTACTATTTTTCGATTATCAATTGTCAAAAGTTTAGTATAAAAAATATCAATTCCCTCTACAGTTCCCTCGTCAGTTCCTGCAATAATATAGTCACCAATTTTAAATGGCTTCATAATTAAAATAAGTATACCGCCAAACAAATTGGAAAGACTTCCCTGCAAAGCAAGACCGAGAGTTACACCTAAAGAACCTAGAATAGCTGTTATGGAGCCTGTTGCAATTCCCAATATATTAACGGCTACAATTACCATTAAAACATTTAACGAAATATTAGTCAATGATAACAGGAATTTGGATACTCCTTCATCTAATTCAGAGCGTGAGAAAGACTTTTCCATTATCTTTTTTAACCATGCAATCAACTTTCTTGCAACAAATACGAAAATAACAACCGCCAGAACTTTTTTGCCTAAATTAATAAGAAATGGTCCCAACTGGCTGATCCAGCTAAGAGCTTCTGCCGGAGTTACATCACTTATATCAACAGCTTCTATCTCTTCTGCTGCATAACTTAACATTCCCTGCCAAAAATTCATATTCTTTCTCCTGCCTTTTGCATTTCTAATGTATCTGAAACAGGGGACTTGTGTTATCACCCGTCCCCTGTACAAACTTTACTTATTTTGATTTCTTTTCACTTTTTGCTTTCGCTTTTGCCAGTTTTCTGGATGGAAGCTTTTTATTTGCAGTTTTTGCAGGCTCTGTGGAAGTATTTTCTTCTTTTACTTCTACAACCGGTTCTGCCTTCTTTTCTTCAATCTCAGGCACTTTCTTCTCTTCTATTTTTTCTACCTTAGGCTTTTTATCTTCAATTTTTACAGTTTTAGCTTTTTTATCTTCAATCTTTTCTGCCTTAACCTTTTTATCTTCGATTGCCTTA
>CAYTGQ010000140.1:0-3466 GCA_964437345.1 uncultured Lachnoclostridium sp. | reverse complement strand
TGCCTTAACCTTTTTATCTTCGATTGCCTTAGTAGTCTCTACAGAAGATGATTCCTCTGCCTTTTTAACAGCCGGCTTTCTGCCACGTTTCTTTGGCTCTGCCACTGTTGGAGCTTCTTCTGCTTTTGGTGTTTCTGTTTTAACTTCAACTTTTGTTTCAGCTTTTACATCCTCAGCCTTCTTAGCAGCTGGCTTTCTGCCACGTTTCTTTGATTCTGCCTTTACTGGCTCTTCTGCTTTCGCTTCTGCCTTAGCTTCTACTTTCGCTTCTGCCTTAGCTTCTACTTTCGCTTCTACTTTAGCTTCTACTTTTGTTTCTACTTTTGCTGCCTCCTCAGTCTTTTTAGCAGCTGGCTTTCTGCCACGTTTCTTTGGCTCTGCCACAGCTTCTTTCTTCTCTGTTTCTTTCTTTTCAATAGTTTTCTCTGTGGTTGCCTTTTTCACTGGCTTTTCTACTGGTGTACAGCTAAATACTGTAACCCCAAGAGGAGGAACTGTAATAGTAATAGATTCATCTCTGTCATTCCAGTTAATATCTTTAGAATTTTTAACTCTTGTGTTTACATTACCCTTTCCACCAAATTCTTCTTTATCACTGTTAAAGATTTCTTTGAATTTACCATGGAATGGTACGCCAACAGGATAGTCTTCTCTTACTACTGGAGTAAAGTTACATACTACCAGTAATGTTTCTTCTGGTTTATCTGTTTTTCTTATGAAAGAAATAATACTCTTTTCAGCATCAAGGTGGTCAATCCATTCAAAGCCAGCTGGTTCATGATCTAACTGATATAATGCTGGATGATCTTTGTAGAATTTATTCAAAGCACTTACATAATGCTGCATCTTTGCATGGCTTTCAAATTCATCTACCAGATTCCAATCAAGGGCTCTTTCTTCACTCCATTCATTGAACTGAGCAAACTCCTGTCCCATGAACAATAATTTCTTACCCGGATGAGCTGCCATATAACCATATGCTGCTCTTAAATTTGCAAATTTATCTTCTATTTCACCAGGCATCTTACCAATCATGGACGCTTTTCCATGAACAACTTCATCATGAGATAATACTAAAATGAATTTCTCACTATAAGCGTACATCATACTGAATGTAAGTGCCCCCTGGTTTCCACTACGGAATAATGGATCTGTCTTCATATAATTTGTGAAATCATTCATCCAGCCCATGTTCCACTTAAAGTCAAATCCCAGACCATCTTCTTCTACATCACCGGTAATCTTTGGCCATGCTGTTGATTCTTCTGCAACTACAATTGCACCATTCTTTCTTCCTTTAAATACAGAATTCAGATGTTTTAATAATTCCATTGCTTCTAAGTTACCATTATCACCATATTTGTTAGCAACCCATTCACCATCCTGCTTACCGTAGTCAAGATAAAGCATAGAGGCAACTGCATCAATACGAAGACCATCTGCATGATATTTCTCAGCCCAGAATAAAGCGTTAGCAATTAAGAAGTTGCTTACTTCCGGTCTGCCATAATTAAAAATTAATGTTCCCCAATGTGGATGTTCTCCCTGTCTTGGATCTAAGTGTTCATAGAGACATGTACCATCAAACTTTGCAAGTCCAAAAGCATCTTTTGGGAAGTGTGCAGGTACCCAGTCTAAAATAACGCCAATACCCTTCTGATGCATGTAATCCATAAAATACATAAAATCGTCCGGAGTTCCATATCTGGAAGTAGCAGCAAAGTAACCGGTTACCTGATATCCCCATGAACCATCAAATGGATGCTCCATAATAGGCATTAATTCAATATGTGTATAATTCATTCTCTTTACATAGTCTGCTAACATTGGAGCAATTTCTCTGTAAGTATAGAATGCTTCTTTTTCTTCACCTGGTTCGCAGGCCGGCTTTCTCCATGATCCAAGATGAACTTCATAAATATTCATTGGTTCTTTCTTATGGTCAGCCTTTTTGCGTTTTTCCATCCATGCAGAGTCTTTCCACTTATAGTTATTAATATTCCATACAATACTTGCATTTGCCGGACGCTTTTCAGCATAATAACCATATGGGTCAGCCTTTAACATTGGTAAACCGTTCTTACCTTTAATTTCATATTTGTATAACATTCCCTGCTGAAGCCCAGGAATGAATAACTCAAATATTCCAGATTCATGGATTCTCTTCATCTGGTATGTACGTCCATCCCATGTACAGAAGTCACCTACAACGGATACACGAATTGCATTAGGAGCCCATACTGCAAATAATACACCGTCCACTCCATTAATTGTCATTGGATGTGCACCTAATTTTTCATAAATTTCATAATGAATTCCGCTTTCAAACTTTTCAATATCTTTCTTTGTAATAACATCATCATAAGCATAAGCATCCATAACTTCTACTACTTCGCCATCATCTTTTGTTACTACATATACATACTCAGGAACCTTTCTGCCTGGTACTAAAACTGCAAAGAAACCTGCATCATCCTGTTTTTCCATTGGATAAAGCTTACCCTCTGGTAATACTTTTACACTTACTTCACGAGCATAAGGTAAAAAGCACTGAATCAGATTTCCTCCCTTGACATGGTGCGCTCCAAGAATATTCTGTGGATGATCCTCTTCCGAATACACAATCGCTTCGATTGCCGCCCAGTCCATTAAATCATACAATTGATTTTCCATAGTGTCCTCCTATTTCCGCCAGTTATTCCAGATACCACTGGTCAAGACTCTCGTCATTCTCTTCTGGCATATATTTTTTTAATATCCGTTCCATAAAGAAGGATATAAATAAAGTCGCTGCTACCGGCATTACAAGAATTAAAGGTGTAATCAAATACACGCTTAAACTGGCTGCCGCCCCAATGATTACCATGCAAACAGAATATGGCAAATGCTTTATTCCCATCAGCAGGCTCAACTTCAATATCTGTCGCTTTTTCATAATAAACCGGGATTGTACCGGAAATATGTAAACTCCCGCCAGGCTGACCAGAATCATCATAAAAATGTAAATTCCTCTCATTATCATGCCTGCGTTCTCTCCAAACAAGGAAAAAGCCGTCCAGATATTAATACCTAATATAACATAAATAGCTGCAATCAAAAACCAAAAAACTGTTGCATTCCCAAAGCTGTCTTTGAAGGTTTTCCAGAAAGATTGCCAGATATAATCCCTCTCATGACGGATTACTTTAACTGCTGTATAGTATAATGCTGTTGTAGATGCTCCTATCGTAACAATCGGAACAGAAAACACAATCCACAAAATACTTAAATATACCATATCATACAGCTTTGACATTGCTTTCATAAAGCCACTGTCCAAATTAAAAAATCTGTCCATCCGTTAACCTTCTTCTCTCGTTTTCGTCTTCTTGTCATCTTATCTGTTATTTTTTCATTTTAGCACAATTTGGTGCTTTATTCAAGAACAATGACCTCTTGAGTTTCCGTATTTTACAACTTCTCAAAA
>CAYTGQ010000139.1:0-5553 GCA_964437345.1 uncultured Lachnoclostridium sp. | reverse complement strand
AAAACCTCCGGTATTATGAATAACAGGCATACCAAATAAAACGTTCATTAATGTAGACTTGCCGGCACCATTTTCACCCATTAGGGCATGAATCTCACCTGGCGCAACATGCAACTGAACGTCTTTTAATACCTTGTTTCCAAAATACTCTTTGGAGATGTTATCCATCTTTAATAAATACTTTGTTTCCATTTTGTTCCCCTTTATAAATAGTAAAAATTCTGCATTTATGCCAAACCTCTAAACACACTAATGCGTCCATCAATTTACTATCGATGAACGCATTAACTAAAATCAATGAATTACTTCTTTAATCAATTCTATATCTTAGAAGTTATAGAATGGGCAGAGAATCATGAAGAAGTTATCAAGTTCTCCTGTAGATTCGTCAGAGTAGTGAGAAACTGTCATTTCGTCACCAGCCATACCCTTCATAATTTCAACTAAAGCTGCTTCATCACATTTATCTGTGATTTCGCCTTCAGCCCATTTCATACCATATTCAAAGCTTGCTTCAATCATCATCATGTTAATAGATACAGCCCATGTAGACATACGTCCTGTATTGCCATATTCGTCAACTTTTGCTGTAATCTGTTCGAGCATGTAATCTACATCACCTTCATGTCCTTCTGTAGAAATGTTAAATGCTGAAGGATATGCATGGTATGGAGATGGACAGCACTGCTGTGGATAAATTGCTCCTAATTCAGCAACCTGCTGGATTAATGGTACCTGCATAGAGCAGTTTGTACAGAAGAATGCTGTATCTTTACCATACTGGTCAACGTATACTTTAATATTTTCTGTTACCCAAGCCTGAGCACCTGGAACACCAGCATCACCTGTTGGGTCTGGAGCTGTAGCTTCTACATATTCAATACCAAGTTCTGCACAACGCTGTTTGAAAAGTGCCTGACGAGCAGAAATTGTAGCGTATCCAAGGTGACGTTCAAAGGAAATATGAACGAATGTCTTAGCACCCATTGCTGCTGCCTGGTCAATGATTGTTGTACCCATTGAAATTTCGTCTACTAAGAGACACATATCTGCTGCTTCAGCGATAACACCTGGGTCTTCTGCACATACACCTGCGATGAAGAGGATATCATCACGAGTTTCTTTTACTTTATTAATAGCTGCTGTTGTTCCTGGAACAGCCTGACATACGATAATAACTTTAACTGCAGGGTCTGCTGCAATATTTGTAATAGAAGCGATTGTCTGTTCTGTTTCTGTAGAGAAGTTATCTGGATATGTAGCTGTAACAACCATATCTGGATATTTTTCTTTTAACTTCTGAGCTGCCTGATATTCTTCTTCACCCTGGCTAACTGTACCAGTTACAATACCAATCTTATAAGCTGGTCCTTCTGTTTCAGCATCAGTTGTGTCTGTTGTACTGGAGCTGCTACATGCCATTAATGAAACGGACATTACAAGTACCAGTAACAATGCAATAATTTTTTTCATCTTTTTCATTCCCTCGTCCTCCTGTTATAGGTTCTTTCTTCACCCCTTTAATGCTTTGTTTCTTTAAAGTGGTGCATGTGCTAAAGTATACATCACACTTCCTTGTTTTGCAAGCTTTTTTTCAAATATTCGTTAAAAAAATATTTTTTAACAAAAAACAGCGAAACAATTCTTTTTATTGTCTGAATCGTTTCACTGTTTCTCTCTCTTTTTTAGTTTATTTCGTATTATTTTATTATTAACATCATATGCCTGTACTATGCTAGTGCAGGCATTTTGAAACCGCAACACTAGGTTCTGTGAATAGAGCGATTACCGCATTTTGGACATCTCACTTCTATTTTACCTTTCCCCTTTGGAATTCTTATATTTTTTCCACAGCTCTTACATTTAAAAATACGATGAGTTTTTCTCTGTTCAAAACGCATTTTGTTTAGCTGGATAAAATCCAGATATTTTTTATTTTCAGCACTTCTTGCCCAATAATCCCTTGAAAACATACGAAATATATTATAGATAAGTGCCGCCATGGCAATGCTTACAACAATCTGATTCTGTAATACTATTCCTAAAAAATAGACTGCCAGCGCTGCCCATGAAATAGTTCTGCTAAGCTCATCTGCTCCATATCTTCCCTGAAAAAACTGATTTATTTTTTGTTTTAATTTATTCATCTCTTTCCTCCCAATGCTTCAGACGAAACTATATGTTTAACAATCCTGAACCAGATTGTTCTAACTGCTGTTTTGCCTGTCTGATATGGTCAATTTCTTCTCTGGTAACTTTATCAACACGTAGTCTTCCTAAGTGCTTTTCCAGTTCCTTCAAATCTTTTTTTACTTGTTTTTTCTCTGTCTTATCTATCTGTTTACCTGCTGCTTTTAATGCCTGATTTACTCTGTTAACAAGGTTCTGTGCTTCACCGGATAGTTTCAGTGCTTCTCTCCTTAAATTATCCTGTCCTGCATATTCACGGGCATCTCTCATTGCCTGCTCAATTTCTGCATCAGACATTCTGTCATCAGCCGTAATCGTAATAGACTGTTCTTTTCCCGTATCCAAATCTTTTGCCGATACTTTAAGAATTCCATTGGTATCAATGTCAAAGGTTACTTCAATCTGCGGAACTCCTGCCATTGCCTTTCGAATTCCCTTTAACTTAAATTTACCAATCCGCTTATTATCTTTTGCCATCGGACGTTCACCCTGCAGAACATGGATTTCTACACTGCTCTGATATGGTGCGGCCGTAGTAAATACTTTAGAATATCTGGTTGGAAGTGTAGTATTTCGTTCAATTAAAACTGTTGCCACACCACCCATTGTTTCTACAGCAAGACTCATTGGAGCTACATCCAAAAGCAACAGATTTTCTCCAGGACCGGCTGTTACCAACGCATTACCCTGTAATGTACTTCCAAGAACGGCTGCTCCCATGGCAACACATTCATCTGGATTAATATTTCTGGAAGGCTCTTTGCCTGTCAGATATCTTACCTTTTCCTGTACTGCCGGAATACGGGTAGAACCACCTACCAGAAGCACTTTTCCAATTTCAGTAGCTGCAACGCCTGCATCCGAAAGAGCATTTTGCACTGGAGTTGCCGTTCTTTCAATTAAATCTCTCACCATTTCCTGAAATTTTGCTCTGGTTAAAATCATATCCAGATGAACCGGCTCCCCTTTTACCTGTGCTAAATAAGGAAGATTAATGTTCGTACTATCCGTAGACGAAAGCTCGATTTTCGCCTTTTCTGCTGCTTCCTTTATACGTTCCAATGCAACAATATCTTTTGACAAATCAATTCTATGCTCTGTTTTAAACTCTTTTACAATCCAATCCACAATTCTGGCATCAAAATCATCGCCGCCAAGATGATTATCTCCGGCAGTTGCCAATACTTCTATGACACCATCACCAATTTCGATAACAGATACATCGAAAGTTCCTCCACCTAAATCATAAACCATAACCTTCTGGTTCTCACCATGATTTAAGCCATAAGAAAGTGCTGCACTGGTTGGCTCATTGACTATTCGAAGTACATTTAAACCTGCAATTCTTCCTGCATCCTTAGTTGCCTGTCTTTGAGCATCATTAAAATAAGCAGGAACAGTAATAACCGCATCTGTCACTGGTTCCCCTATGAAATCTTCCGCATCTTTTTTTAACTGCATCAGAACCATGGCACTGATAGTCTGTGGTTTATATTCTTTTCCATCAATACGAATACTCCAGTCTGTACCCATGTGGCGTTTTACAGAGCTGATAGTCCTGTCCGCATTGGTTGCTGCCTGTCTTTTTGCAATTTCTCCTACCAGACGTTCCCCGTTTTTCGAAAATGCTACTACACTTGGAATAGTTCGGCTTCCTGTACTGGTTGGTATAATAACCGGTGTTCCATTTTCCACAACAGAAACACAGCTATTTGTTGTTCCCAAATCAATTCCTATCACTTTTCCCATGTCTATATCCTCCATTTGATATATCTTCAACCCAATTCCTTTAAACCTGTTTTTTACTTTCTTGTGTTTTTATTAACAACAGAACATACAAAAGCACTGTGCCAGACATAAATTCAGACAGGTTCTTTCTATTCCGGCTGCATATTGTTCAAAATCCTGCTGACTTGTACGATAAGCAGTTCCCGACTGGCTCATACTCTGCAATGCCTGCTGATATATTACATTTTCCGGTTCAAATTGGATTGCTTTCTGAATGAACTCTAACGCACGTATCTGATTGCCCATTCCAAAGTTTGCCAAAGCACTCAGATAATGCCAGCGTCCATTTCTGTTTACACTTACCACAGTATTCAAAACTTGAACTGCATACTGGTATCTGCCTTGATTTATATATTCAACTGCCTGACGGATTTCATTGCTGTCTCCCGGCATTACAGTTGGTTGCTGTGGCATCCTCGTCCTTTGTCCAAATCCAAACATAGTTTCAAAGTCAAAATCTTCAAATCCACCCGTTCCCTGTCTGTTTCCATAAGGATTACCCTGCGTATTTCCATATCCTCCATAATACCCACGACCTGCATTCTGCTGATAGGCCTCCTGCTGCCTCTGTGCATATTTTTCCGGATTGGAAAGCATATCATAAGCCTCATTGATTTCATTCATTTTCTTTGCCGCCTCCGGGTCATCCGGATGCAAATCCGGGTGATATTCCTTTGCTTTTTTTCGATATGCTTTTTTTATTTCGTCCTTACTGGCGTCCTTTGATACCCCAAGGACACTATATGGATCACTAATCATTATTTCCTCACATTCTGCCGCTTTCAGCGGCTCTATACTAATTGACTCCAAAATTGTGATCTAGGATGTTTCATTTTCCTTCTTTGCAGCCTTCCTGTTGTATTGTAACCATACTCCACTATATAGAATATTTCTGATAATATGTTCATCCTGTACAATTGGCATTTTTTCAAATTCTGCTGTGGCACTGCCAATTATCATTGTAAGTATTTCTTCTATTTCCTCTGGTTGTTTTTCCATTTTAATCAATGGATTATAATTGTTCTTCTTGATATCTTTTTTATAATCCATGGCTGCATCCATTAAATAAATGAAACGGCCAAGCTCATATCCAAATTTCCGTAAAGATGCACTCCAAAAGTCCGTTTCATCATATACAAATAATTCCTGTAACATTTTTCCTGATGTATTAACTGCTGCATCAGGAATGGAATTTTCATCTTTCTCTATCTGACTGATTCTTTCAATGGCATCCGCCACTCCCTTACATTGTCTTGGATATTTCTTTTGTAACTCATTGTATTTCTTTTGCAGCAATTTACTATAACAATAAGCACCTGGCTTGTGTTCGTCTTTCCAATCATCCACACACTTAAAATATGCAAGAAGAATGGTCATATCTGCTGCATAATCAATATACTTATTTTCTAAAATCGTTCTTGGCTTTGTTGGATGCACAACACATCGGATTTCTTTTTTGGAATCCTGTGGTTCGTAAAGAGCTGACAAAAATAATGCTAAGAATGTCATATCATAATTCAAACTGAAGCGTTCCAGTTCCCCAAACTGTCTTTTTAACGCTCTGCATACCCCACA
>CAYTGQ010000138.1:0-5558 GCA_964437345.1 uncultured Lachnoclostridium sp. | reverse complement strand
CCAACTTCTGCTTCAATAGAAAGACCTTTACTTTCACAGATAGCAACTAATTCTTTAGTCTTTTCAACGTTTTCTTCGATTGGATAATGAGAACCATCAAACATTACAGATGAAAAACCTGCTTCAATACATTTCTTAGCACCTTCATATGAACCATGGTCTAAATGAAGTGCTACCGGAACAGTAATGTTCAATTCTTCTAACATTCCATTAACCATTCCAACTACTGTCTTATAACCACACATGTATTTTCCAGCACCTTCAGATACACCCAAGATTACTGGGGATTTCATTTCTTCTGCTGTTAATAAAACTGCCTTTGTCCATTCAAGATTGTTAATGTTGAACTGGCCAACTGCATAGTGACCTGCTTTTGCTTTTGTAAGCATTTCTGTTGCTGATACTAAACCCATCGTTATCTCCTCCTAAATTTTGTGCACTTATTCAGAATCAGTCTCAAAAACACTACGTGCTTCCATTCATTTCCTTGTCTCTGAACAGTTACATATTGTAAATTTTTTAACTATCTGGTTTTATTATAGTCCATTTTATCCAAAAAGAAAACAAAAAATTTTGTAAATGTTGAACAAAATGTGTTATACTTATTCCCATAAGATAATTTTTATCAGAAAATATTGAAGGAGAGTTATTAAAATGAGTTCATGTTCAGGAAACTGCAGTTCCTGTTCTTCCAGCTGTGATTCAAGAAAACCAAACAGGGAAGATTTCTGGGTGCCTGCAAACAAAAACAGTAAAATCAAGAAAATTATCGGTGTAGTAAGTGGTAAAGGTGGAGTTGGTAAGTCCTTTGTTACTTCCTATTTATCTGTATTATTAAACCGCAAGGGTTATAAAACTGCTATTTTAGATGCAGACGTAACCGGTCCTTCCATCCCAAAAGCATTTGGTGTTCACGGAATGGTCGATGGTACCGATGAAGTTATTTATCCTGCTGTAACTGCAAAAGGAACTAAGATGATATCTGTTAATCTCTTACTTCAGGATGAAGAAACTCCTGTTGTATGGAGAGGACCTGTTATCGCCAATACTGTAAAACAGTTCTGGGCCGATGTAGAATGGGGCGATGTAGACTATATGTTTGTAGACATGCCTCCTGGAACTGGAGATGTCCCATTAACTGTATTCCAGTCCATTCCTTTAGACGGAATTATTATTGTAACTTCTCCACAGGATTTGGTTTCCATGATTGTTGCAAAAGCTGTTAATATGGCAAAAGCAATGGAAATTCCTGTTATTGGTCTTGTCGAAAACTACAGCTATGTAGAATGTGGTAACTGTGGTGAAAAGCTTTATGTTTTTGGTCAGAGCAAGATTGAAGAGGTTGCTGCAAAACATAACCTTAAAGTACTAGGACAGCTTCCTTTAACTCCTTATATTGCTAACGCAATTGATACAGAAGATATTGAAGCTTTAGAAGGCAACTGGTTAGATGGAGCCGTTGCTCATATTGAAGCAGTTTATCCTGCAAAATAAATGCTTGTGCAAAAGCCACGAATAAAAATTATTTGTGGCTTTATTTTTTTCGACAAAAGTTTGCAATTTTATACTTTTTTGACTAGCTTTCTTCAAAACTCTGTGTTATAATACCGAGTTAGCGACAGAATTCCAACGGAGGACTTAAGATAGATATGAGTGACTTAAAGAACAGTTTTGAAGAAAAATTAAATGAGCTTGTAAAACTTGGAAAGGCTAACAAGGGCATTTTAGATTTAGAAAAGGTAAATGACTTTTTTAAAGAATATAATTTAGATGCAGGGCAGATTGATAAGATTTACGAATATTTAGAATCACACAGCATCGTGGTACTTCACGATAATGATTTATTGGATGATGAACCAACAGAAGATGCTTTACTGGAACTGGAAGATGCTGATTTTAATGATGATGTAAATGACGACTATGATGAAACTGCTCCAGTGGGCATGGTTATGTCTGATGACCCTGTAAAGCTTTATTTAAAAGAAATCGGCAGCTATCCTCTTCTTTCTATTGCAGAAGAAATAGAACTGGCTAAACGCATCGAAAAAGGTGATGAAGAAGCAAAGAAAATTTTAACAGAATCCAATCTTCGTCTTGTCGTAAGTATTGCAAAACGTTATGTGGGAAGAGGACTTTCTTTCTTAGATTTGATTCAGGAAGGTAATCTTGGTCTTATTAAGGCTGTTGAAAAATTTGATTATACAAAGGGTTACAAATTCAGCACTTATGCTACCTGGTGGATTCGTCAGGCAATTACACGTTCTATTGCTGACCAGTCCAGAACAATCCGTATCCCGGTTCATATGTCTGAAGTTATCAATAAAACTTACCGCGTATCCAGAAACCTTTTACAGGAATTAGGCAGAGAACCATCCGAGCAGGAATTAGCAGATGCTATGAACCTTCCTATTGAAAAAATCAGAGAAATTCTCAAGGTTTCTGCTGATCCTATTTCTCTTGATACACCAATCGGCGAAGAAGATGACAGTCATTTAGGCGATTTCATTAAAGACGAATCTATTGTCGGTCCAGAAGAAGCTGCTGCATATGCAGTTCTTCAGGATCAGATTAGTAAGCTTCTTGATACTTTAACTGAAAGAGAACAGAGAGTATTAATTCTTCGTTTCGGCTTAAAAGACGGACGTACAAGAACTTTAGAAGAAGTAGGTAAAGAATTTAACGTTACCAGAGAACGTATCCGTCAGATTGAAGCAAAAGCTTTAAGAAAATTAAGACATCCTAGCCGTTCTAAGATGTTAAAGGGTTATGAAGGAATGTAGATTTCATATTCTAAATAATAAAGATATATATATGTATAAGTATATGACAGATACAAATATTATATATACAAATACCTGATAGAACACAAATTTCTATCAGGTATTTTTTATATCATCTCCCCTATTTACTTAAAATCCTCCGGAAGCACATTAAGATAACGGCACAATTCCAGAAATTCAGCTGCCATTAATTTCTCCTTTGTATCTCCACGAAGCTTGCTTGCTGAAATATGTAAATCCCTTTCTATCTGTTCAACAGCAATCTGATTATTTTTTATATAATCAATCATTTTACCAGTTACGTTCACTTTATCCATAAGGTTCCTCCTATGTTACATCAGGCAGCACTCCTCAATACTGCCCGATGCACATCTTTATGCAATAAATTGCCGCTTTGTCTCTTTCTTTTCTCAAAAGAAAGCGCCTCTTCTCTATTATTATATTCTTGTTTTTCAAGAATTTCAACACAATTTTTCCCTCTTTACCTTTGCAACTCAGACTTGACACTAAAAAATCAGTAATATAAGATATAGTTAGAGAACGTATGTACAGAAAGGATTTTATTTTATGAAAAATGAAAACATTGGAAAAATGTTGAAATATAATCGCAAACTGAACAAACTATCCGTAAATGAAGTATCCAATCTGTTATGTGAAAATCACACTCCAGTTGCTGCGAAAACTATTTATGGCTGGGAAAGTGGTCATACACAGCCTGATGCTGATACTTTGCTTTATTTGTGCGAACTATATAATATAGATAATATTTTAGAAACTTTTGGTTATGGCAACGCCAGTTCCAAGCCAAGACCAAAGCTTACAGAATTTGAATATAACGTCATCGAAAAATACCGCCAGCATCCTGAAATGCATAATGCAGTGCACAAGCTTCTTGGTATTGAAACTGAAGAAGAGGATTAAATTTGGAATATTTTTATGTGCTTATTCATATAGCAAAAGAGCCACCTTCCATCTCTGGAAAGTGGTTCTTTTGTTATCTATCGTCTATTTACCGATTATCTGACGGTTTTACTATTTAACCTTTACCTGCTTTGTGATGATACCTTCTTCATCGAAAGTATATGTGTAAGCTTCCATTGTAACCTCGCGGTCAACAATGATGTTACCTTTTTTACCTGCATAGTATACAACATGCTGTGGAATTGTAATATCTGTTCTTGTATCCATGTCTAACTTTGGAATGAGAACATATTTATTACCTTTTTCTGCAATAAATGTTCTTGTCACCATTACACCATTTTCATCTGTGAAATACATTGTATAAGTATCTTCTGTGATAGAGAATCTCATTGTTACAAGATTACCCTTTTCATCAACAATGTAAAGTGTACCGTCACTTACTCTTACAACAGCACTTACAATAAGCTTTCCACTCTTATCAATGAATTTGCCAGCATTTTCAGTTCCATCTACAGGTGTAGCTGTTGCAATCTTGTTGAAGCCACCAGCAAGTGGTGTTTCTTCATCTACGATTGTTGTTGTTTCTTCTGTAGTTGTATTGAAATTGAAATCAAATTCTGGATATGATGGTACAGTTGGTACGGATGGTGCACTTGGTTCTTCTGGTTCACTTGGAACTGATGGTATACTTGGTACAGATGGTTCGCTTGGAACTGATGGTGTACTTGGTTCTGTTGGTTCGCTTGGAACTTCCGGTGTAACTCCCGGCATAGGAAGAACTGGTGTATCTCCTTCTGCTGATTTTGTTAAGGCATCATACTGAGCCTGAGCTGCATCTTTGTATCCTTCTGCAGTTGCAAGTTCTGCTTTTGTAGCTTCCAACGCTTCTGTTAATTTATTATAACGTTCTGTAGCATCTGCTAATACCTGTTCTGCTTTTGCTAATTCTTCTGCTTTTGGATTTGTTAATTCAAGTGCATTTAATGTATTCTGTGCTTCTACAACTGCATCATATGCATCCTGTGTTTCTGCCTGAAGTGCATCGATTTTTTCTGTTAATGCTACTACGATTTTTTCTGATACATCTAATACATCTGCTGCAACTATTAATGTTTCAACAGTTCCGCTTAAAATACTCTCTTCCACTCTTGCTAATAATGCATCAATTGCTGCATCACCCAAGTCTGTGCCAGCATTGATTACGTTTAAGCCTGCTGTAATTGTTTCGTTTGTTGCATCAACTACATCTGCTGCAGCTTTTACCACATTGATTTTTGCCATTAAAGCATCAACCCATGCATTTGCATATTCACGTTCATATTCTGATGGTGCATCGATTGCTTCTCCTACACCGCCCATAATAAAATCAAAGATACCACCAAGGACAGAATCACCCATCGCATCGTCTACTGTATCATATCCCATTACATAGATTAATCTAGCTGCTGCATCTGCATCTACAACATCTGTAAGTACGTCTAATACTGCTTTATAGTCAACTTCTTCACTTGTTACAAGCTCTCCAACTGCTTCTAATAATGCTTTTGTCTGTTCTGCATCAAGACCTTCTACCATCTCACTAACGTTCTTTGGAAGTTCTGCCATTGCACCAAGGTCTTTTTCTTCTGCTTTTGTTTCTGCACCATTTAATGCTGTGTGTGCTTCTGTTAATTCTTCGAATACAGCATTGCTTGCATTGAAGTTATCAACTGCATTGTTGTATTCAGTAACTTTTTCGTTGTAAATTCCTAATTTGTCATTGTAGTTATTTACTGCTTCGTTCTTTGCATTTGCATAGGTATCTGAATTTTTGTTTGTTTCACCGCCAATTTCAAATGTTGTATCCGCTGTACCACC
>CAYTGQ010000137.1:0-5628 GCA_964437345.1 uncultured Lachnoclostridium sp. | reverse complement strand
CCGGAAGCTGCAAAAGGTGCTAACTTCGGTGGAAGTGCAACAAGAAATTAGTGAACGGCTTCTTTCAAAATTAGTGAAATTCAGTATTTATGAAAGCTGGAATCAAAAGAAAGAAGCGGAGTGATGAAAATGACAACAGAAACAACAAATATTCATAAAAGAAACAGACGAATCTTTTTAATACTGATTTGTATTTTAATTGCAACCGTGTTAGGAGCCTTATGCATTGGACGTTACAGCTTGTCAGTAACAGAAGTATTTCAGGCATTATTCGGAATTGGTGAACTTGCAGAGACCAAATGGGTTGTTGTCTGGAATGTACGGTTTCCAAGAATTATTATGGCAGCAGCGGTTGGTGCTGGACTTGCCTGTGTTGGTGCCTGCCTTCAGGCAATGTTTGCTAATCCACTGGTAAGCTCCCATATATTGGGGGTTTCTCATAGTGCAGGCTTTGGAGCAGCGTTGGGAATTTTGTTAAGCAGTAATTATCTTGTGATTCAGGGCTTATCCCTGCTGTTTGGCTTTGTGGGTATGGGAACAACCTATGCCATGAGCCGTGGTAAAGATGGCAGAAGCAGCACCATTGCATTGGTATTATCCGGTGTTGTAGTTGGTGCCGTTTTTGAAGCATTAACTTCCTTCATTAAATATATTGCTGACCCAGAACAGAAACTGCCGGCTATCACATACTGGCTTATGGGAAGCCTTTCCGGTTCTTCCATGAGTGATGTATTAAAGGCAGTTCCTGTTATTGTAGCGGCTATCTTTGTATTATGGCTGGTGCGTTGGAAGTTAAATGTTCTCTCATTAAGAGAAGATGAGGCAGCTTCTTTAGGTGTAAATGTAAAAAGTTTAAGAACTTTGGTTATCATTGCAACTACATTAATCGTAGCAATCTCTGTATCATTTTGTGGAGTTATTTCCTTTGTGGGGTTGGCAGTACCCCATTTTGCCAGAATGGTTGTAGGTAATGACCATAAGCATTTAATACCGGCTTGTATCCTGATGGGTGGTATTTTTCTTGTTGTTATTGATACCGTAGCACGAAGTCTGACAGCATCAGAAATTCCATTATCCATTTTAACAGCCTTAATTGGAGCACCGGTTTTTGCACTGCTTCTTAGAAAGACAGGAGGTGGCTGGAGTGATTAGAGCAGAAAAGCTTGCATTTTCTTATGATGATAAAAAAGATATCTTCCATGATATTTCCTTTCATGTGAAAAAGGGAGAAATCATGGCAGTTCTTGGTGCCAATGGTGTTGGGAAAACAACTATGATGCGATGTATGATGCGATTCCTAAAACTAAAGGAAGGCGAAGTATTCATTAATGGTGTTAACACCAAGACCATGAACAACAGCCAGTTCTGGCAGAATATCAGCTATGTGCCACAGGCAAAAAGTCTGGTATTTGGCTACAGTGTGCTGAATATGGTAGTGATGGGCAGAAGCCAGCATGTGAAATTTGGCTATACCCCATCGAAAGAAGAGTATGACAGAGCATACAAGCTTTTAGAGGAAATGGGACTTGCAGACCTTGCCCATCGTTCCTGTAACAGTATCAGTGGTGGACAGTTGCAGCTGGTACTCATTGCAAGAGCATTGATTAAAGAACCAGATATTTTAATTATGGATGAACCGGAATCCAATCTGGATATGAAAAATCAGTTAAAGGTTCTGGAAATTATGAAAAAAATATCCAGAGAGCGAAATGTAACTGTGATAATCAATACTCATTATCCGGACCATGCATTACGTTATACAGATAAAACATTAATTTTAGGCAGGGATTCCTTTGTGTTTGATGAATCGGGGAAAGCCATTACAAAAGAAAATATATACCAGTATTTCAATGTAGAAGCCAGCATTTATGATGTAGAGTCTGGCGGACAGAAGTACAAAGGAATTTTACCTATCAGCTACTATGAAGAGAACAAAGCAGTATCAGAGTAGGCTGTTTAAGCAACAGGAAAGACAGTAAGAGGAGGATACTATGATAAAAATAGCAATCTATGGTAAAGGCGGTATTGGAAAGTCTACAACAACTTCTAATCTTTCAGCAGCCTTATCAGATTTGGGATATAAAGTAATGCAGGTAGGCTGTGATCCTAAAGCAGACTCTACCAAAAACCTTGTTTCCAAAGAGGTTTTAGTGAATGGGAAAATTCCTACGGTATTAGACCAGATTAAAGAAAAAGGCAAGAATTTGAAATTAGAAGACATTGTATTTAAGGGCTATGGAAATACCCTGTGTGTGGAAGCGGGAGGTCCTACACCGGGAATCGGCTGTGCAGGAAGAGGTATTATAGCAGCATTTGAGGAATTAGAACGTCTTCATGCTTATGAAACCTATAATCCCGATATAGTCCTTTATGATGTGTTAGGTGATGTCGTATGTGGCGGTTTTGCCATGCCAATCCGTGGAGGTTATGCAGAGCATGTATTTGTAGTTACTTCCGGGGAAATGATGTCTTTGTATGCAGCAAGCAATATTTCCAGTGCAGTGAAAGGCTTCGGCTCCAGAGGATATGCAAAGTTTAATGGACTTATTTTGAATTCCCGTAATGTAGAAAATGAGATAGAAATTGTGGAAAAGGCTGCAAAAGAAATGGAAACCCACATTGTAAAGGTGCTACCTAGAAGTGGTGAAGTGCAGCTTGCTGAAGATGAAAAGAAGACAGTAATTGAAGCACTGCCGGAAAGTGCAATGGCAGCAGAGTACAGAGATTTAGCCAGACGTGTATTAGAAGCAACAAAGAAAGCAGAAGTGTAGGCGTGGATTAAAACAAAATGAGAAAGAATGGAGAATAAAATGAGTTGTAGAGGTTCTTTAGAATATACATGCCCATCTCACGGCGGCTGGGGAATGGTGCGAATTGGTATGCTGATACCAGAGTCCCATCAGTTGTTTGTCTGCCCTTCTGCCTGTGGAAGACATGGTGCCTTGGGTGCAGTAAAGCAGGGGTTTAAGGATAGATTATCCTACCTTTATTTAGAAGAAAGTGATATTATTTCCGGATATGATAATGCCATTTATGAAGCAGTGGAAGAAATGCTGAAACGTCTGAAAAAAAGACCTAAGGTAATTCTTGTATTTGTAAGCTGTCTGGATGATTTAATTGGAACAGACTGTGATGCGGTTATAGATGAGCTTTCTATGCGTTATCAGGATATTCAGTTCCGTATGGGACATATGAATCCGATTGCCACAGATTCTGACGAGCCACCATTGGTAAGCATCTGGAAAAATGTATACAGTTTAATGGAGTGTAATGTGCAAAATAGAAAACCAGCCATTAATATGCTTGGTAACTATGTGCCGGTTCATGAAAACAGTGAAATCCATACTGTTATGAATACCTTAGGAGTGAAAGTGCAGCACATTGGTAATTTTACAAACTATGAAGAGTTAAGAGATATGGGCAATAATGCTCTGAACCTTCTAGTATCCTCTAAGGTAGAAAAAGTTGCAAAACTCTTAAAAAGAACGCAGGGAATCGAATATGCCACAGCGCATATCACTTATGATTTTGATGAGATTAGAAAAAATTATCAGTTGATTTTAGATAAATTAGAAGCAACGGGGGTTGTCACAATGGGTAATGAAGAAAAGTCTGCCATCGAGTCGATTCTTAATGAAAGTGAGCAAAAGGCAAAAGAAGCCATTGCCACAGCCAGAGAAAAAGTTGGAAATCGGCCAATTTATGTGGATTATTCTGCTTTTGGGAAATCCTTGGAAGCAGCTAAGTTTTTCTGTGAACATGGTTTTAATATTCAGAGAGTCTATGAGAAGGACATTGATGAAGACAGCGAGATTTATCAGTGGCTTTCTAAGAAAACGGATATTGAAATTATTAAGGCAAACCATCATAGCACAGTAAATAAGTGGGTAAAACAGAATGCTTCTATGAATGATGATATTTCAGTAGGTATGGAAGCCGCATACATTTCCGGCAGCCGTCATGTAGCTCCTGTATTCCAGAACGAAGGCATGTATGGTTATCATGGAGTATGTTTTTTGATGGAAAAACTGGTAGAAGCCATGAAGGAAGAAGCAGATTTAGAAACAGTGATTAATCATGTTGGATTGGTTGTATAAATTATCAAACTTGAAAATTAGAAAATAAAACAGAGGTTTAAAATATATGGGAAAATTATGTATGACATTACCGCCATTTTCACCGGATTATTCGGGAGTATGCTCGACCATGTTTCCGTTTGATGCTATCACAGTGATTCATGATGCATCAGGCTGTACCGGAAATTATACAGGCTACGATGAACCAAGATGGTTTCATTCCAGAGCACCTATTTACTGTTCCGGACTTCGTGAAATTGATGCTATTTTAGGTGATGATGAAAAACTGGTCCAGAAGGTTTTATATGCATTGGAAGATGTAAAGCCGGAAATGATTGCTCTTGTTGGCAGTCCTGTCCCAATGGTAATTGGTGCAGATATGGAAGGCATTGCTGCGGAAATTGAAAATAGAACAGGAATTATGACATTTGGATTTTCGACTACCGGATTACGCTATTATCCACAGGGGATTCAGATGGTTTATAAAAAAGTGGTTCAGAGGATTTTAGAGGAAAATGATTGGAAATTATGCGAAAAACTTGAAAATAGCGTAAACATCATCGGTGCGACACCAATTGATTTTGGCAGAAGCACCACATTAGAAGATTTAGAACAGTTTCTTGTGGAAAATGGTCTGAATATTAACGTTTCCTTGTGGAAAGAAGTAAAAAAAGCTGACATTGCAAGACTCAAAAATGCCTCCTGCAATATAGTAGTATCCCATGCAGGGGTGGAACTGGCAAAATATATGGAAAAGCATTATGGAATTCCATATGTATCAGGACTTCCATTTGGGGAGAAATATTCAGAGATTTGGGTTGATGAACTTAAAAATACATTAACAAAAACTGTCATAGGAGAGCAGGATGCCAGATTAGAAAAAGTAGCAGCTTCTGAAAAAGAAAGCAGCATTTTAGTCATCGGTGAACAGTTCCAATCCAATTCTATTCGTAATGCCATCGAAGCAGAATGTGACATGACATGTGATGTAGCAGGAATTTGTGGTTGGAATAGTGATTTTGCAAGAGAAAATGACTGTTTCTTAGAGTCAGAAGAAGAGATTGAAAGAATTCTCAATGATGATAAATATGATTTAATTATTGGTGACCCATTATATAAAGGCTTGCTTCGTAGTGAAAAGGAATTTTATGAATATTCCCACTATGCTGTATCCAGCAAGCTGGGAAACGGGCAGGCGAAAAGTTTAATTGGAAAAAATGTGATAATATAGTAGAAGCAGTGGTGTAATCTCAAAAGGGGTTACACCACTTTTTTGTGTCCATTTTGTGATTTTTCTAAACGGAATATTAAATTCCCTCAGCAGAATATTAAAAAATGGTAAAGTCCATTGACTTGGCAGATTTACGTGTTAAAATCCAAGAATAAAGTCAGTTCGGAAGAAAAGTAAAGAGGATGGGATTGATTATGTTTGGATATGTAGTGTGCAGTAAAAGTGAGTTAACGGAAGAAGAAATAGAGCGCTATCAGGGATATTACTGTGGGGTATGCAGAGCGTTAAAAAGACAGTTTGGGGAACTGGAACGCTTCAGTT
>CAYTGQ010000136.1:0-5669 GCA_964437345.1 uncultured Lachnoclostridium sp. | reverse complement strand
ATAGTATACCATATAATAATACAAATTTCAATAGAGATTAGAGAAGAGTTTTTGTAAAAAGAATTGTTATAGAGAGCTCTGCGTATACGCGGGGCTTTTTTCTTGTAAAGGAGAATAAAAAAGTGTATACTTAACATAGTGAAAAAAAGTATAGAAGTGATTTGGGATTCTGGTGAATATATATGAAAAAGATTTTGGAAATTCGTTAAAAACATGATGTATATATTTTGAAAATTCGTGATATAATAATATCGACGAAGATGAGGAGGAGGAAGCACATGATTTTTAAACGAAAAGTATATAGTAAGCTTTTAGAGTGGAAAGAATTATCGGCAGGGACCTCGGCAGTATTACTGGAAGGGGCAAGACGTATTGGAAAAAGTACAATTGTAGAAGAATTTGCAAAACGAGAATATGATGATTATATGATTCTTGACTTCGCAAAAGAGAATAAAGATGTAAGAAATAATTTTGAGAATATAGATGATTTGGATACTTTTTTTCGAAATCTGTTTTTGCTGAAGGGAAGAAGCCTAAAAGGCAAAAACTGTGTTTTGATTTTTGATGAGGTTCAATTATTTCCAGTGGCCAGACAGGCAATTAAATATCTTGTGGCTGATGGAAGGTATAACTACATTGAAACGGGTTCTCTCATATCGATAAGAAGGAATGTACAAGACATTCTTATTCCATCAGAAGAATATCGAATTAAGATGTACCCAATGGATTTTGAGGAATATTTATGGGCATTGGAAGATGAAGTTACCTATGATGCAATAAAAGATGCTTTTACAAAAAGGAAACCCCTAGGAGATGCTATTCATAGGAAGATTATGAAAATTTTTCGAACCTATATGGCAGTTGGGGGGATGCCTCAGGCAGTTGATGCATATGTAAGCGGAAAAACCTTTGCACAAATTGATTTTGTGAAGAGAAATATTTTGGATTTATATGAAGAAGATTTGGCAAAATATGATACAGAAAATCGTGAGAAGGCATCTGTTATTTACAAAACGATTCCAGAACAACTGGAAAATAAAAATTCACATTTTAAATTTTCATTAGTCGACAAGAATGCACGTTATCAAAATTATGTAGATGCAGTAAGTTTCATATCTGAAGCAATGATAGGCAATGAATGTATCAATGTAACCAAACCGGAAGTGGCATTAGAATTATTTTCTGATAGAAGTAATTTTAAGCTTTATATGGGTGATACAGGTTTGCTGGTGACGCAGATTATGAAGAATAGAGATGAGACAGATGAAGACTTATATAAGGCTTTGATTATTGATGATTTAGGGATTAATCAGGGTATGATTTTAGAAAATATGGTTGCACAGATGTTAAAGGCATCTGGGCATAAACTATATTTTCATGAGTACTTATATAGGCCGGAAGGAAATGAAAAGGAAAAGAAATACGAAATTGATTTTATGACTGTAAAAAAGAAAAAAGTCTGTCCAGTAGAAGTAAAATCATCTAACTATAAGTCACACAAATCTTTTGATTATCTCATTAAAAAGTATCAGTTAAAAGTAGAAGACAGATATATTATCTATACAAAAGATTTAAAGTATGAAGATGGAATTACGTATATTCCTGTTTATATGACAATGTTTATTTAAAATATTGATATGAATACTTATGTAAAAGTAAATAATAAAAAAAGAACGGAGGAGTTATCATGTCACCAAAGAAACAGAATTATGAGAATTTAGCGGAATCTATCATTAAGAAGTTTAACATGAGGGGGATTGAAGGGTACTACTGTGATTCAAAGGAAGATGTAGTGCCTATGATTAAACGTCTTTTGACACCTGGATGCTCTGTTGCATGGGGTGGTTCTGAAACATTAAAAGAGGTGGATTTCTTCGATGAGCTGGAAGGCTCTGACTATGTGGTTTATGACAGAATGGCACCTAAGACACCGGAAGAATCCAGAGAAATGTATGGAAAGATTGCAACCTGCGATTATTTCTTTATGAGCTCCAATGCCATCACTTTAGATGGGGAATTAGTTAATATTGACGGCATGGGTAACAGAGTTGCCTGCTTAATTCATGGACCACAGAATGTAATTATCGTGGCTGGAATGAATAAAATCGTGCCGGATGTGGAAGCTGGTATTAAGAGAACGCAGAATGTCGCAGCACCACCAAATGGAGTACGTCTTAACACAGAGACTCCATGTGCAACTTTAGGTCGTTGCGGTAACTGTTTACAGGAAAAATGTATGTGCTGCGAAATCGTAATTACCAGAAAATCAAGAATTCCTAACAGAATTAAGGTTATTTTAGTTGGGGAAGAACTTGGTTACTAAGATTAGGAGCAGCAGGGCAGGCTCTAAGAGAAATGAAAAAGGAGCCAGATGAAAGAGATATAGAAATTGAAAGGATGGATTATAACATGAATAAACAGGGAATTTACAAAGAAAAAGGTACTGGAGTAAGTGTAAATATTGATTTAGATATTTACAAAATCGTTAGATGTCTTTGTATTACAGGTGTTCTCATTGTAGGTATTGTTTTTGGAACAGATATTGCTAAAAAATACTTAGAAAACGAAGAAAAGGAAATTTAGATTAGTGGGTAAGGCGTTATTTATTGCAGAAAAGCCTAGTGTGGCACAGGAATTTGCCAAGGCTTTGAAGATTAATGCAAGAAAAAAAGATGGCTATCTGGAAGCGGATAATGCCATTGTTACTTGGTGTGTAGGACATCTGGTAACTATGAGTTATCCGGAGGTTTATGATCCGGTATATAAAAAATGGGCATTGGAAACTTTGCCCTTTTTACCTGATAAGTTCTTGTATGAGGTAATTCCTGATGTAAGCAAGCAGTTTGATACGGTAAAACGATTGTTAAACAGTGATGAAGTAGATACCATTTATGTCTGTACCGACTCGGGACGAGAAGGAGAGTACATTTACCGTCTTGTAGATGAAATGGCAGGGGTATCTAAGGATAAGAAGAAAAAAAGAGTCTGGATTGACTCCCAGACAGAGGAAGAGATTCTTCGTGGTATCAGGGAAGCTAAGGATTTGTCTGCTTATGACAATTTATCCTCAGCGGCATATCTGCGTGCAAAAGAAGATTATCTGATGGGAATTAACTTTTCCAGAGTTCTTTCTTTAAAATATGGACAGACTGTCAACAATTATCTGAACAGTAAAAAATGGACTTCTATTTCGGTAGGCCGTGTTATGACCTGTGTTCTTGGTATGGTTGTCCGCAGGGAACAGGAAATCCGTAACTTTGTGAAAACTCCATTTTATCGTGTCCTTGGGCAGATGGAAGCCATGGAACAGTCCTTTGAAGGGGAATGGAAGGCGGTGGAAGGTTCCAAATATTTTGAATCTCCGCTGCTTTATAAGGAAAATGGTTTTAAGGAAAGGCAGACAGCAGAGCAGTTAATTAGTGAAGTGAGTGTGAGTCAGCCAATTAAAGCAATTGTGGAAAAGGTGGAAAAGAAAAAAGAAACCAAACAGCCGCCATTGCTTTTCAATCTGGCAGAGCTTCAGAATGTCTGCTCAAAGATGTTTAAAATCAGTCCTGATGAAACCCTTAAAATCGTACAGGAATTATATGAAAAGAAGCTGGTAACTTATCCAAGAACTGATGCCAGAGTTCTGTCCACAGCGGTTAGCAAGGAAATTACCAAGAACCTTCACGGGTTATGTAATTATACATATGGAAAAGAGTATGCGGAAAAGATTTTGGCAGAAGGAAGCTATAAGAATCTGGCTAAGACCAAATATGTCAATGACAAGCAGATTACAGACCATTATGCCATTATCCCGACAGGGCAGGGACTTGGAGCACTCACCAGTGTAAGTCCGACAGCGCAGAAGGTTTATGAAACAATAGTGCGAAGATTTTTGAGTATTTTCTATCCGCCGGCGATTTACCAGAAAACCAGCGTTACAACAGCAATTCCGGTTGAAGGTGAGCTTGGGAAAGCGGAAAAAGGTGCAGAAATACCTAGAAAAGAAAGTTTTTTTGCCTCCTTTAAAGTAATGACTCAGGAAGGATATCTGGAAGTTATGAAGTATTCTTTCTTTAAGAAGAATACTACGGATAAAGACAATGAAACTAAGGGAACTGAAACGAAAGAAAACACTGGAAAGGACAGCGAAGACGATGATAACCAGAGTGAAGATAAGTTTGATGCATCCTTAGTGGCGATGGCTGAAAAATTGAAAAAAGGCATGGAAATTACCGTAGGTGCATTAAATATTAAAGAGGGTGAAACCTCACCACCAAAACGTTATAATTCCGGTTCCATGATTCTTGCCATGGAAAATGCAGGGCAGCTTATCGAAGATGAAGAGCTTCGTGCCCAGATTAAAGGAAGCGGAATCGGAACCAGTGCAACCAGAGCTGAGATTCTTAATAAGCTCATTCGTATCAGTTATCTGAACCTTAATAAAAAAACACAGATTATTACACCGACTCTTCAGGGTGAGTTAGTTTACCATGTAGTGAATCTTTCCATACGGTCACTGCTTAATCCAGAGCTTACCGCAAGCTGGGAAAAAGGACTTACCTATGTGGCAGATGGAGAGGTTACGGAAGAAGAATACATGACCAAATTAAATAATTATGTTGGTAAATGGACCCAGGGAGTAAAGGGGCTTAATAATCAGTATGCATTGCGACAGTTGTTTGACCAGTCGGCGGCGTACTACAAGTAAAAAGTCTTTTGTTTTTAAGAAATAAATATAAGCTTTTCAACGATAAAAGAGGAGGAAATTTATGGAACAGTTGAAAATTAAAAATTTATTTGGGGATTTGAGTCAGACAAAAGCAAAAGAGCTGTTAGAGTCTGTAGAATATCCATGGGAAGCACTTCCTAAGATTGGGGATTTTATTTTACAGTTAGGAGAAAACCTTTCAGAAGAAGAGTATGACAAGCAGGGAGAAAATGTGTGGATTGCCAAATCTGCAAAGATTTATCCAAATAACTATATTGCAGGACCGGCTATTATTGGTGCTAATACAGAAGTAAGACCGGGAGCATTCGTACGTGGTAATGCTTTGGTAGGAGAAAACTGTGTAGTTGGCAATTCTACAGAGCTTAAAAATGTAATCCTGTTCAATAACGTACAGGTTCCACATTATAATTATGTTGGAGACTCTATATTAGGATATAAATCCCATATGGGAGCAGGTTCCATTACATCCAATGTAAAATCAGATAAAACACTGGTAACCATTAGCTGTGAGAGTGAAAAAATCCCAACAGAACGTAAAAAGGTAGGAGCTGTTTTGGGTGATTACGTTGAGGTTGGTTGTAACAGCGTACTGAATCCGGGAACTATCATTGGAAAGAACAGTAATGTTTATCCGCTTTCCATGGTAAGAGGCTATGTTCCAGCCAATAGCATTTATAAAAAACAGGGTGAAATAGCAGAAAAAAGATAATTTTTTTCAAAAATTTAAAAAAGCCTATGGACTATTTTGTCATTTTATGAGAGAATAGGAACGATGAATTGTTAAAAATAATACAAGTCAGTTGTATTTTGAAAGGAGTAATAACATGATTTATTCACATGAAGTAGAAATGATGTGCCCAGTAGCACAGGGTGTTAATCACGGTGCTGCACCAATCCCAGAAGAAGCAAAATGGGTAAAAGCAAAAGAAGTAACAGATATTTCCGGTTTAAC
>CAYTGQ010000135.1:3384-5670 GCA_964437345.1 uncultured Lachnoclostridium sp. | reverse complement strand
ACCAACTAATCTTTCACCTGTTTTTGTAAATGCAACAACAGATGGAGTTGTTCTTGAACCTTCTGTATTAGCGATAACTACCGGCTGTCCACCTTCCATAACAGCTACACAAGAGTTTGTTGTTCCTAAGTCAATTCCGATGATTTTTCCCATAATAAGTCCTCCTTGTTTTTCGAAGAAAAATGCGAGCCCTATGCGAGCAGAGGGCTTTTCCTCCTAATGAAATAAAATGATTTTTTGTAATAATTGTTTATAGGTTAATTGCTAATTAGTTTACTACCTTTACCATACTGTGTCTTACAACAGTTTCTTTATACATGTATCCTTTCTGTAATTCCTCAGATACGATATTTTCACCATAATTTTCATCTTCAGCATGCATTACTGCATTATGGAAATTAGGATCAAATTCCTTTCCAACTGCTTCAATTGGTGTTACTCCAACTGATTCTAAGGAAGTCAAAAACTGTTTGTATATCTGTTCCATTCCCTGTACAAAGGCACTGCCCTTTTCTGCTTCTGGAACACTTCCCAGTCCTCTTTCAAAGTTGTCAATAACTGGGAGAATCTTTTCTACGATACTCTTTGCTCCAACTTCAAACATCTGGGTCTTTTCTCTTTCAGAGCGTTTACGGAAATTGTCAAACTCAGCCATAGTTCTCATCAGCTTATCATTTAATTCTGCAATCTGCTCATCCTTTTTATTATCTTCTTTTTTATCTTTCTTTTTGTCTTTTTTCTTAAAGCCTTTCTTTTCAGATTCTGCCTCCACAGCTTCTTCAGTCACTTCCTCTGCTGTTTCTGCTTTCACTTCTTCAACAGTCTCATCTGTCGCTTCTCCAACTGTTTCAGCAGTTATATTTTCATCCTTCTGCTTCGTTTCTTCCACTTTTAAACCGCCTTTCTACGTTTTCCTCTTAAATATATCATCCAGTTCGACCATCAAGGTCTGAAGTGTACTGACTACCTTTTCATAATCCATTCGTTTTGGTCCTACAATACCAATCTTTCCATAAACGCCATCTTCAATTTCATAGGTTGCAGTAACTACTGAGCAGTCTTTCATGGATTCTACCGTCGTTTCTTCTCCGATGTACACCTGAATTCCTCTGCTTTCATTATCTTCCATAGTGTCAGTTATTAGTCTGGTCAACTGCTTCTTTTCTTCGAAAGTATAAAGAAGTTCGCTTGCCTTTTCCCTGTCGCTAAGTTCCGGATATTTTAAAATATTAGTAGCTCCACTTGTATATATCTCCATATCATCTACCGAAGTAATAACTTCAGCTACAATATCTAAAATACTTCCGACCACTGCACTGTATTCACCTGCCTGTGACTTCATTTTCTGAATCAGTGCCATGTTAATTTCCGTCAAATCCAGACCTTGTAAGAAAGTATTCAATAAAATATTAAGCTTTAATACTGTCTCATTATCTAATAATTCTTCTACATGGATAAAACGGTTGGTTACGATGTTACCATCTGTAACAATAACTGCAAGCAACTGATTCATATCCATACTGGAAAGCTGAATGAATTTAATCTTCTTATGCTTATACTGTGGCTTTGAAACCATTGTTGCATAGTTGGTATTCACCGCTAAAAGCTTTGCCACATGCTGTAAAAGCAAATCAATCTTATCTGCCTTTTCTTCCAGTTCAGCTCTCATATCACTGATTTCCTGAACCTTGTCTTCCATCATGGTATCTACATAAAGTCGATACCCTTTATCAGAAGGAATTCGTCCAGCAGAAGTGTGAGGCTGAATAATATAGCCCATCTCCTCCAAATCTGACATCTCATTACGGATTGTTGCAGAACTTAAATTCAAGTCAGTGTATTTAGAAATAGTTCGTGAGCCAACCGGCTCACCAGTCTCTAAATAGTTTCGGATAATAGCCTGTAAAATCTTTATCTTTCTTGCATCCAGTTCCACTAAATCACTTCCTTCTGCGATGTTTTTTATTCTGTTAGCACTCAACCTTTAGGAGTGCTAACATTTAATATACACATAAAATACCACTGGAAATCTTCTTTGTCAAGGTTAATTTTGGATTTTATATCTTTTTAATACTTTGTTTATAAATGAGCCATGCACTCAAATAAAAAGACAAGATGTGGGAGTTTACTCACATACATCTTGTCTCTTTTATTTGGGTATAGGGCGAATGCCCGACATGAGTAAAATGTCCAGCCAAAGATTTCACTTTCAAGTGTAATACTTACTCTGGCATTTTACGAATGGCATGGCTCATTTGTTTCGTTTATATCGGTATAGGGCGAATG
>CAYTGQ010000135.1:0-3284 GCA_964437345.1 uncultured Lachnoclostridium sp. | reverse complement strand
CGTTTATATCGGTATAGGGCGAATGGCATGGCTCATTTTCTACTTATTTAAATATATATCCTCATAATCCTCTACCGTAAACCGGTGATAAATAATATGACATCCTTCATCAGTAATGCAGTACCGGTAATTATCCGGTTCTCCGTCTTCAAAATACACCAGATAATCAAATTCCTCCTGTTCCATCCTTTCAACATGCACTTTGTCTGAGTGATTATAGAACTGCTGTAATATCTCTTCCATAGTACAGCCATGCTTTCCGATTATATTTATAAAATCCGCAATAAATTCATTATCCCTCATATGCTCATGAACATATTCTGAACCCTCTGGCGGTATCACAAGACAAAAACGCTCCTCTTTATTAGAAACCTTGATTTCACCCAATTTTTCCTTCATTTCCACACAAAATTCTTTTAATAAGGAAGTCATTTCTTCTATATTACAATCAGTTCCAAAAAATCGATTTAATGATAGCAGCGGATAATATAAACGGACTGTTTCTTTCATATATCCAAGCTTTAACTGCTGTTCTTTCATCATATCTATAAGATTCATTTCTAATCTTGAAAAATCCAAAGTATTCTCTCCATTGCTCAATATAATTCTCTGTTCCATAATAAATTCCTTCTTATGAAAACTGCCGCACATCTATGCGGCAGTTTCGTCTTTATGTCTATTACAACTGATTCACATTCAACACATTCAACTTCTTGGCATCCTGCTCCATTTTGAGCTTCTGCATCATTAAAGCATATCCATCCAATACTTCCTGCTTTTTCATATCAGAAATTGCTTCTTCTACATCTAAGTCTTCCATTCTGCTGGAAGCTGCTGTCAGATTTTCACTGGCAACAGAACTATATGCAGTTGCATGCTCCAGTGCATTGTAAGTAGCACCAAGACTGCTTCTTGCATCACTTACCTTCTCAATGGCTTTATCGATGTCTTCTATACTAAAGTTGCCTGTTACATCAAAATCTTCAATACCAAGGCTTTCTAATGTAGAATTATACATCTGGATTTCCATGCCGGTTCCATCTGGATTCAAAGCAAGATTCAAATCTGCCATACTGCCATCTAAAAGCTTCATTGTATTAAATTCAGTTCCTTTTGCTGCATCCTGAATTCCCTGTTTTAACTGTTCCACTTCCTGCTGGATTACTGCTTTATCTTCTGGAGCATAAATTCCATTGGAAGCCTGTACAGCTAATTCTCTAATTCGCTGTAAACTGTCCTGAATAGACGCAAGTCCACCTTCCGCTGTTTTAATCAGGTCCTGACCTGCTTTTCCATTATCCGTCCCTACATCATAGCCATTGGTCTGGCTGTTCATCTTCTCTACAATACTAAGCCCAGCTGCATTATCCGCTGCTGAATTAATCTTCTTCATAGAAGACAACTGTTCATAGGATTTGCTTATATTATTAACAGAAGATACTGACATAGACATTCCTCCTTTTCTACCAGTACATCCCTCATATAACTATTTCCTTCGTTTCTAGTTACAGCATACCATATTTTTTATTTTGGGAAAAGTGTTTTTTCTACTTTCTGGAATAATGGTAAGGCCTATATCTTTGATCTACTGTGGCAAAGCTATAACCTTCTTCTTTTAACATTCTAATAATTTCCGGCAAAGCTTCCACTGTTGCTTCATTAATTGCTGAGTCATGCATCAAAATAACCGGCTGATTATATTTTCCAAAATCCTTTTTTATATTCTTTATAATTGAACTCTTAGAGGGTGTTCCTACAGAATCTTCAGCACTGACATTCCAGTCATAATACTCATAGCCTTTTTCAGACATCTCCTTAATAATATCATCACAAATATCAGAAACATAACAATTTATACTTCCCCATGGAAAACGATATATATTTGGTTTCTTTCCTGTCACCTCATAAATACGCTCTGCCGTCTTTTCTGCATCTGCTATATAAGCATCTGTTGAACTATATATTTCCTCTGACTTATGACTGTATGTATGAATTCCCAGAAGATGTCCTTCTTCTGCCATCTTCTTCACAAGTTCTTCCCTGTCTTCTGTAATCTGAAAACCAATCAGAAAGAAAGTTGCTTTCACCCCCTCTTTATCTAAAATGGCAAGCACCTCTTCTGTATGCTCAGAAGGACCATCATCAAAAGTCAGGTAAGCAACCTTCTCTTCTGTTATTTCTTTCTTCTCTACACTCTCTCCTGACACTTCCCGTACTTCCTGTTCCGTATCCAGACGGATATATACATTTCTTTCCCATAAAACACTCATAAGCAGCATACAATAACAAAAAACTGCAAGAATTCTTTTTCCAGACATATCTCCTCCAACTTGAAGTTCATAAAGTCTATCAAAATAATTTATGCAGTCTTTTGTGTATTCATATCTTTTCTTTCAAAGATTTTATATTTGTTTTAACTAATTCAAACGGAAGCATTCATACTTTGCTTTAGTCCGGATACATTCTTTGAGTTCTGCCAGTTTTTCTTCTGGTGAACCTTCTTCAATGACCAAATCCATAGAAAGTGCCATGTTATTAATTGTCCTATTGTCCAATTCACATGTTACTTCTTCCAAAACAGTAAGCTTTTCCCCGTAGGTCCTGGCATCCAAAAACTTCATTAAAAGGCTGGTTGCATCATCAACCACTTCCTCCATGCTTTCTACAGGCTTATCTGTACTTGCTGTCATTTTCTCTTCTGCTATGGCCTTGTCCTTCACGGAAATTTCCTGTACTTTGCTTACTTCTTCCTCATCTCTTTGTAAAGCTCCAACTCGTTCAAAACGATATTTCTGCTTTACATTCGGATATTTTTCATGGTCTACTTCGCTTAAAAACATGGACAGCGGTCTTACGTAAGTTTCAAGGTTTCCATACATCTGTCTGTATACTACCATTTCCTCTTCTGTTTCTGAATGGATGGCAATGGTTATTATCTCATAAAGTCTGTCCTTAAAATGTCTGTAAATATCCCCTGCCACTGGTTTCCTTGTCTGTCCCATCCTTCTGCCTCCATTTATAAACTCATTAATCATAACTATTCAGAGCATCTATGCGCTAAATCGTTATTATTTAATTACTTTAATCCATCCCTCCGGAGCTTCTATTCTTCCCATCTGGATACCTGTTAAAGTATCATAAAGCTTCTTAGTCACAGGTCCCATTTCTGTCATTCCGCTTGGGAAGCAGATTTCTTTGCCGTGGTCAACGATTTTACCAACCGGAGAAATAACTGCTGCTGTACCACAAAGTCCACATTCCGCAAAGTCTTTTACTTCTTCAAA
>CAYTGQ010000134.1:0-5677 GCA_964437345.1 uncultured Lachnoclostridium sp. | reverse complement strand
TTTGGACAGGTGCTCATGAAGGACTTATGACAAACATCTTACGTGGTGAATGGGGAATGGATGGCTTCGCATTAACAGACTATTCTAACACTGGAAAGACATATGATATTTTCTTAGGAATCATGGCTGGTACAGATTCTTGGGATAACTCATCAGGCGGTCCTGGTACACGAGTAGATAAGTTAAAGAAATACGATATCTCACAGGATCCAGCTCTTGCAAATAGAATGAGAGAAGCAACACATCGCATCCTTTATACAGTTGCAAACTCATCTGCAATGAACGGTATGGCTCCTTCAAGTAAGATTGTAGAGGTAATCCCATGGTGGAGAGCTCTGATTTATGGTGTAGGTGCTGTAGGTGTAATTGGTTTTGGTGCAAGTATTTTTATGATTGTAAAGACAAAGAAAAAAGAAAATGAAGAAGCTTAATCTCATTGGTAATAAAAGATTTATATTAAAATTTGGAGGAAAACAACAATGAAAAAGATGAAAAAATTATTAGCTCTCGTAGCTGCTATGACACTTGTACTTAGCCTCACAGCATGTGGTGGTGACAAATTCCCAAAAAATTATTCATATTCTGAGCCACGTGGTGAAGGTGAACAGGTTGCAACTTTAACATTAGAAGAAGACGGCACATATGTATATGCATTCTATGCAACAGAGTCAAATGGCAGTGGAACTAAAGTTATGGATGTAACTATGACAGGTGAATACACAATGGATGGCGAAACAGTAACAATCGATACAGCTGCTGGTACCGGATACTATATGGCAGGTGCAAGTAGAACAGATTTTGAATTCGATAAAGAAAACCCGGGTATGTATGTAAATACATATGCTGTAGGTAGCTTTGTATTCACAGTAGATGGTGAAACATTTGCTCCAGTAGTAGAATAATAAAAGAAAATTTAACTTAATGTATTACCAATGAATTGAGATATTAAAAGCAAATTTTAGAAATACATTTAAATGTATAGTACAATTTTGTACAAATTATATATTGTTCGGAGGACATAAATCATGAAGAAATTTTTAGTATTACTTATGGCTGCAACACTGACATTCTCACTTGTAGCTTGTGGTGGAAATGACACAGCGGCAGATACAGAAACAGAAACAACTACAGAGGCTGAAGCAACAACAGAAACTGAAACAACCACAGAAGATGCTGCAACAACAGAAGCTGAAACAACTACAGAAGCTGAAACAACTACAGAAGATGTAGCTGCAACAGATTCGACAGTACCAGCATTTACATGGGATTGGGATAAATTAGTATTCACATTCAATGAAGATGGTACTTGTACAATGGAATTACCAGAATATCAGATTGCAGAAGAATGTACATGGGTAGCAAATGCTGACGGAACATATACAGTAACGTCTCCAGCTGGAAAAGCATATACTTCTTATACTGGTGATGACGGACTTGTACATTTAGATTATGTAGCAGATGCTAGTGAACAGTTAGTAGCACAGTTATATATCAAATAATTTTTATGAGTGAAATAGTAGTCTAAAAAGCAGAACCCCCTTCCAACTGGGTTGTTGGAAGGGGGTCCCTTTTAATTAGTATATAATCCCTTTCGGGCGGAGAGCTAAGCTCTGTTTTTTATTGTACCTACTGACTTTTAAAAGGAAAACAGACAATATCTGTATTAAATTTGACGACTGAACAAAAAGTATTGTTACTGTACATGTTGAATAAGATTGTAATATGTTGCAATTTAAAGAAGTGTAGTATAATGATGACAGTTTTATTTGTTTAACAAACAGTTTGTTTCTTTATTATATGATGTTAAGGAGTTTTGTCATGTCAGATAATTCACAATTTATGAGAACAGATAAGGCTATTATGCAAGCTTTAATTTTCTTGCTCAAACAAAAGCCTTTCGAAAAAATTACCATTCAGGATATTTTGGAAGAAACACCAGTTTCCAGAGCAACCTTTTATGCCCATTTTCATGATAAATTTGAAATTGCAGAGAAAATGCAGGATTACTTTTTTTCTGTTACAGAAAGCACCAAAGATGAATTGCAATCAGCTCCTAGTTCACAGACACAGGCAATCATTCATCGATCCTTTTCACAGCACAAAGAACTTATGGATGCCTTATTAAAAGTGCATACTGAAAAAGTGGATTTGCGAAAAGCCATTGTTGCCCAGACGGAGCAGAACTATCTGAAACGATCTAAAAGTTCCAGTCGTGAAACAGAGGCTCGTATCTATGCGCAGGCATTAACGGAGTTTCAATTATCGTTTTTATATGATGATAAAAACGATTATTCGAGAGATTATACGAATGAATTGTTTATTTCTGTCGCACTGGAGCTTCTCGATCTGACAGATGATAAAGAAACCAAAGAGTTCTTAAAAAAGAAGGTGATGGAGAAGACTTTTTAGTCTTCTTCGTCACCTTTCTACTGTATAAAAATAGTATATGCAGTTTCTGAGAATTTTGGTTGAAAAAATGCCGTGTTTATGCTAAACTTTAGAAGTTATATTGAGATATTATGCGTATGAAGCAATAAAGGAGATAAATATTATGAAATTAGGTATCGTTGGACTTCCAAACGTAGGTAAAAGTACATTATTCAACTCATTAACAAAGGCAGGGGCAGAATCTGCAAACTATCCATTCTGTACTATTGACCCTAACGTGGGTATTGTAGCTGTACCAGATGAAAGATTAAAGCTTCTTGGAGATATGTATAAATCAAAGAAAGTAACTCCAGCTGTTATCGAATTCGTAGATATTGCAGGTCTTGTAAAGGGAGCCAGCAAAGGAGAAGGTCTTGGAAATCAGTTCCTTGCTAATATCCGTGAAGTAGATGCAATCGTACATGTTGTACGTTGTTTTGAAAATTCCAATATTGTTCATGTTGATGGAAGCATTGATCCAGCAAGAGATATTGAGACAATTAATCTTGAACTTATTTTTTCTGATTTAGAAATCTTAGAACGTCGTATTGCTAAGGTGTCAAAACAGGCTCGTATGGATAAAACATATGCAAAAGAAATGGAACTTCTTGAAGGAATTAAGGCTCATTTAGAAGACAATAAGATGGCTCGTACCTTTGAAGTACCGGATGATGAGGATATGCAGGCTTGGTTTGCAGGATATAATCTTTTAACAGCAAAATCCACTATTTATGCAGCCAACGTAGAGGAAGAGGATTTGGCAGATGATGGAGCCAACAATGAACATGTAAAAGCTGTTCGTGAACTTGCCGCTACAGAAAATAGTGAAGTATTTGTTATTTGTGCCCAGATTGAACAGGAAATTGCAGAGCTTGACGATGATGAAAAGGCAATGTTCTTGGAAGATCTTGGATTAAAAGAATCCGGTCTTGAAAAACTGATTAAAGCAAGCTACAGCTTACTGGGTCTTATCAGCTATTTAACAGCAGGTGAAGATGAGACAAGAGCTTGGACAATCAAAAAAGGAACAAAAGCTCCTCAGGCAGCTGGTAAAATCCATAGCGATTTCGAAAGAGGTTTCATTAGAGCAGAAGTTGTAAACTACAAGGATTTATTAGAACTTGGAAGCCTTTCTGCAGCAAAAGCAAAAGGTGTTGTAGGTACAGAAGGAAAAGAGTATGTTGTAAAAGATGGCGACGTTATGCTGTTCTTATTTAACGTATAGGAGAATAATAAAAGAAAGCCTGTAATGGGCTTTCTTTAGCTTAAAGGATATTTTATGAGATACCTTAATGGGGGTAAAAATATGAATTTAATTACAAATTTAAGTGACAGCATACCTGATATTGCATTTCCTAATCTGGGAATTTATCTGGAAAATGTATCAAATGGAATTTATGTATTTGGATTCCGTATTGCATTTTATGGGATGATTATTGCATTAGGTATGATTATCGGCTATATGGTTGTTGCATGGCAGGCAAAAAGAACCGGACAGAATTCAGAACTTTATTTGGACTTGGCATTGATTGCAGTGCCAATTTCTATTGTTGGTGCAAGAGTTTATTATGTTATTTTCAGTTGGGACGAGTTTAAGAATAATCTAATGCAGGTTTTTAATATCCGGAATGGCGGACTTGGTATCTATGGAGGTATCCTTGTGGCTATTATTGTAGTAGTCGCATTCTGCAAATATAGAAAAGTAAAGATTGGGCTTATAATGGATACTGCTTGTGTTGGGCTTTTAGTTGGACAGATTATGGGACGTTGGGGCAATTTCTTTAATAGGGAAGCCTTTGGCGGTTATGCTGGAGACAGTCTTTTTGCAATGCAGCTTCCTTGGGACGTGGCAGTCAGACATATGTCAGAAGCTTCTGCAATGAAATTGTTACCATTTGTAACAGATGGAACGATTCTTGTTCATCCTACTTTCTTTTATGAATCTATGTGGAATCTGGTTATCTTAATCCTTATTCTGCTTTATACAAAGAGAAAGAAATTTGATGGTGAGCTGGTTTGCATTTATCTTGCAGGATATGGTGCAGGACGTTTCTGGATTGAAAGTCTTAGAACTGACCAGTTACTTTTGTGGGGAACCAACATTCCCGTTTCCATGGTAGTGGCAGCGGTGATGGTAGTTGCCGGAGTCGGATTTATTGCTTGCAAACGTTGGAAGCTTAGAAAAGTCAAAACAGCTTAATTAAAAAAGAATGTGGAGGATTCGATGGAAGTACAAAAAAATAAAGAGTTCTTACAGAATGATAAAATAGAAAATGGGATACAGAAAAGTGAAAGTGCTGAGATGATATATGCAGAGGAGCTGACCCCAGAAGAACGTACTGCGAATATAGAGAGAAGTCTCATTAAGAAATTCCGCAAGCCTATCTGGAGAAAGTTTACCAAGGCAGTAAGAGATTACGAACTGATTCAAGAAGGCGATAAAATTGCGGTCTGCATTTCCGGTGGAAAAGATTCCATGATAATGGCAAAGCTGTTCCAGGAAATCCAAAGACACGGACAGGTGAAATTTGACTTGGAATTTCTTATTATGAATCCGGGCTATAACAAGGAAAATTGGGATTTAATCCAGCATAATGCCAAGGTTATGGGGATTCCATTAACCGTATTTGAGACAGATATTTTTAATATTGTAGAAGATATTGATGACAGCCCATGTTATCTCTGTGCCCGTATGAGAAGAGGGTATCTGTATTCCCATGCACAGGCACTTGGATGTAATAAAATCGCATTAGGACACCATTTTGATGATGTCATTGAAACAATCTTAATGGGAATGTTATATAGCGGTAAAATAGAAACTATGATGCCAAAGCTTCACAGCAAAAATTTTGAGGGGATGGAACTCATTCGTCCATTGTACCTTGTGAAGGAAGCAGATATTATAGCATGGTGCAAATATAACGATTTGCAGTTTATCCAGTGTGCCTGCCGTTTTACAGAGAAAGCAGCTATGGAAGGAAATGAAAAGCTTTCTAAGAGAGATGCAGTTACAGCATTAATTAACCAGCTTCGTGAAGAAAGTGAAATTATCGAAAAGAATATTTTCAAAAGCGTTACCAACATTAATCTGAAGACGGTTATTGGTTATCATAAGGATGATTGGGCATATAACTTTTTGGATGATTATGAGGAACGTGGGAAAGTGAATTTGGAGAGACTGAGAAGAGAGAAAGAAAAAAAATCGGAAAAAGATATGGAATAGGAATTGGTAGAGGCAGTTGCATTTCAG
>CAYTGQ010000133.1:0-5682 GCA_964437345.1 uncultured Lachnoclostridium sp. | reverse complement strand
AAGATAACGCCCCATTATGTGATGTATAAAAAATGCGGAAACTCAAGTTTTTTCCCTCTTGTATAATTTTTGATATTTTGCTATAATAGTCAATTGTGCGAAAGATAGGATGATTTTTAGAAAAACAGGAGTGAAATAAATGGAAGAAACACAGAAGATGCAGGAAAATAAAATGGGTGTCATGCCTGTTCCGAAGCTTTTAATCAGTATGTCACTGCCAATTATGGCTTCTATGCTGATTCAGGCATTGTATAATATTGTAGATAGTATTTTCGTGGCAAGATATAGTCAGGATGCATTGACAGCAGTATCTTTAGCATTCCCGATTCAGAGCTTAATGATTGCACTGGGAACAGGAACAGCAGTTGGTGTTAATGCACTGCTTTCCAGAAGTCTTGGAGAAAAGAAATTTGAGATGGCAAATAAAACTGCTATGAATGGTTTGTTCTTGGCAGTTTGCAGTTATATCGTAATTGCACTGTTCGGTGTATTTGGTGTAAGAATATTCTTTGAAAGTCAGATTGACAATCCGGCAGTTGTTGAAAATGGTGTGCAGTATATGACAGTTATTGCAACCATGTCTTTTGGTCTGTTTGGAGCAATTATTCTTGAACGTCTGCTTCAGGCTACCGGTAACACCATTTATTCTATGATTGGTCAGATGAGTGGAGCTATTACGAATCTTATTCTGGACCCTATTATGATTTTTGGTATGTTTGGTTTTCCGGAAATGGGAGCGGCAGGAGCTGCACTTGCAACTGTAATTGGTCAGATTGTATCTATGCTGGTGGGACTTTATTTTAACTTGAAAAAAAATAAAGAAATCAAATTCTCTTTAAAAGGCTTCCGTCCGGATATAAAGGTTATTAAGACTATTTATATGGTAGGTATTCCATCTATCATTATGCAGTCAATCGGTTCGATTCTGACCTTCTGTTTTAACAAGATTTTACTGATGTTCTCAGAAGTGGCAGTATCGGTATATGGTATTTACTTCAAGCTTAACAGCTTTATTTTCATGCCGGTGTTTGGTCTTAATAATGGATTAATTCCGATTATTGCATACAATTACGGAGCACAGAAGAAAAAAAGAATTATTAACACAATTAAGCTGAGCATAGGACTTGCATGTGGTATCATGGTAATTGGTGTGCTGATTTTCCAACTTGCACCAGTACAGTTGCTTTCTCTGTTTGATGCAGAGCCTGAAATGGTTGAAATCGGTGTGAAGGCACTTAGGATTATTTCTTTAAGCTTTATTTTTGCAGGTTATGGAATTGTAACAAGTTCTGTATTCCAGGCCTTTGGAAATGGTGTTTACAGTCTTATCACATCTGTTATCCGTCAGCTGTTGGTTATTTTACCAGTTGCATATATTTTTGCAGTGAACTTTGGTCTGGATGCGGTATGGTGGTCTTATCCAATTGCAGAGCTGGTAGCAGTAGTAGTTAGTACCGTGCTGTTTATAAATTTGTATAATAAGAAAATTAAAGGAATTCCAGATTAATTGATAAAAATTATTGACAAAAGAAAAATTTGTGATAAACTAATATGAGTCCATGAGGGAGTAGTTAGCATCATTAGATGTTGTAAGTCAACATACTGACTGAAAGGTCTGGCTTACATTAAATAACGAGACTCATGTACAGCATTGGCTGTACTACGTCTTTTTTATATCTTTTCATGGGACATTACATTGAATGATTTGAAGCGGGTACAGTGATGTGCTCGCTTTTTTTGTATAAAAGATGAAAGGGAGCTATGTACTATCATTATTTTATTACGGAGGATAAGAAATGGATTTTATTCAGGTATTTTTAATTGGAGTAGGACTCTCCATGGACGCGTTTGCAGTTGCAGTTTGTAAAGGTCTTAATATGAAGAAAATTGACTATAAGTACACAGCTTTAGTTGCACTTTTCTTTGGTGGATTTCAGGCATTAATGCCATTTGTTGGCTGGCTTTTAGGCGTACAGTTTGAAAGCTATATTGTAAGTGTTGACCACTGGATTGCATTTGGACTTTTGGCTTTCATTGGCGGCAATATGATTAAAGAAGCTCTCAGCCCGGAAGAAGAGGACGGATGCGAAGAATGTGGAGGCATTAGCTATGACTTAAAGGAGCTGGCAATGCTGGCAGTAGCTACCAGCATTGATGCCCTTGCAGTTGGTATTACATTTGCATTTTTAAGGGTAAATATTGTAAGCTCCATTACCATAATTGGTATCACAACATTCTGCTTATCTATTGTAGGGGTTGCCATTGGTAACCGTTTCGGTGCAAAATACAAAAACAAAGCAGAATTCGCAGGAGGAGCAATTCTGATTCTTATCGGACTTAAGATTCTTTTAGAACATCTTGGGATTTTAGTTCTTTAATATTAGCGAAGTTGTAGATTAAATGCAGAGTTCATTTCAAAGAGAAATGGCTCTGCATTTTTAGTGGAATTATATTTGTTCGATTTCTTTAGCCGGAGATAAACCAAATACTTTTTTATAATTACGATAAAAGCTGGTATACTCATCGTATCCCAGCTTTTCTGCTACTATGGTAGCAGGCTCGCCGGCTCTTAGCATGCCTTTGGCAATAGACATACGCTTCTGTAATATATAATTGGCAACAGTACTTCCGGTTGCCTCTTTAAAAATTTTGGTTAAATGATTTTTACTCATAAAGAATTGTTTCGCCAATGTTTCAAGCTGAATGTTTTCTGTTAAATGTTCATTGACGTATTGAAGAATTTCTTTGGTCTCGTCACTGGCATCCAGACCACCGACAGCAGAGTGAGAGATTGCAAATAATTGCACTAAAAGTGATAATAGTCGTGCGCGAATTGCAATGTCTTGTAAAGGCTGAGTAAATTTCTGACATTCTTCAATGGAATCCATGTAGCGTTCCAGTTCATATTCTTTAATATTGGAAAACATGATATTTTCGCCATTAAAAGAACCAAGCAGCAGCTCCTGCTCTTGTCTGGTAAGAAGCTTTGGTGAAAAATGAATACGGCATCGTACATAAGGTTTATCGGAAATAACCTGTAATCCATGGAAGCGATGGGGTGCTATCAAAAGCACGCTATAAGGCTCTGGCCGGTATTCATAGCCTTCTACCAGAAACTTTACATCGCCGTGAAGAATGTAATATATTTCGTATCTTTCATGACAATGGAGGTCGTATTTTATTTCTCTGACATCTGTATATTCTTTTTCGTAATTCAAATGATTAAAACTAAATACTTCCTGTTTTTGCATAGATTTTCGCCTTTCTGCTACGATAAATATAGTGATTTTAATACCTACATTTATACTATACCAAAATTTGCGTTTTTTGCAATGTGATTTTTGTTTTTTTGCAATGTATTTTTTTATAAAAAGGTTTAAAATAAATTTCAGAAAGTGAGTTACAAAGTGATCACAAAACAATAAACACTTTCCCAAATTTGAAGTGAGTTTTTGAGTAACAATATAAAATGAGTAATAAGCAGTAAAAAGGAGATGTATATTATGTTAAAATTAAGATTTTTTGAAGAAATGACAGAAGACCAGGCATTAGTTGCACAGGAAATCAACAACAGAATGTTCTAATTATTTGAAAATAGCTAAGTAATAACTCATCAAAATGAAGGAGCTGTATAAACAGCTCCTTCTCCTCTATTCTGGATTATTTTTGAGTATTAGAAAATAATAACAGTTAAGCTCTAATATCAAAAGTATATCGCTGTAATGGGGCTTCCTTTGTATCTCTTTCAATAAATTCTTTTACCACATTTGTGGATTCTGCCTGCATTTCCATTGAAGTTCTCAAAAGAAATCCTTTTTCAACCAATGCATCCTCTAGTAAGAAAACATTATTAGAAATTAAATTCATGGATTCCTTATCAGAGAAATAGAAAATAGAATCAATAACATTTCCATTAAGATTCAGTTTAATATCCAAAGGTCCTAAGGATTCCATGTCCAGATGAAGTAAAACGCTGATATTAGATGGATTTTTCTTTAGGGTATGCTTTTTGGTGTAAACATATAAGTCACCATGGGTAATTTGCTCCTTCAGATGGATTGGAAGCTCCACGTAAGGGAACATCTGATTCAATGTGTTCATGAAATCCATATTCTGCTTTAGGCTTTGAGCAGGTGTTTCCAAATCACTTTTTGTCAAAAGCCCGGAAACAAAGGAAGTTTTACTGAGTTCACTTAATTTTGCAGTCTGCTCGTAAAGATTATCATAAAGCTTTTTTACGGCTTCTGGATTCTTTAACTGTTTTGGAGTTAAAGTCCAGCTGGCAGTTAAGCCTTCCTGTAATACAGATTGGAATTCTCTGGATTGGAATAAAGCTTTCAATTGTTCTCCGTCAGTCAAAGGCATAACATTTTTTAGTGTAGTTAACACATCTTTTGCAGAGGCTTCGCCCTTAGCAATTAATTCCTTAAGCTTTGGACTAAAAGGAAAATCCTTTAACAGCTCAGAAAGATTTTCTCTGCCTTCGGCATCTAAAACTGCCCCAATTTCATTGTTTTCATTTTGCAATAGACTGTATTCTTCTAAAAGCTTTCCAACAGAAGGAATATCGAAAGCCTCAATTGTTTTGGTAAGGCTGTTGAGTTCAGCTTCCATTTCAGCAGGAGAAGTGATGACACTGCCTTCCATAAGCTCGGCTTCCTGACGTTGTTTCAGCTCAGCCAGATGATTGTCATCAATGGTCATTGCAATATTAATATTCTGTTTTGTCAGGGCAATGGCATCACGAAGAGAAAGTGTTCCATTTAAGATTCCCTCTTTTCCATCTTCCGGAAGAGAAAACATTTCTAATGTAGAAACCAGTTCTGTACGTTCTTCACTGGAAAGGAAGGAAACATCTGGTTCTATGGAAGGAAGCATTTCTGGAGCAGACGCTCCTTTGGTGTTAAACAAAATAGAAAATAATGCTTTTCCAAAAGTAACGCAGCCTTCTGATGTATTATAAGTAGCAAAATCATGTAACAGATTAGCTACTTCCTCTGCAAGAGAGGAGATATCTGATGCCATTGGATGGACACCATCTATATGATTTTGAAGCTGTTCTGCTGCACCGTTTTCCAAAGGTATGTGTTGCTTGTTCATCAGAATGATTGTGCTGACATCCACGTCTTTATGGTTATAAGACTGAATCAAAATATTCTGGATTGCCTGTTTGTTGATAGGCATACCCTGGTTCATCAGCTCTCTTACTATGGTTATGTTTTTATCATTTTTAGGAAGTCCGGCTTCCTCTAATGCCTTGTTAATGGTGCTGTTAGCAATGGCATTCTCGCTTTTGGGAAGAGTTTCCAATGTGATGTGGCTGATGGAGATATCCTTTACACGGAAAGCAGCAGTATCCCCAATGGAAAGAGAAACACCATTTTCAAGTCGGGCAGCTACCCTTGTATTATCCTCCAGTGTAACAACGACCTCATTATTACGAAGGTCAGTTACTTCACCCTTTAAAACCTGTCCTACAGATAACTGCTTTACAGGGACAGATTGTCCATAATTGCTGAGACTTCCTACATTTCTGCCAGCGGTTTTATTGGCACTGGGATTGCCGGAAGCAGGATTGTTAGGGATTCGGTTACTGGTTATTGCCATAAATGCACGTCACCTCGATTCATCATACTAATTCCATTGTAATCTATATCGACATAAAAATACAATTCTTTTACA
>CAYTGQ010000132.1:0-5920 GCA_964437345.1 uncultured Lachnoclostridium sp. | reverse complement strand
ACATGTTCGACTTTGGTTGTGCAGCTCGTGACGAAGGTGGCGTAGCAGGACGTAATAATAAAGGTCTTGTTACAATGGATAGAAAGACTAAGAAAGACAGCTACTATATTTACAAAGCATACTGGAATCCAGAACCAATGGTACACATTGCTGGCAAACGTTATGCACAGCGTGCCGGAGAAACAACAGAAATCAAAGTTTACTCTAACCAGGATAAGGTTCAGCTTTACTTAAATGCTGAATTAGTAGGAGAAAAAGAGCCAGTAGACAGAATTGCTATCTTCACAGTAGCATTAAAAGATGGTGCTAACATTCTTCTTGCAACTGCAAATGGAGTAAAAGATTCCGCTACAATTGAAAAAGTTGAAGTAGAACCAGAAATCTATGTTCTTCCAGGACAGGATGACAGTGAAGGCGGCGCAGCTAACTGGTTTACAGCAGAAGGAAGCGTTGATTTAGATCCAGATGCAGTAATGGAATTCCCAGAAGGCAAGTTAAGTGTTAAGAGTACCCTTGGACAGGTTGTTAAGAACCCAGATGCAAAAGCTGCATTTGAAAAACTTGCAGGTAGAGAATTTGGTCCAGATATGCCAATGTGGGGTATGCTTGAAAACTTCCAGGTAGAAATGATGATGGGCATGCAGGGCAGCTTACCAGATGGTGCTATGGCTGCAATCAATAAGATGTTAAATGCTTTTGATGTAGTTGAATAATTGTAACTGAATAAATTAAAAATAAATGCTCTCGCAGGTAATTGTTCGGGAGCATTTATTGTATGTCTGGATTGGAGATGAATTAAAAATCTACTATGATCGTGGATTGGCGAACTGGCAGGAAGAAAAAGGATACCTTTAAACAATATCTCGATTATTATAAAATCAGATATGAAGTAGATTGATTTTATTATTTAACCATAGAAATTTTCAAAAGAAAAGGAGTGTAGCGTAATGAAATACGATTTTACAACAATCTTGGACAGATATGGAAAAGATGCTATTGCAGTGGATGGTATAGGAAATATGCAGGGATTTGCACCGGATGCACCAAAGGAAGGCTTCGATGTGATTCCAATGTGGATTGCAGATATGAACTTTCCAGTAGTACCAACGATTCAGGAAGCAATTATTGAACGTGTGAACCATCCGGCATTTGGATATTTTAATCCATCTGAAGACTATTATAATTCAATCATTAACTGGCATGAAAAACGTAATGGTGTAACAGACTTAAAGGCAGAATACATCGGATATGAAAATGGTGTTCTTGGTGGAGTAATTTCTACTTTAACAGCATTTGCAGCACCGGGAGACTGCGTACTGTTACATAGTCCAACTTATATTGGATTCACTCATTCTGTAGAAGATAACGGATATAAGATTATTCACAGTCCGTTGGTAAAAGATGAGGAAGGTATCTGGAGAATGGATTATGAAGATATGGATAAGAAAATCAAGGCACATAACATTCATGTGGCTATTTTCTGTAATCCTCACAATCCATGTGGACGAGTTTGGGAACGCTGGGAATTGGAAAAAGCATTGGAAGTTTATAAAGCAAATGATTGTGTCGTTATCTGTGATGAAATCTGGTCTGACATTATATTAAATGGCAATAAACATATTCCAATGCACACTATTAATGAAGATGCAAAGAACCGTGTTGTTACCATGTATGCACCAAGCAAGACATTTAACTTAGCAGGGCTGATTGGAAGCTATCATGTGATTTACAACAAATATCTTCGTGACAGAGTACGCGCTAAATCAGCAAAACCACATTACAACTCCATGAATGTGCTTTCAATGCATGCCCTGATTGGTGCTTATAAACCAGAAGGTCATCAGTGGGTAGATGAACTGTGCGAAGTCATTAGCGGTAACATTAATTATGGCTATGACTATATCAAAGAGCATTTTGAAGGTGTGGAGGTAAGCAAACCACAGGGAACCTATATGCTTCTTTTGGATTGTGAAAAATGGTGTAAAGCCCATGGAAAGACAATCCTGGAATTAGAAAAAATGTGCTGGGATGTAGGAGTAGCCTGTCAGGATGGGCAGATGTTCCATGTGCCATATGGGCTTCGTATTAATCTGGCATTGCCATTATCCAGAGTGCAGGAAGCCTTTGACAGACTTGATAAGCATGTGTTTAATGTGAAATAACTATAAAAATGTATTGATTATTTTACATACATTCCTTGCATATATCTCTCATATTTGTAAATATACTACAGACAATTCTTACATTTTTGAACTTTGATATAAAATATACTGAAAAAACTTGAAAAAGTTGAAATTTGTGTTAAAATTTTTTTAGGAGAATTTGAAGACAGCGGATAAATTGGAGAAAAAAGTGTATGAAATATTTACAAAAGCTATTTATTAACTCAATGAAGGATTTATATTCCGATATTGTAAAAGTTGAATTGGATACGCGGAATTGTTATTACATTTATCTGGAGGATGGTCAGATAGAGGAACACAAGATTCCATTTGAATGGCATGAAATCCGTCAGATTCTGGTGGAGTCTATCTGCCCTGAAGATCGTCAGGACGTAGTAGACAGGTGGAGAAGCTACATCAATGAGAATGTAGAAGATGGAGATTCTTTCACCATAACTTATCATTCCAGTGAGTTTTATGCGAAAAAAGAGGGTATTCCAAGAACTGCTCATGTGGCTGTTTTGGAAGAAGATGGACAAAAAATAGCACTTATATTCAGCAAAGAGGGCGAAAATGGTGAGGGAGACTTAAACAGTCGTATCAGCTTAAAGATAAGAGCGGAAAAAGATGGGCTGACACAGTTGTATAATAGAATCAAATTAGATGCCATGGTGGAAGGAGAATATGCAGACATGGTATCTTGTGGTGTTCTTTTTTTCAACCTGAATGATTTGAAAAAGATAAATCAGAAATATGGAAGGACAACAGGAGATAAGGCACTCTGCAGAGCGGCAGACAGTATCCGTGCACTACAGAATGAGAATGTTATGGCTTACCGTTATACAGGAGATAAGCTTTTACTGATTGCTAAAGATTATACTAAGGATGAGGTAAGAAAGCTTATTGATTCATGGGTACAAAATTGGAATGAATCATGTAAGTGTGAGGAAATGACCTGTCCGGTATCTTTGGGTGTGGCATGGGACAGTGCTCCGGTGTCAGCTTTGGAACTGATTTCAAAGGCAAACGAAGAAATGTATCGTAATAAAGAACTGATGAAAGCGGGAGTACCATTAGAGTATTATATTCATGGAGAAATTTCCTGCTCCTATGGACTTCGAAGCAGAAAACAGTTCTTTGATATGGTTGATTACAGGATGCAAAGCGAACCGGGTGAATACTGTCTGGTAGCAATTGACATTGAACATTTCAAATTATTTAATAAGTGGTACGGAAGAAAAGCCGGAGATGAATTTTTGACCGAATTTTCGGCGACTTTAAAAGTATATGAGGTAGAATATAAAGGTATTGCGGCCTATTTTGGAGGAGACAATTTTGCAATTCTTTTACCTGCCAATACAAGGCTGTTAGAAAAATTGGAAAAAGAATTAATACAGATTGCACTTAAGCTGGGAGATACCGTTGGATTCCTTCCGGGACTTGGTGTGTATTATATTGAAGGTAAAGAACAAAAAGCTATTGAGTTGTATGATTATGCAGTGGAAGCTTTGTCCTATGTAGAGGGTAATTTTGAAAACCGAATCTGCTACTACAATAAAGGAATGACCAGCAAAGCAGAAGATGAACTCCGTATCTTATCAGAAGCGAGAGATGCGTTGAAGGAGGAACAGTTTATCATTTACCTTCAGCCAAAATGCAGAATTGATAGTAAGAAAATTGTTGGTGCTGAAGCACTGGTTCGATGGAAACATCCGGTGAAAGGGCTTGTGCCACCAGGATTGTTTATTCCGGTTCTTGAAAAGAATGGTTTTATCAGTGATGTAGACCGTCATGTATGGGAACTGGTATGTAGACAGATTCGTAAATGGGAAGATAGAGGAATTGAACCGGTTCCGGTATCAATAAATGTTTCACGTATTGATATTTTATCTATGGACGTAGTTCAGACAATTAATAATCTGGTTCAGAAATATAATATTGATAAGCAATATCTGAAGGTGGAGATTACAGAAAGTGCTTACGTGGAGAATGGCAATAAAGTAGTGGAAACTGTACAGAATTTAAGAGAAGATGGATTTACATTGCTGATGGATGATTTTGGTAGTGGGTATTCTTCACTGAATATGCTGCAACAGATAGCAGTCGATGTTATTAAGATGGATATGAAGTTTTTGGATATTGACAAGGATGATATGAAAAAAGGTCTAAGTATTTTGAAATCTGTTATCAGTATGTCCAACGAGATTGATATACCACTGATTGCAGAAGGAGTAGAAACAGAAGAACAGGCAACTTTTCTTGGAGATATGGGAGTTAGATTTGCACAGGGATATCTATTCTATCGTCCTATGCCGGCAGAAGATTTTACAGCATTGATTTCTGTTGAAGATAACATTGACAGACGCGGTATCTTTAATAAGACTGTTGATCCTGAGTATTTGAATGAAGTGTTACAGAGAGTTCTTGCAGAGCGTTTGGGACGATATGACAAAATGGATATCCGAAAGACGCGAGGCGGTTTTATCTCTTATAAAGCCGAAGGCAAACAGGAGCTGCTTACAGTAAGCAAATCCATTGTGGCAATGTATGACTGTGAGACGGAGGAAGAATTTAGAGAGTATGTAGGTAATTCTTTTGTTGGAATGGTTCATCCGGATGACCGTTATCGTATTGATGGAGAAATCAATGAACAGATTCCGCATACAGAATGGAAAATGGATTATATTGAGTATCGTATTATAACCAAAACCGGAGAAGTACGTTATATTAATGACTTTGGGCATTTGGAAGAAGATCCGGTAACAAAAGAACCGTTTTTCTATGTATTGTTGTTAGATGTAACAGACAGATTATAGTAAACTCAATCAAGAACATAAAAACAGGGAAGCATATCATATCAAGCCTCCCTGTTTTTTACTTTTAAATCCATCCTCCGTCTAAATGAATGACCTGTCCGGTCAGATATTCATTTTTATGAGTAACAGAATATACAAGGTCTGCCACCTCTTCAGCTCTGCCAAGTCGTCCGGCAGGAATTTCATCTGTTAATTGTAACAGCTCTTCATCAGAAAGAAAATGATTCATTTCTGTGTCGATAGCACCACAGGCGATGGCATTAACCTGAATATTAGAAGGGGCAAGTTCTTTTGCAAGAGCCTTTGTAAAGGAGTTGATGCCGCCTTTGGTTGTAGAGTAGGCAACTTCACAGGAAGCTCCGGCAACACCCCAGACAGACGAAATATTGACAATCTTACCTTTTTGTTCTCTTACCATGTCAGGAATTGCCAGGTGGCAGCAGTTAAATACAGAGGTCAGATTATTCTGGATAATCGTGCCCCATTCTTCAGGCTCCATGTCTGTCAAAAGTCCGATATAGGAAATACCGGCATTGTTGATTAGTACATCCAGAGAACCAAAACATTTCTTGATTTCTTTGAAAAGAAGCTGGCAGGTTTCATAATTTCCCACATCTCCGGTAAATGCTAGACAGCCTGTCTGATAACCTTCTATTTCTTTCTTTACTTTCAAAAGTAACTCTTCATTAGTTTTACAGTTAATAACTACATTGTATCCCTTTTTTGCATATTTGATGGCAATAGCTTTTCCAATTCCACGGGAAGAACCAGTTACCAATACTGTTTTTTTATTCATAAAAAATCACTCCATTCTATGGCGCAAAGCATTTTTTTCTAAACAATAGTGTATCATAAAAAATATCTATTATCCAGCATTTGACAGTAGAAGGCATCTTGAGTTTTCATATTTTTATCAACTTCTCAAAATAAGAGTTCTGCGAA
>CAYTGQ010000131.1:0-5951 GCA_964437345.1 uncultured Lachnoclostridium sp. | reverse complement strand
TGAAAAATCATACTCTGCACAGCAAGATAACGCCCCATTATGTGATGTGCAAAATGCGGAAACTCAAGCAATCTTTTTTATAACTTTTTAATTTGCAAAATTACCCATTCTTCATCGTCAATTTCATACTCTGTCCCACAAGCCGGACAATTTCTCTGCTTCATTGCATTGAAACTACTTCCACAGTTTTTACACTGAATATGACTGATTGAAAAATGAAAATTCTCCATTTTTCCAAGTTTTCTTCGTAAATGCACCCTGAAAATATCATCTTTATTGTAGATTCGTCTTCCGTTGTCATAAATATCTTCCATATAGACATCTACTATTACATAGCAGTAACCTTCTTTTACATAGAATCGCTTCAAAGCAGTCGCACCTGCGTAAGATGCTTCTATAATGTTCTCTGGCAAAATGCTTTTCCCTTCAACCAGATAAAACGGAAGCTTGGATGGTTCTTCTGTAAATAAAACAGTTTTAAGCAACGATACTACTTTATCTGAAAAATATTCATAGGAAAACTCCGGGCTGTATTTCTTCATCCTATTAGCAAAGCGCTTTTCTGAACCAGCGGTGTTGATTAACATTGGCATAGATTTTCCCGCATTTTTAAACAAAGTAAATAATGTAGACGTTGCCCACACTACATAGCCTAAAATACCACCACATATAATTCCTGCCGGAATACTGGCTAAAAGAGACAGCTGTGTTTTTACTCCAAATAAAAGATTAAAAACTCCACTTGCATATCCAATAATGCTTAAAAGAATACATGGAATAATGAACCTACTAATCTGACCTTTTACCTCTTTTTCCGTACCACTAACATCCTGAATAAAGAAATAGTTACTTACTTTTGGAAACAAATCTGTCATTTTAAAATATGTACCACAATAAGGACAGCCATTTTCCAACACCTTTATCATGCTGACAGCACCACAATTAGGGCAGCCATGCAAATCCTCACCTATCACATCCGCCTTATGAACATCTGTAATAATCTGATAGAAAATCATATCCTTATCCTTTTCATAGGCCTTTTTTCCATTACGGTAGAATACTCTGGATAAATGACAGGTGCGATATTCCATTCTGCTGACGTAATGCTCATCCTTCCATGAACGGTTTAGCCCTCCACCATTGGCAAAATGGCCACGTGGAACTATCTCATATTTCATCTCCAAGCCCCGTTCTTTTAAACGTCTACTCTGACATTCCAAACAATATTTTAAATCCTGGTCTCCATGCAACGGCATTTCACCGGTCTCTGGTATTTCTTTTAATTCCATTGCAAATTTTTCGAAAATGCTGCTATGAAGTTTACTCCATGGTCGAATTTCTTCTATTTTCTTATTACTTCTACTCATTTGTCTTCTCCGCTCCGTAGCTTACTGTACTAATTTTCCTCTATCAAATGAATGCCATATAATAAACTTTTCTATTTTACAGCATAATTAATAATGCACCAACAATAAATATAATACTACAAACAATAGATATAGAATTCACTGCACTTGACAACCCTACATCTCCTTTTAACTGCTCTGTATAAGCCGGTGCTGCAGACGCTATCGGGCTAAATGCTAAGATTACCAACGTCTGTCTCATTTCTACCGGAAGAGGTAATACAAAATAGCATCCTAATGCGATTAACAACGCTATACTATAACGAACAGCTATAATACGTGCTATGGTTCCAGCTTGTTTTCTGTCTCCAGTCAGTTTAAATCCAACACCTACCATCAGCATTGCCACAAATGCATTGGCATTTGCAATGATTTCTGCAAAGGAAACTACCGTTGCAGGTAAGGAAATATGCAGTACATTCAAGGTCAGCATAATAACATAGGTTAAAAATGGAACCGACTTCATCATGGCTTTTCCTATGGTTTTTATTGAAAACTTGTCCCCATTTTTCACAATAGATGCCACACTATGGGCTCCTCCTAAGCAAACAACTGAATTGCCAGTATCAAAAAGACTGGTTACAATTACACCTGATGACCCTAAAAAGCTTTGTACAAATGGAAGTGTAAAGTTACCAATATTGTAACCACTGGTATTAATAATCTCAAATGCCTGCTGTTCTCTTCCTGCTTTACGATTTAACAGAAATCCAAGACTCATATAAATGATGCCGCCGCCTAAGCCAAGCAAACCGAGTGCCAACATTGCCGGATCAATCTGCTTCCCAGAAAAACTGCACACAATCGTTGCCGGCAATGTAATCTTTAACACAATTTTAGATAATACTTTAAAATCCTTTTCTTCAAAAAATCCTACCTTTCGAAGAACATATCCTAATATGATAATTGCAACAAAACATCCTGCACGTGCTAAAATTTCCTGCATAATAAAACTCCTATCCTATAATTTCAAATATTATACTTCTTTCTCTTTGATTCATTTTCCTTTTCCAAAAATCCCAACACCTTGAGTACTATATATTCTGCTGATATAGCAATCAGCGTTCCAGACACTATTCCGCCTAACACATCAGTTGGATAGTGAACCCCCACATATAACCTTGAAAAACCAATCAGCGCAGCTAATATCAATGCCGGAATTCCCCATTTTTTAGGAAACTGACGATAAAATACCATAGCTGTTGCAAAAGAACTGGCCGTATGTCCTGATGGAAAAGAAAATTCATCCGGCTCCGGAATCAAAATACTCAGATTCTCCAATACTGTATATGGTCTTGGCCGTGCCACAATATTTTTAATGAGCGTATTATTAACAAATAATACACCTAATAGTGCTAATCCGCTCATCATCCCAACTCTTCTTGTTTTCTTAGGAATCAATAATAAAATCGATGCTATAATCCAAATCCTCGCACCATCTCCTAAAGACGTAATAAAGGTTAAAATTGGAGTCAGCAATGGATTTCGTATATATTCCTGAATAAATAATAAAATATTGCCATCTAAATTCAATAATGCTTCCAGCATAACATTTCCTTTCTGACTTTTATTTAGTTATTATAACATTTTTGTCTTTCTTTTAAAACCTAAAACTAATTTCTATCTGTTACATAGTTAAAAAGACTCCCTGTTGGTTCAGAGAGTCTTTCAAATACTATATAACTACTTTATTCACTTCTAAGTGCAAGTACCGGATCTTTCTTAGCCGCCTGTTTGGATGGAATAAAACCTCCAATCAAGGTAAGAATTACGCTTAATACTATTAATATAACTGCACTGTTAATTGGCAGTACCGCATTAATATCATAGTTATTTGTCACACTATGAATGACAAAGTTAATTGGTGGTACAAGTGCCATGGTTACTCCAATACCTAACAGACCAGAGCATAAACCTACGATAAATGTTTCTGCATTAAAGATTGATGTAATATTCTTTTTAGATGCACCAATCGCTCTAAGTACACCGATTTCCTTTGTACGTTCTAACACAGAAATATAAGTGATAATACCAATCATAATAGATGATACTACCAGGGAAATACTTACGAAAGCAATTAATACATAAGTAACGCTATCGACAATAGTACTTACTGAAGACATCAGAATTCCTGTAATATCACTATAGTTCAGCACTTTTTCCTCATCAGTTTTTTCCATTTCTTCATTGTACGCATCAATAAAATCTACGAACAACTCTTTTGAATCAAAATCAACGAAATAGAAAGAAATCATGGAAGGTTCTTCAATATCCTGATATCCAAGTAAGAGCAGATTGGTATCTGCGTTACTTTCCACGTTTCCTGTTGTCATTGTTTCCATCAGACGTGTTAATTCTTCTTCACTTAATTCAAACTGGAATGCTCCTGCGATTGACTCCTTGTCCACATTAAATGCATTTGCCAGACTTCCCATTAACTCACCTGTAAGTTCACCAACCTTTGTGAGGATTGTTTTCTGCATAACAGCTTCTGTCATACCTGCTGCAATCTGTGCAGAAGCAGCTTTGATAGCATCCTGCTCTACCATCTGAGGAATCGCTGTTGCTATAATTTCTTTTGTTAATATTGCAGTCAAATCTGCACTTGGCTGTGTAGCAGCACCATCGCTGATGCTTGTATCCGTTGTCTGAGTACCAATTGTTAAAATCTCACGTACTGCTGTGTCTGTAGATACTGTACTGCCTGCAGCACCGACATTTGCTTTTGAACCATAAATCATTTCGTAGATTTCAGGAGCCATATTCTTTAACATTTCTGGATCCATATTCATAATCATTTCAGGAGTTACTCCCTCTGGAAGAAGTGCAATAACCTCTTCTGGTATTGTAACTTCTGTATTTTCAGATGCCACAGTATTGTCTGTGCTTATATCTGTACCATCTGCCACTGTACTATCTGGAATGGTTGTATCTGCAGCTTCTGTATTCTCTGCTCCGTCTGGTACACTTGGAGCAGCAGTGCCCTGACTCATATCCATTCCAGCCATACCGATATAACCCTGTAAAATACCTTTTAAGATTTCTGAATACATAGTTGCAAATGTATCCTGAGGAATCAGATAGTCTGCTTCCAAATCAGCCAGTAATGCCTTTGCATTTTCAGACTGCATATAGCTATTGACAACTGTCTCCACATCACTCAGGCTAATCATGGCACCCTGCATCATTGCATTGTAATTATCATCTACATAGCTGTTTAGCATATCGGTTGCCATTGTAACCAATGTACTGTTAAATGCATTCTGTGCAGCCGTTGTATCTGTTGTAATTGCACCGGATATTTCTCCCATGTAACCTTGTGTCATATTGGAAATATCATCTTCACTAATATTTACTCCAAATGCAGAAGATAACATTTCTTCATCAACAGAAATCATATCTTCAAAAGCAAGTCCTGATTCTTCTGCCTCTTCATCAAAACGTTTACCACTAAATACATTTATATTTCTGTCTTCCATCTGTTTCTTTACAATTTCAGATTTTTCAGCTTCTGCAATGATATACTTTGTTAAATCCTTTGTATACGCAACTCCACTTGTCAAAAGCATGGAATCACTTCCTTCTTTTGGACACACAATTCCGACAATTTTCAAATCCAATGCGTCTTCATATACATCTTTCATATACTTTTTATCATTAGACATATCTTCATAGATGTCATACTCTTCATTGTACTTATATGTAGCTGTTGCATCTACTACTTTTAACTGGATATCCATTAATTCTTTATAGGTGAATTCCAAAGGTTCGCTGTTGTTTTCTACCTTTTCATCTGCCATAAGCTTAGAAAGCATATCTCTTAATTCAGCATTATCACGAAGACCAAGGCTGTACACCAGCATATCGGTAATACCATTTGGTTCTGTTAATACAATAATTGCTTCATCATAAGAATCCGGCCATTCTCCTGCAAGCACATCATATTCTGCCTCCAGAGTTTCTCTGTCATCAATCATCTCATTAAATATAGATGTTGTTGAGCTTGTCATAAAAGTGCCCATGGAGCTTCCTCCACTTAATGACTCAAGCATGCTGTTTGGATTCAGTTTTGTAATCTCATCATTACAATTTACCGTATAGATAATTGGTCTGACACTATAGTCATAGTCAACGAGAGATACCATTTCGTTGACTTCTTCTTCATTCTCTTCCAAATACTTTTTAAAAGATTTTAAATCATTCTTGCCTACATTAGAAAACATAGTACTGATGAACTGTTTTTCTTCTACAATATCATTCCCTTTATCTTCTCCTGTTTCAGACACCATAGAAAGTAATGCAGAGGTAACGTCCGCAGTCTCTGACGTAATGGTCAATGGGTATGAAGTTAAAGTTTCTTCCTGAATCTGGTCAATATAATTCTGGAAACCGGTTGACAATGCCAGAATTAAGGCAATTCCAATAATACCAATAGAGCCTGCAAAAGCAGTCAGTAAAGTACGAGCCTTTTTAGTCATTAAGTTATTAAGACTTAATGAAAGCGCTGTAAAAAATGACATAGATGCTTTTCCTAAGTTCTTATGC